>JBFGEI010000140.1:0-7589 GCA_041580155.1 Limimaricola sp.
CCGTAAAGCGCGTAGAGCACGCCGATGATGATCCCGACGAACGGCAGCACCCGCGGCAGGATCTCGAATTTCTGCTTCCAGGAATACCTGATGCCCGACAGAGCCACCCCGGCCGCGCCGCGCCGCCAGGTGTCGAAGATCGCCCAGGCGATGAACAGCAGCGTCAGCAGCAGCCCGGGGATCACGCCGGCGAGGAACAGCCGGCCGATCGAGGTCTCGGTGGCGATGCCGTAGACGATCATCGTGACCGAGGGCGGGATCAGGATGCCCAGCGTGCCGCCGGCGGCGATGGAGCCCGCCGCCACCTCGTCGGGGTAGCCGCGCTTGCGCATCTCGGGGATGCCCATCTTGCCGATCGCGGCGCAGGTCGCCGGGCTGGACCCGGACATTGCGGCGAACAGCGCGCAGGCGCCCAGGTTCGACACCAGCAGACCGCCCGGCACCCGGGTCAGCCAGCGCTCGAGCGCCTCGTAGAGGTCGGGGCCGGCGCGCGACGACGAGATCGCGGCGCCCATGATGATGAACATCGGGATCGACAGCAGCGCGAAGCTGTTGAGTTCGCCGAAGAACAGCTCGGGCAGCGCCTCGAGCGACCGGGCGCCGTCGGCGAAGAACAGGAAGCCGGTGGCGACCACCAGCAGGCCGGCGGCGACCGAAATGCCGGAAAACAGCACCAGGACGGTGAACAGCGCGACAAGCGCGCCAAGGCTGAGCGGGTCCATCAGTGTCTCCGGTCTTCGGGGGCGACGTCGGCCACGGCGGCTTCATGCCCGGTAGCGACGGCCCACAGGTCGGCCGCGAGCTGCAGCGCGAACAGCGCGAAGCCCAGCGGCACGGCAAGATAGGGGATCCAGAGCTTGACGCCCCAGACGGTTTCAGAGCGCCAGTTGCGCTCCCAGGCGACGTGGAACATCTCCCAGCCGTAGAACAGCATCAGCCCGATCATCACGATGGTGGCGACCAGCACCAGGCTGGCCAGCACCCGGCGGGCGGCGGCGGGCAGCATCTCGGGCACCAGATCGACGCCGACATGGCCGCGCAGCTTCTGCACATACGGCAGGCCCAGCAGCGTCGCGCCGATCATCAGGTAGATCACCGCCTCGGTCTGCCAGACCGTCGACTGGCCCATGACGGCGCGCAGGAAGATCATCTGGCAAGTGATCAGCACCGAAGCGAAGATCATCAGCGACGCCACGACGCCGCAAAGCGTCGAGACGTGGCCGATCGCTCGGATCGCGGCGGGGTCGCCCCGCCGGGTCAGGTCGGTCATGTCATGTCCTTGAATTCGAGTTCGCCCCCCGCGCCAGCGCGCGAGGGGCCGCAGCCGGTCACTCGACGGCGAGCGCCTTGTCGAGCAGCTCCTGGCCGTTCGGGGTCTCTTCGACGAAGATCTTGTACGAGGTTTCCTGCGCCAGGGCGCGCCAGGCCTCGAAGTCGGCCTCGGTCATCTCGGCGATCTCGACGCCGGCGTCGGCGAAGGTCTGGCGCGCGATGTCGTCGCCCTTCTTGCCCTCGGTCAGGTAGTAGGCTTCGGCCTTGGCCGAGGCCGCCATCAGCGCGGCCTGCTGTTCTTCGGTCAGGCCCTCGAAGGTGGTCTTGTTCATCATCATCGGCTGATACATGAACCACAGCGCGGTATCGCCGGCCGGGGTGTAGCACTTCAGCTGCTCGTAGAGCCGGTAGCTGACGAAGCTCTCGGACGAGGTGTTCGCGGCGTCGAGCACGCCGGTCTGCAGCGCCGGGTAGATTTCCGACGAGGCCATCGACGAGATCGAGGCGCCGGCGCCGACCAGCATTTCCTCGAAGGCCTTGCCGGCGGCGCGGATCGACACGCCCTTCATGTCCTCGGGCTTGGTGATGCAGCCCTTGTTGGAACCGAAGCCGCCGGCGAGATAGCCGTCGACCAGCACGATGATGTCGTCTTCCGCCATCACCTCGCGGATCGCGTCACCGAATTCGGACTTCGACAGCCGATTGCCGTGCTCGAGGTTGCGGATCAGCCCCGGCATCAGGGTCAGGTTGTAGGCCGGCTGCTGCCCGGCGGCGTAGCTCAGCGGCAGCACGGTCATGTCGAGCTGACCGCGCGACATCGGGGTGTACTGCTCGCGCGCCTTGAACAGCGTCTGGTTCGGGAAGATCTGGATTTCCAGATCGACGTCGGCGGCCTTGATCTCGTCGGCAACCATCTGCGCGACCTGGTGGCGCACGTCGCCCTCGGCCCATTGGTGCGACAGCCGCAGCGTCTCGGCCCCGGCGGCGATTGGTGCGAACATGGCAGCGGTCGCGGCCAGCATCGTGATGGTCTTCATGTGTGTCCTCCCTGACGGTGCAACCGGCGCTCCCACACCTGTCGCTGGGTCAAGCTGCGCAGGATTGTATTCAAAGTCAAGCTATCGTATACAAGATTGATGTTTCTGCATATGCGAAGGGAATGCCGCATGGACCGCAGCCGCAGCGACCTGATCGCCGAATCTCTCGAGGACCAGATCCTGCGCGGCAGGTTCGGGCCAGGCATGCGGCTGGACGAAACCAAGCTGGCCGAAGAGCACGGCGTGTCGCGCACCCCGATCCGCGAGGCGTTCCAGAAGCTGACCGCGGCCGGGCTGATCGAGCAGCACCCGCGCCGCGGCGTCTTCGTGCGCGAGATCGGCGCGGTCGAGCTGATCGAAATGTTCGAGGTGATGGCCGAGATCGAGGCGATCTGCGGCCGGCTCGCCGCGCTGCGGATCACCGATGCGGCGCTGGCCGAACTCGACGCCGCCAACGACCGCTGCCACGCCGCGCTCGAGGCCGACGAAAGCGACGATTACTACCGCGAGAACGAGGTGTTCCACCACCTGATCTACGCCCAGTCCGGCAACCGATTCCTCTGCGCCGAGGCCGAGCGGCTGCACCGCAGGCTGAAGCCGTTCCGCCGGCTGCAGCTGCAGCTGCGCGGCCGGATGACGCAATCGATGGCCGAGCATCGCGATATCGTGCTGGCGCTGCGCGCCGGAGACTCCGACCGCTGCGCCCGGCTTCTGCGCGACCACGTCGCGGTCCAGGGCGAGAAATTCCACCACCTGATCGCCGGGCTCAGGGCGGCGGAATAGCGCCGGCCGCCCTGCCCGGCCGACGCTACTTGCGGCGCGGCTTGGCCAGCGCCTTGTCGCGCACCACGAACACCGACTGGCGCGCGTGCCGCACCACCCGCGCCGCGTTCGGCCCGATCAGGTAGTCGCTGAGCGCCGGGTCGTGCGAGGCGATCACGATGGCGTCGGCCGACAGCCGGTTCGCCGCCGAGATGATCTCGTCGTAGACCCGCCCGTGCAGCACGTGCGGATGCGCCTTGACGCCGTCGGGCACGTTCGCCGCCATCCATTCGGTCAGCTTCTCGCCGACGTCGTGCAGCAGCTTCTTCTCGTGGCCCTTGTCGAAGTAGCTGCCGACGATCGACATGCCGTAGTCGGGCACCACGGTCACCACGTGCAGCGTGCCGCTGTCGGGCCCGATCAGCCGCAGCGCCGCCGGCAGCGCGCTGGTCCAGCTCGCGTCCTTCGAGAGATCGATCGGCAACAGGATCTTGTCGAACATTGCGGCCTCCTCAGAACGCGGGTTTGGTCTGGCGACGACGCTGCAGCACGATCACCACCGCCAACAACAGCAACGCCGGGACGAAGAACACGTATTTGGTGATCCGATCGCGCGGCGACAGCACCTGCGCCAGCTGCACCGGCACGTCGGCGTAGAAGTCGAAGTTCGACAGCTTGTCGGACGCGGTGGTGCCGAACATCGGCTCGTCGAGCCGCACCACGTCGCCCTCGGGGAACAGCAGCAGCCCCGAAGCGTCGATCCGCTCGGCGGCGCTGCCCTCGGATTCGATGTCCATCACCAGCGTGGTCTCGACCATCTCGCCGGTGTTGAAATCCGGGCCGCGGATCAACAGCCGCAGCGTCTGGCCCGGATCGGCGCCGGCGACGGTGTCTTCGAACTGCGCCGGCGGCGTGGTCTCGAACGGGCTCTGGATCATGTTGAGCCAGAACCCCGGCACGAACAGGGTGAAGGCCACCAGCAGCAGCGCCGCGGATTCGTGGATCCGCGAGGACGCCAGGAAATAGCCCTGCGTCGCCGCCGCGAAAAGCAGCATCGCGATGGTCGCGACCACGAAGATGAACAGCGCCTGCAGCATCCCCGCCATGGTGCCCAGGTCTATGCCGTAGAGGATCAGCGCCGGGTTGTAGATGAACAGGAACGGCAGCGCGACGGTGCGCAGCGAATAGAAGAAGGCGGTGAAGCCGGTCTTGATCGGATCGCCGCCCGACACCGCCGCGGCAGCAAAGCTCGCCAGGCCGACGGGTGGCGTCACATCGGCCATGATGCCGAAGTAGAACACGAAGAGATGCGCCGCGATCAGCGGCACGATCAGCCCTTCCTGCGCCCCGAGGTTCACCACCACCGACGCCATCAGCGACGACACCACGATGTAGTTCGCGGTGGTCGGCAGCCCCATGCCGAGGATCAGCGAGAACAGCCCGACGAAGACCAGCATCAGGATGAGGATACCGCCCGATAGCTGCTCGACCAGCCCGGCAAGCTCGGTGCCGATCGGGGTCTTGGTGACGGTCGCGACGATGATGCCCGCCGCCGCGGTGGCGACGCCGATGCCGATCATGTTGCGCGCCCCGGCGATCAGCCCCTCCACGAGGTCGCCGAGACCGGCGGCGAACTCCGCCCCCAGATCGCCGCCCCGGCCCCGCATCAGCGCCTTCAGCGGCCGCTGGGTGACGATGATCAGCAGCATCAGGCTCGTGGCGTAGAACGCCGATTTCGCCGGGCTCTGCTGCTCCACCATCAGGAACCAGATCAGCACAAGGATCGGCAGGATGTAATGCAGGCCGGTGGCGTAGACCTCGGCGACGGTCGGCAGCTTGATCTCGGGGTTGGAGGGATCGTCCATCTCGAGATCGGGGCGCTTGGCGGCAACCGCGACCAGAAGCACGTAGACCACCGCCAGCGCCAGCATCATGATCGGCGCGGCAAGCGACGGCAGCGCCGCTTCAAGCGCCGCGACGCCGTAGATCAGCGCGGTGAAGCCGGCGCCGAACACCGCGAAGCCGATGCCGAACTTGATCACCATGCCCAGCAGGCTCTTGGCCTCGCCCAGCGCCGGCATGTCCTTCTTCAGCGCCTCGAGATGCACGATGTAGACCAGCGCGATGTAGGAGATCACCGCCGGGATGAAGGCGTGCTTGATCACCTCGACGTAGGGAATGCCGATGAATTCGACCATCAGGAAGGCCGCCGCGCCCATCACCGGCGGCATGATCTGGCCGTTGACCGACGACGCGACCTCGACCGCGCCGGCCTGTTCGTTGGTGAAGCCGACCCGCTTCATCAGCGGAATGGTGAAGGTGCCGGTGGTCACCACGTTGGCGATCGACGACCCCGAGATCAGCCCGGTCATCGCCGAGCCGACCACCGCCGCCTTGGCCGGGCCGCCGCGCAGATGGCCGAGGCCGGCAAAGGCCAGCTGGATGAAGTAGTTGCCGGCGCCCGCCTTGTCGAGCAGCGCGCCGAACAGCACGAACAGGAACACGAAGGCGGTCGAGACCCCGAGCGGGATGCCGAACACCCCCGCGGTATCGAGCCACTGGGCGTTGACCAGCGACGAGAACGACAGCCCCTCGTGTTCGATCAGCTCGGGGATCAGCCAGCCCTGGCCGAACCAGGCGTAAAGCAGGAACAACGCGCCGACCACGGTCAGCGCCGGGCCAAGCGCCCGCCGCGCCGCCTCGAGCAGCACCACCAGCCCGACCGAACCGATCACCACCTGGCCGGTGGTCGGCAGGCCCGACCGCGCGGTCATCGCCAGCGTGTCCGAGAACCAGAACACGTAGAAGGCGCAGAAGGTCGCCACCAGCGCCAGCACCCAATCGACGATCGGCACATGGCCGCGCGGGCTGCTCTTGAACGCCGGGTAGGCGAGAAACGCGAGGAAGATCGCGAACATCAGGTGGATCGGCCGGGTCTGCGACGCGTTCAACACCGGCAGGTAGGCGCCGAACCACAGCTGCGGCTGCGCGATCCAGAGCTGGAACAGCGACCAGGCCAGCGCGGTGCCGGCGATCAGCCAGGCGACGCTGCGGTTGGTCGGGTTGCGTGCCCCGGAGTCGGTGCTGGTGACGAGATCGCGCAGCTCGTCGTCCGAATAGTGGCGCTCCTCGCGATCCCCTGCCTGTTCAGCCATCCGACCCGCCCCCTTCGATTGCCCTGAAAGATCCGCCGGTCCGGCGGCCGGGGCCGGGGCGCGGCGCGCGCCCCGGCCGGTGCTTCAAAGCGCGGAGCCGGTCACTGGATCAGACCGGCCTCGCGGTAGTAGCGCTCGGCGCCCGGATGCAGCGGCGCCGAAATACCGTCGCCGACCATCTCTTCCTGCTTCAGATCGGCGAAGGCCGGGTGCAGGCTCTTGAACTGGTCGAAGTTCTCGAACACCGCCTTGGTGATCTCGTAGACCACGTCGTCGGGCACGTCGGCGCTGGTGACGAAGGTCGCACCGACGCCGAAGGTCTCGGTCGGTTCGTCGTTGCCGCGATACATGCCGCCCGGAATCGTCGCCTTGCGGTAGTAGCTGTTGTCACCGACCAGCGCGTCGATCACCTCGCCGGTGACGTTGACCAGCACCGCGTCGCAGGCGGTCGTCGCCTCCTGGATCGACCCCGAGGGGTGGCCGACGGTGTAGACCATCGCGTCGATGTTGTTGTCGCACAGCGCCTGGCTCTGCTCGGCGGCCTGCAGTTCGGACGACAGCTGGAAGTCGTCCATGGTCCAGCCCATCGCCTCCATCACCGCTTCCATCGTGCCGCGCTGCCCCGATCCGGGGTTGTCGACGTTGACCCGCTTGCCCTTGAGATCCTCGAAGCTGCTGATCCCGGCGTCGGCGCGGGCCACCACCGTGAACGGTTCGGGATGCACCGAGAACACCGCGCGCAGGCCCTCGAACGGCCCCTGCTCCTCGAACTGCGACGAGCCGTTCATCGCGTGGAACTGCCAGTCCGACTGGGCCACGCCGAACTCGAGCTCGCCCGAGCGGATCGCGTTGATGTTGTAGACCGAGCCGCCGGTGGATTCGACGCCGCAGCGGATTCCGTGCTCGGCCCGGCCGCGGTTGACCAGCCGACAGATCGCGCCGCCGGTCGGGTAGTAGACTCCGGTGACGCCGCCGGTTCCGATCGCGATGAACTGCTGGTTGTCCTGGGCCTGCGTCGCGCCACCGACAAGCGTCAGTGCCGCCGCAACCCCGATGAGATACCCCTTCATGAGCGCGTTCCCTCCCGAAAATGCCAATTCCTGTGTGGCACTAGCCTGCGGACTCGCGCTTGAAAGTCAACCCAGCCGTGCAGCTAGCCCCGACCGGGCGCCGGATCATCCGCGAGTTCCAAGCGAATCCTTTCGTCCAGCTGCAACCCGAAGCTGTTCGCGATGTAAGCCAGCGTGGTGTAGAACCCGACCGTCGCCATCACGTCGAACAGCCCCTGCAGCCCGACCAGCTGGATCACCGCGTCGCGGCACCCCGGGCCGACCCGGGCGCCGTCGACCAGCTGGTCCACCGC
>JBFGEI010000141.1:0-7556 GCA_041580155.1 Limimaricola sp.
CCGAATACGAGGTCGGCAACACCGGCCACCGTCCGGGCGTCAAGGGCGGCTATTTCCCGGTCAACCCGATCGACGACGCGCAGGACATGCGCGGCGAGATGCTCTCGACCATGAAGCGCATGGGCATGAAGGTCGACAAGCACCACCACGAGGTTGGCTCGTGCCAGCACGAGCTGGGGCTGATCTTCGGAACCCTGACCCACCAGGCCGACGAGATCCAGAAGTACAAATACGTGATCCACAACGTGGCCCAGGCCTACGGCAAGTCGGCGACCTTCATGCCGAAGCCGATCTCGGGCGACAACGGATCCGGCATGCACGTCAACATGTCGATCTGGAAGGACGGCAAGCCGCTGTTCGCCGGCGACAAGTATGCCGACCTGTCGCAGGAAGCGCTGTATTTCATCGGCGGCATCCTCAAGCACGCCAAGGCGCTGAACGCGATCACCAACCCGACCACCAACAGCTACAAGCGGCTGATCCCGGGCTTCGAAGCCCCGGTGCTGCGCGCCTATTCGGCTCGCAACCGCTCGGGCTGCGTCCGGATCCCGTGGTCCGAAAGCCCGAAGGCCAAGCGCGTCGAGGCCCGGTTCCCCGATCCGGCGGCCAACCCCTACCTGTGCTTCGCGGCGCTGATGATGGCCGGTCTCGACGGCATCAAGAACAAGATCGATCCGGGCCCGTCCTCGGACAAGGACCTCTACGACCTGCCGGCCGAAGAGCTGGCGCAGATCCCGACCGTCTGCGGGTCGCTGCGCGAAGCGCTGGAAAGCCTCGAGGCGGATCACGAGTTCCTGCTGGCCGGCGACGTGTTCACCAAAGGCCAGCTCGAGGGCTACATGGCGCTGCGCTGGGAAGAGGTCTACGCCTACGAGCACACGCCGCACCCGATCGAGTACAAGCTGTACTACAGCTGCTGATCTGACTGGTTTCGCCACGAAAATGTCAAAGGGCGCCCCTCGGGGCGCCCTTTCGCGTTTTGCCACTAGCGCATTGTATCGAAACATGCCCGCCCCGCGACGCCCCGCGACTTTCGGTCAATGCGGCGAAAACTGGGCGGCAAAAAAGGCAGTCATCACGAATTCACCCCGTTTCACGCTTAGCGGGAACACATTTGTTAACCTTAATGAACAGACCACTCCCTCGGCCGCTTAGCCATTCACGTTTGGAGACAGGTCCATGTCAGACCAGATCACCAGTACCATCGCCCAGCTGATGTTCCGCAGCTGCCCCGTCCTGGACTTCCCGGCGCTCGTTGCCGACCTCAAGGCCGCGCTCGAGGACTGCCCGGCGCGGGATTGCTCGCTTGACTGGGATCACGATGACGTGGCGATCTTCGAACTCGACAACGCCCGGATCTTCCTGTCGCTGGCCAGCGACCTGTCGGGCCGCTACGAGGCCTGCCTGACGGTCGGCGTCGGCGCCAGCGACATTCGCGACAGCGACAGCGGCATCGCGGCGCACCAGGGCGCGATCGCCCGGCTACTGGCGGACCGGATCAATACCCGCTTCATGTCGGACCGGATGCTGTGGAAGCACAGCCCGCAGCCGGCCACCGTCGAGCTGATCGACAAGATGGTCGAGGAGATCTCGGGCGACATCCCGACGCATCCCGGGCTTCCGGTCACCGATGCCGCCGATCTCGACCGGATGCTGCAGCGCTACGACGCCGAAACAGCCGAGCAGACCTCCGAGCTGGCGCCGGAAGTCCCGGCCCGCCAGACCCGGCCGGTGCGGCCGCAACGCCCGGCCTACAGCACCGCCCGCCCCGGCACGGTGCGGCAGCGCCCGGCCAACCGCTTCGGGATGACGCCCGAGCCGGCGTCCCCGGCCAACGACATGCCGGTGGTGCCGCACCCGATGCTGGCCGAGCTGCGCGAGATCCGCGCCGCGCTGCACGATGCCGACGCGCCGTCGCAGGGCGGCATCCGCTCGACGCTGAGCTGGCCGAGCAAGCTGCGCGAACTCAAGCTGGTCCGCACCACCACGCTGGCGGCAACCACGCTCGGCATCATGATCAGCCTGTCGACGCACCACGACTCGGTGCAGCTGTTCAACAACTTCTGACCGGAACCCGGCGGCTGGCCTCAGCCGCCGGTCCCCGCCTCGCGCCAGAACCGCGAGGCGATCACCAGGTCCTTGCGCGGCCCGGTGACCCGCCAGGCCAGGCGCCAGCGCGGCCAGCCCGACAGCACCAGCCGGGCACGGTAGAGATCGGCGCCGCACAGATGCGCGCTGCCGATGCCGCCGCCCGCCGCATCGACCTCCCAGAACGGCCGCCCGTCGTCGAAGAACACCCGCAGCAGCGGCCCGTCAAAGCGCCACAGGTAGCGCCGGGTCGCCTTGAAGCTGCCGCCCTGCGGCAGCAGCAGCGCGCCCTCCTCCAGATAGTCGAGATCGCCGTCCGGGCTGCGCGCGAACCGCGCCTCGCCGCGGAACCGCCCGACCAGCCTGCGGCTGCCTACGTCGGCGATTCGCCGCTCCAGCCGCCACGTCCCCTCTAAATCGGCCGCCTGCGCCATCCCTGCCCCCGCCTGCTGTCCTAGCGTCAGCGCCGCGCCTTGTGCGGCACCGCCGCTGCCTCTATGACGCGGCAAGACCCAGCCCCCAAGCCGAAAGTCGTGCCATGATCCCTCGCTATTCCCGCCCCGAGATGACCGAAATCTGGTCGCCCGAGACCAAGTTCCGCATCTGGTACGAGATCGAGGCGCACGCCTGCGACGCGATGGCCGATCTGGGCGTGATCCCGCGCGAGAACGCCGACGCGGTGTGGAAGGCCAAGAACGTGCAGTTCGACGTCGCCCGGATCGACGAGATCGAGGCCGTCACCAAGCACGACGTGATCGCCTTCCTGACCCACCTCGCCGAACACGTCGGCTCGGACCAGGCCCGCTTCGTGCACCAGGGCATGACCAGCTCGGACGTGCTCGACACCACGCTGAACGTGCAGCTGACCCGCGCCGCCGACCTGCTGATCGCCGACATGCAGCGGCTGCTCGCGGCGCTGAAGACCCGCGCGATCGAACACAAGGACACGGTGCGGATCGGCCGCAGCCACGGCATCCACGCCGAGCCGACCACCATGGGGCTGACCTTCGCCCGGTTCTACGCCGAGATGGACCGCGGCCTGGCGCGGCTGCGCAACGCCCGCGACGAAATCGCCACCGGCGCGATCTCGGGGGCGGTCGGCACCTTCGCCAACATCGACCCGCGGGTCGAGGAGCACGTCTGTGCCAAGCTTGGCCTGCGTCCCGAGCCGATCAGCACCCAGGTGATCCCGCGCGACCGCCACGCGATGTTCTTCGCCACGCTGGGCGTGATCGCCTCGTCGATGGAAAACATCGCTACCGAGATTCGCCACATGCAACGCACCGAGGTGCTCGAGGCCGAGGAGTTCTTCTCGGCCGGGCAGAAGGGCTCCTCGGCGATGCCGCACAAGCGCAACCCGGTGCTGACCGAGAACCTGACCGGCCTGGCGCGGCTGGTGCGGATGTCGGTGGTGCCGGCGATGGAGAACGTGGCGCTGTGGCACGAGCGCGACATCTCGCACAGCTCGGTCGAGCGGGCGATCGGCCCCGACAGCACGATCACGCTCGACTTCGCGCTGAACCGGTTGGCCGGGGTCATCGAGAAGCTGGTGATCTACCCCGACAACATGCTGGCGAACATGAACAAGTTCCGCGGCCTGGTGATGAGCCAACGGGTGCTGCTGGCGCTGACCCAGGCCGGCGTCAGCCGCGAGGACGCCTACCGGCTGGTGCAGCGCAACGCGATGCGCGTCTGGGAACAGGGCGCCGACTTCAAGACCGAGCTGCTGGCCGACGCCGAGGTGACCGCGGCGCTGTCGCCCGAGCAGATCGAGGAGAAGTTCGACCTCGGTTACCACACCAAGCATGTCGACACGATCTTCGCCCGGGTGTTCGGCGGCTGAGCGAGCGCTGCGACCCGGCGGGGATGTCCCGCCGGGTTGCCGCGTCGCTGTCAGTCCCGCAACGGCGCGTGCAGCGTGACCTCGGAGGGGCGCGGCCGCCGCTGCGCCGCGATTTCCGGCGGCACTAGCCCCTGCGCCGGCAGCGCCGGCATCGACAGCACCGCGTATTTCCGGCCATCGCCCTCGTTGCGATAGGCCTCGCCGATCCGCTCGGCGGCGAAACCAAGCTGCCGCAGCGCCCGGACCAGCGACAGCGGTGACAGCGACATCAGCCGCGTCGCGCCCTCCTCGGCCGCGACATCGACCAGGCCCCCGACGATCAGCGACAGACACCGCGACCGGTCGGAATGCGACCGCAGCGCGTCCGAGACCACCAGCCGGGTGCATTCCCAGACGTCGGGCTGCGCCACCGCGTCGTGCATCACCGAGGCCGGGATGTCGGCCAGCTTTCCGGCGGCGGCGTCGCCCAGCATGTAGGTGTGCTGACCCCAGCGCGCCGAGGTCGGCATCGCCCGCGCGCCGCCGACCACCTGGCCCGCGTCCAGCACCAGCGAATAGCGCGCCGTCGGGTTGTCGTACTGGTCCATTTCCACGGTGTCGTCATGCGGGATGTCCCAGCCCAGCTGGTCGACGAAGAACCGCTTCCGCAACGCGAGGAAGTCGTAGAAGGCGGAGCCATGACGATGCAGGCCGGCAAGTCCGAAGGTGATGTTTTCCATGATGTCTCTCCTGATCAGGAGAGCATTTACACATATGAACTGAGTCGGATGGTTAACGGCGGCTGCCGGCGACGCGCTGCACCCGGCTCAGATCAGTCCGAAGTCGCTGGCCAGCGTCGCGGCCTGGGTGCCGGTCGCGGCGCCGAGCTTCAGACGGGCGTTCTTCAGCCGTTGCTTGATCGCCCCCTCGGTAACGCCGATCTGATGCGCGATCTGCTTCAGCCGCAGGCCGTTCTTGACCATGCCGAGCACCTCGAGCTCGGCGCTGGTCAGGTTCGACGGCGGCGCCTTTTCCTCGTGCAGCTGCATCACCAGCCCTTCGATCACCCGCAACTCGGAATCGCTGAACTCACGATCGCCGCGCAGGAAGATCCCGTAGGACCGCAGGCCGCCCTTCGCGTCCGCCGTGGTGGCGACCGCGCCATAGCGCAGGCCGAACCGGCGCGCCTGCTCCAGGATGCGCTTGGGGTCGTCGCTTTGCAGCGCGCTCCAGCGGGTCACGCCCTCGTGGCTGTAGACCCAGCGCAGCACCGGGTCATAGGGCATCAGCCCGGTCTGCCGATAGTAGTCGGTCCACTGCCGCGGCAGCGCGTTGATTTCCTCGAGAGGAAACGCGAAGCCGATCCGCAGCGCGATGTAATGCCCAGCCGGCGCCAGCCGGGCGAGATCGGGGTTATTGCCGATATCGATCACCGGAACAGCGCTTTCGGGCGCTGCATAGCTCTGCCGTTGCGTGTTCGCATTGAATACTTCTACGGTTGCACTCACTCCACCCCCACACCGATAAACAAGACCATCTGGCAACCCAAGGATGAGTTGCGGTCGTGGTTAAGTAACCCTTGCCAGTATTGACGCATCCTCGATTCACCTCAAGCACTATGCGAGGTCAGGAATTGTAACAGTTTTTCACAATAGCTGCCGATACGCGGACAAACGATCGCATGTTGCTGAAACAAGGCGATCTCTGTTGCGTCAGAACGCCGCGCAGCCACGCCCTGCAAGGATCTTGCCGGGCCCGGTTCGCCCCGATCCGGCCACCCCAGGACCGGCGCTGCCCCGGGATAGGCCCGGCCCGGGTCGTCCTGAGCGTCGCTGGGTCTCCATCAGGTTGAAAACCCGTTGCCGAAGTACCGCAAAATGCCGCGGCCGCGGTGAACCGGTTTGCAAGGTTTGTGCGGTTAGCTGCGTCAAGCCGCCCCGGCCCCTGAAGGAATTGGACATCGTGACAATCGCGCCCTCGCTTTCCCCTGCCAGCCCGGTCACCGCCGCAGCGCCGCCAACCGGCGCCGGCCTGACCCAGCGCCGCAAGGCGGCGATGGTGGTGCAGCTGCTGCTGTCGGAAGGCCGCGCCCTCAACCTGTCGCACCTGCCCGAAGACGTGCAGGTCAGCCTGGCGCGCGAACTCGGCGCGCTGCGGCTGGTCGACCGCGACACGCTGGCCGCTGTGGCGGCGGAATTCGCCGACCGGGTGGAACGGGTCGGTCTCGCGGTGACCGGCGGCGTCGAAGGCGCGCTCAACGCGCTGTCGGACCGGATCAGCCCGACCACCGCCACCCGGCTGCGGGCCGAAGCCTCGGGCCGCCCCGGCGGCGACCCCTGGACCCGGCTGGTGGCGCTCGAACCCGAAGAGCTGCTACCGATCATGACCGAAGAAAGCACCGAGGTCGCCGCCGTCACCCTGTCGAAACTGCCGGTGGCCAAGGCGGCGACGCTGCTTGGCCTGCTGCCGGGCGACCGGGCGCGGCGGATCACCTATGCGGTGTCGCAGACCCAGGACGTGTCACCGGTGGCGGTCGCCCGGATCGGCGAGGCGCTGGTCGCCGAACATTGCGTGCGCCCGGTGCAGGCCTTCGACAACCCGGCGCCCAGTCGGGTCGGCGCGATCCTGAACTCGAGCCAGTCCGACACCCGCAGCAGCCTGCTCGACGCGCTCGCCGCCGAAGACCCGGCCTTCGCCGAGGCGGTGCGCAAGGCGATCTTCACCTTCCCCGACATCCGCACCCGGATCGCCGCGGCCGACATCCCCAAGCTGTCCCGCGCGGTCGACAGCGCGGTGCTGGTCACCGCGCTTGCGGCGGCCCAGGCGGCGGGCGGCGACGACGCGGCGGCGGCCGATCATATCCTGTCGAACATGTCGACCCGGATGGCCGACGGGCTGCGCGAGGAAATCGGCGAACGCGGCCGAATCCGCCGCAGCGATGCCGAGGCCGCGATGTCGCAGGTCGTCGCGGCGATCCGCGGCCAGATCGATGCCGGCGACATCTCCATCGTCATGCCCGACGAGGAGTATGAGGACTGACCGCGTCGCCGGCTTGGCAAGACCGCGCCGCACCCGTATCTGTGCCGTCAGGCCGGAACCGGCCAGGACCGGCCGGAACGGGGCATGAGATGGCAGCGCAAAGCAACACCGACGACGCCATGCCGCCGACGGGAAGCCGTGGCGACTGGCTGATCGACCGGGCGCTGCGCGGCGCGATCGCCGCGATGATGGCGCTGCCCTACGAGCGTCGCGTCGCGACGATGGGCGGGCTCACCGCGCGGGGCATCGCGCCGCTGGCCGGCTATCGACGCCGGGCGCTGGGCAACCTCGCGCTGATCCGGCCCGACCTGCCCCTGGGGCAACGCCGGCGGATCGCCGACCTGGTCTGCGACAACCTCGGCCGCACCCTGATCGAGAACTACTCCGGCGACCAGTTCGCCGCGCATCTGCCAGCCACCCCGACCGAAACCGGCGGCATGGCCGCGCTGGCGCAGGCCCGCGACATCGGCCGCCCGGTGATCTTCGTCACCGGGCATTTCGGCAATCACGAGGCGCCGCGCCGGGTGCTCACCGCGATGGGCTACAGGATCGGCGGGCTCTATCGGGCGATGTCGAACCCCTGGTTCAACGACCATTACGCGGCGAC
>JBFGEI010000142.1:0-7536 GCA_041580155.1 Limimaricola sp.
AGGGGCGTGATAGCCCGCGCCGCGCCGCCCGGCAAGGGAGCGAGGCGGCGCGGGGGCTGCAGGCTTAATAGAGGCCGCCCGAGGACAGCGTGCCGAAGGTGGCCTTGGGGCCGACCGTTCCGGTGTTGCCGTCCGAGGTGGTGACCTGGCGCGACGGCTGATTGCCGCGCGCCTCGTCGAACAGCGGCAGGTCGCCGGCCATCGCGAAGCCACCGTCGAAGGTGACGCCGAACAGCGGCTCCTCGCCCATCCGGAAGCATTCGGCGATCACGTTGTCGCCGCTGGCGCCATCGGGCAGCCGGGCGCCGGTGAACCGGTCGATGTTGATGAACTGGCATTCGTCGGCCACCGGGAAGGCGGTGCCGCCGAACCGATCGATCGCCTTGCGCATGAAGCTTTCGAACACCGGGCCGCAGATGCCGCCGCCCGAGGCGCCGGAGCCCAAGCTACGCGGGTTGTCGTAGCCGATGTAGCAGCCCGCCACGATGTTCGACGAGAAGCCGACGAACCACACGTCCTTGGCGTCGTTGGTGGTGCCGGTCTTGCCGGCGATCGGCACCGGCAGGTCGATGCCGCGCGCGGTGCCGCGCTCGACCACGCCTTCCATCATCGAGGTCAGCTGGTAGGCGGTGACCGCGTTCATGATCCGCTCGCGGTTCGACTGGATCGTCGGCGCCTCGCCCGCGGGCAGCGCCGCAAGGCCGCAATCGACGCAGTTGCGCTGGTCGTGGCGATACAGCGTCTTGCCGTAGCGGTCCTGGACCCGGTCGACCAGCGTCGGCTCGACCCGCTCGCCGCCATTGGCGAACATCGCATAGGCCGCGACCATCTTGAACAGCGTGGTCTCCTGCGCCCCGAGCGCGTTCGACAGGAACGGCTCGAGCTTGTCGTAGACGCCGAAGCGTTCGGCGTATTCGGCGACGGTCTGCATCCCGACCTCCTGCGCCAGCCGGATCGTCATGATGTTGCGGGATTGTTCGATGCCGGTGCGCAGCGGCGTCGGGCCGTAGAATCGGTTCGACGCGTTCTGCGGCCGCCACATGCCCTGCGGCGTGTTGATCTCGATCGGCGCGTCGAGAATGATCGTTGCCGGTGTGTAGCCGCTGTCGAGCGCCGCGGCGTAGACGAAGGGCTTGAACGACGACCCGGGCTGGCGCTGCGCCTGGGTGGCGCGGTTGAACACCGAATCCTGGTAGGAGAAGCCGCCCTGCATCGCCAGCACCCGGCCGCTGTTGGCGTCCATCGCCATGAAAGCGCCCTGCACCCGCGGCACCTGGCGCAGGCTCCAGCGCAGGAAGCTGCCGTCGGCGTCGGCGGTCATCCGGCGCACCAGCACCACCTGCCCCGGCTCGAAGTTCTCGGAGAAGTCGCCGCGGGTCCAGGAGATGTCGTCGCGCGGCACCACCTGCGGTTCGGCCTCGGTCTCGGGCACGCCCTCGATGCCGATGCGCAGCTGGTCGGCGCCGACCTCGCGCACCACAGCCGGGTACCACTGGCCATCGAGCGTCACGTCCCGGGCGACGTCGGCCTTGGCCAGCGCGGCGCGCCAGGCGGTTTCGTCGTCCAGCGACTCGACCGGGATCGTCTCGCCGGTGCCGCGCCAACGGCCCAGGCTGCGATCGTATTGCTCGAGCGCCCGCTGCAGCGCATGCGCCGCCACCACCTGCAACTCGCGGTCCAGCGTGGCGCGGATCGAATAGCCGGCGGCGAAGAAGTTGTCCTCGCCGAAGTCCTTCGACAGCTGGCGCCGAATCTCGTCGGTGAAGTAGTCGCGCGGCGGCAGCGCGGCGCGGAAGCTGTCGAAATCGCCCGACTGCACGGTGCGCAGCGGCTGCGAGCGTTCGCTGTCGTAGGTCGCCTCGTCGATGTAGCCATCCTCGCGCATCCGCCGCAGCACGTAGTCGCGGCGCGACACCGCGTCGTCGTATTGCAGCACCGGGTGCAGGTTGCTGGGCCGCTGCGGCAGCGCCGCGAGATAGGCGGCCTCGCCCGCCGACAGCCGACTCAGCGGCTTGTTGAAATAGCTCTGCGCCGCGGCGGCGACGCCGTAGGAGTTCTGCCCGAGGAAGATCTCGTTGAGATAGAGCTCGAGAATCCGCTCCTTCGACATCGCGCCCTCGATCCGGGTCGCCAGGATCAGCTCCTTGATCTTGCGGTCGATGGTCCGCGATCCGTCGAGCAGGAAGTTCTTCATCACCTGCTGGGTGATCGTCGAGGCGCCGCGCAGTTCCTGGCCGCGCGACCGCACCGCCTCGACCGCGGCGGCGGCGATGCCGTTGATGTCGAATCCGGCGTGGGTGTAGAAATGCTGGTCCTCGGCCGAGACGAACGCGTGCTTGACCAGCTCGGGGATTTCCTCGGCCGGGGTGAACAGGCGGCGCTGCTCGGCGAATTCGTCGATGATGTTGCCTTCGGCCGAATAGACCCGGCTGATCGTCGGCGGCGTGTATTGCGACAGCGTCTCGTAGCTTGGCAGGTCGCGGCCGTAGATGTAGAACACCGCGCCCAGCGTCAGCGCGCCCATCGCGAGGCCGAGCGTCAGCATCGAGAAGATGCCGCCGAAAAAGGACATGATGAAGCGCAGCACGGCAATGTCTCCGGGAAGGTTGCCCGCTTATAGGCAGGACAGCGGCCGGGGTCAAAAGCGCAGCCGTGCAGGTCGGCACTAAACGGCCATTATTTTGGTCACTGTTTGGCGAGGGGATTGCGCTTGCGCCGCGCTAAGCGGAAAAGGGCTGCCATGATGGCTCATGACACCCCCACCCCTTCTCGCCGCGCCACGCCGGACGACGTGATCGCGACCTATGACGCCGCCGGGCCCGATTGGGCCAAGGGGCGCGACCGCCGCCTGATCGAAAAGCGATGGCTCGACCGGATGCTGGCCGCCGCGCCACGCAACGGTGGCCGGCGCCGGGTGCTCGACCTGGGCTGCGGCAGCGGCGCGCCGATCGCGCGCTACCTGGTCGATCGCGGCGCCGAGGTCACCGGCGTCGACGCGGCCCGGTCGATGCTGCACATGTTCCAGCAAGGGCTGCCGCGGTCGCGCGCGTTCCACACCGACATGCGCGGCCTGCAGTTGAACGAGAAGTTCGACGCGATCCTGGCCTGGGACAGCTTTTTCCACCTGTCGGGCCCGGACCAGCAGTCGATGTTCCCGACCTTCGCCGAGCACGCGGCGCTGGGCTGCGCGCTGATGTTCACCTCCGGCCCCGCGGCCGGCACCGCGATCGGCGACGTCGCCGGCCGGCCGATCTTCCACGAGAGCCTCAGCCCGAAGACCTACAAGGGCCTGCTCGAGATGCACGGCTTCAAGCCGCTGGCCTTCATCCCCGAAGACCCCGACTGCGCGATGCACAGCGTCTGGCTGGCGCGCTTCGACGGCCTGCCGCGGGCCGAGGAAAAGCCCAAGCAGCCGGAAGAGCCGAAAGCCTGATCAACGCCGCAGGAGCGGGGCCCGCGCGGCCTCCTCCGCGGCCCAGGCCTGCAGACCGGCGACCAGCCCCGCGATCACCGGGGCGCGGCCCTCGGGAATCTGCAGCAGGGTCCTGTCGGCGTCGTTCGACAGGAACCCAACCTCGACCAGCACCGAGGCGAAATCGGCGGCGTTCAGCACCGCCAGCGGCGCGGCGCGGAGCGGCTTGCCATTGATCCGCGCCCGGCTGCCGCGCAGCCCCTCGACCAGCGCCGTCGCCAGCCGCTGGCTCTGCGGCGCGGTTTCGGTGCGCGCCAGGTCCATCAGCACCGTCGCGACCCGGTCGTCCTGGCCGCTGAGATCGACACCGCTCAGCAGGTCGCCGCGCTGGTGCCGTTCGGCCATCCGGTCCGACGCCCGGTCCAGCGCCTCGGACGACAGCGTGTAGACCGACGCGCCCGACGCCTCGTCGACCTCGAGCGCGTCGGCGTGCAACGAGATCAACAAATCGGCGCCGGCGGCGCGGGCGATGGTCATCCGTTCCGACAGCGGCACGAAGATATCGGCGTCGCGGGTCAGCACCGCGCGCATCGTGCCGCTGCGGTTCACCGCCTCGGCCAGTTCGCGCGCCAGCTGCAGCATCAGCTCCGCCTCGACCAGCCCTTCGCGCTCGGCGCCCGGGTCGATGCCGCCGTGGCCGGGATCGATCGCCACCACAAGCTGCGCGTCGTCGGGCTTGCGGGTCGGCACCGGCGCCGGCGCCGGCGCGGTGGCCGGCCGCGCCGCGGCGGCGAAGGCGTCGGCGTCGCTGCGCACCAGTTCGACCCGCAGCCGCGCCGTCCCGGTCGCCTCGTCAAGCCGCATCTCGGCGCTGGCGACCGCCAGCGGATCGGCAAGCCCGACCTCCATCCGCGACCAGCCCGGCCGCGGCGTGCCAAAGCGCAGCCCCTCGATCTCGGCCTCCTCGGCCAGCTCCGGCCCGGCGCCGGCCCAGTCGAGTTCGCTGAATTCCAGCACCAGCCGGCGCGGATCGTCGAGGGTGAACACCCGCCACGGCACCGCCTGGCTCAGCGCCAGCTCGATCTCGAGCCCGCCGCGCCGGGCGTCGCGCAGGTGGCTGGCCGCGGCATCGAGCCGCGCCAGCCCGGAAAACTCCTGCGCCGGAACCGGCGACGCCAGCCCCAATGCCAGCGCCAGCGCGGCGACAAGCCGCGTCATGCGCCGACCGGCGCCGCGTGGCCGCGCGCCGCCATGAAGCGGGTCAGCCGCTCCAGCCCCTCGGCGATGTCGGCGGTGGCGCGGGCGTAGGAGAAGCGGATCCAGTTGTGGCCCTGCGCCGGATCGAAATCGAGCCCCGGCGTCACCGCTACCCCGGCCTGGTCGAGGATCTCGGCGGCGAAGGCGCGGCTGTCATCGGTGAAGCCCGACACGTCGGCATAGACGTAGAAGGCGCCGTCCGGCGGCGCGAAGCGGGTGAACCCGGCGCGCGGCAACCCGTCCAGCATCAGCGCCCGGTTCGCCGCGTAGACCGCGACGTTGGCCTCCAGTTCGTCGGTGCAGTCCATCGCGTGCAGCGCCAGCCGCTGCGCCGCGTGGCTGGTGCAGATGAACATGTTCTGGGCGATGCGCTCGATGCCGCGGACCTGATCCTCGGGGACGATCAGCCAGCCGACCCGCCAGCCGGTCATCGAGAAGTATTTCGAGAACGACCCGATCACATGCACCTCGTCGGTGACCTCGAGCGCCGAGTGTCCGCGGCCACCGATGCCGTGGTAGATCTCATCCGAGATCAGCGCCGCCCCCTTCGCGTCGCAGGCCTGCAACAGCGCCGCCAGCCCGTCGCGGTCAAGCATGGTCCCGGCCGGGTTCGACGGCGAGGCGACGATCAGACCGGCCAAGTCATGCGCCGCGACGTCGCCCGGCACCGGCTGCATCCGGCTGGCCAGCGTCGTCGGGATGTCGATCGGCGCCATGTCGAGCGCCTTCAGGATCTGCCGGTAGGACGGGTAGCACGGCGCGCCGAGCCCGACCCGGGCGCCGGTGTCGAACAGCTGGGTGAAGCTCAGCAGGAAGGCGCCCGAGGCGCCCGAGGTCACCACGACCCGCGCCGGGTCGAGATCGACGCCGTACCAGTCGCCGTAATGCCGGGCGATGCGGGCGCGCAGCTCGGGCAGGCCAAGCGCCACGGTATAGCCCATCGGCCCCTGCGCCATCTCTGCGGCCAGCCTGTCGACCGCGGCGCGCGGCGCGCCGGTGCCGGGCTGGCCCACTTCCATGTGGATGATGTGGCGGCCCGCCGCCTCGGCCCGTCGCGCCGCCTCCATCACGTCCATCACGATGAAGGGATCGACCTGCCCGCGCCTTGAGTTCCGCATTCCCAGCCCCCTATGGTTCGCCCGGGTTGTGCCGCTCCGCGCCCCGGTTCGTCAATGCCCCGGCCGGTCCGACGCCGCGCTTGGGGCGCAGCTTGGCAGTGGCGCGCGGATGTGGTCTGACCCGTGCTGGCCCAATCGAAAGGAAGCCCGATGTTTCGTCCCCTGCTGCGCGCCCTGCCCGTCACCCTGGCGCTTGCCGGCCCGGCCGCCGCGGTCGAGCTCGACCAGCTGACCGACGCCGAGCGCAGCGCGTTTCGCGACGAGGTCCGGGCCTATCTGCTGGAGAACCCCGAAGTGCTGATGGAGGCGATCGCGGTGCTCGACCAGAAGCAGGCCGCGGCCGCGGCGCAGGGCGACAGCGCGATGATCGCGACGCAGGCCAGCGCGCTGTTCGAAAGCGACGACGACTGGGTCGGCGGCAACCCCGACGGCGACATCACGATCGTCGAGTTCATGGACTACAAATGCGGCTATTGCCGCCGCGCCTTCCCCGAGGTCGACGCCCTGGTATCCGGCGACGGCAACATCCGGATCATCGTCAAGGAATTCCCGATCCTGGGCGAACAGTCGATGCTGGCGTCGCAATTCGCCATCTCGGTGCGGCAGCTGCACGGCGACGACGCCTACAAGGACGCGCATGACGCGCTGATGACGATGCGCGCCGACGTGTCCGAGCAGTCGCTGCAGGGCCTTGCCGAGGCGCTCGAGTTCGATTTCGCCGAAGTTCAGGCCCGGATGGACAGCGCCGAGGTCGCGCAGGTGATCGACGCGAACCGCCAGCTGGCGCAGCAAATGCAGATCAGCGGCACCCCGAGCTTCGTGTTCCAGGACCAGATGGTGCGCGGCTACGTGCCGCTGCAGCAGATGCAGCAGCTGGTCGCGTCGCTGCGGCAGGAGTGATCCCCGCCACAAGGCGGTGCGACGGCAGAGGGCGGACCGGGTGACCGGTCCGCCCTTGGTCGTTCATGGCGCGACGTTCAGCGCGCGATGTAGGCGATGCGACGGTCGGTCGGGGTGACGATCACCTGCTGGCCGTTGATGTTGGTGTAGGCGTAGGCGCTGTCCGGAATCGGCGTCAGCACCACGGTCTCGGGCAGACCGGCGCCGACCACGACTTCGCCGTCGAGGTAGATCGGCTCGACCGGGTTGTCGTTGAGATAGGTGACTGCGCCATCCTCGATCTCGAGCTCGAGCTTGGAGCCGGCGCCGCTGGTATCCAGCGCCACCAATTCGCCGTTCAGCGTCACCGCGCCGTCGGGCAGCGTCGGGTCGTAGGTGACCGTGGTGATGCCGGTGGCGTCGATGCTCTTGAACAGCTCGGTCGGGGTGTTGTCGACGATCGCGGTCAGGTAGCCGCCGCTGGCCCAGCCGGTGATACCGTCATGGCTCACTTCGCACCAGGTCGCCGGGTCGAGGCAGCCGGTGACCTCGACGCTGGCGCCGGCCGGAATCATGCCCACGACGTCGTAGGCCGGGCCGGCTCCGGCGCGGATGTTGAGGTCGACTGTCGCGTCGGCGGTCGACTGGGCCAGCGCCGGAGCGGCGAGAAGGCTGAGGGCGGCGGCGAGTTTGATCCGGTGGGCCATCGGATGATTCCTTGATTGCGAAGACGGGCTGTCGTCGCTTGCTGAGGCCACAACGCGCGATGTGCCGGTTTGCTCCGCCGGGATGCGTGCGACAGAGCGTTTCCCGCAGGGCGATGCGGCGCGGACACGCTTCCGGACATGCAAAGGGGCGGCCCGCCGGGCC
>JBFGEI010000143.1:0-7523 GCA_041580155.1 Limimaricola sp.
CCACGACCTCGCCCGGCTCGAGTTCGTCGACGGCCGCGCGGGGATCAGCCTGTTCGACGCGCAGCCCCGCGCCCTGCCCTATGATCTCGAGATGATGGAGCGTCACCCCGAGGGCAGCCAGGCCTTCATCCCGGTCGGCCAGGTCGGATTCCTGGTCATCGTCGCGCCCGACGACGACGGGGCGCCGGGCCGGCCGCGCGCCTTCGTGACCGTGCCGGGCCAGGCGATCAACCTGCACCGCGGCACTTGGCACGGCGTGCTGACGCCGCTCGAGGCGCCGGGGCTCTTCGCGGTGGTCGACCGGATCGGCGACGGCGCCAACCTGCAAGAGCACTGGTTCGACCGCCCGTGGCGTGTCATCGCCGGCTGACCGCCCTTCCCTCGCAAGCGAGACCGCCATGACCCGACGCGCCGTGATCTTCGACCTCGACGGCACGCTGATCGACAGCACCGCCGACATCGCCGCCGCGGTCAACGCGCCGTTCCGGGCGCGCGGCTGGCCGGTGCTGTCGGCGCCCGAGATCGGCAAGCTGGTCGGCAACGGCGCGACACGGCTGGTCGAGGATCTGCTGCGGCGCCATGCCCTGCCCGGCGACCGCGCCACCGTCGCCGAGGTGCTGCGCGACTACCTTGCCGAATACGCCCGCGCCCCGGCCGGGCGCACCACGGTGTTTCCCTTCGTGGCCGAGGATCTCGCGGCGCTGCACAGCGCCGGGCTGCGGCTGGGGATCTGCACCAACAAGCCGCAGGCGCTGGCCGACGCGATCCTCGCGGCGCTCGGGCTGCGGCAGCTGTTCGACGCGGTGGTCGGCGCCGATGCCGTCACGGCGCGCAAACCCGATCCGGCGCATCTGCACGAGGTGGCGCGGCGGATGCGGCTGGACCCCGGATCATGGGTCTTCGTCGGCGATACCGAGGTCGACGAGGCGACGGCGCGGGCGGCAGGGGTGCCGTTCTTCGCAGTGGCCTGGGCCGACCAGGCCCGGATTTCGGCGCCGCGCAGCCATCGCCTGTCGCGGCTGAGCGACCTGATGCAAACCGCCTGAGCCCGGCTAGATCACCGTCTGCATCCGGTAGCCGGGCGCAAAGGCCAGCCGGGCCGAGGTGATCGCCAGATCCCGGTTCCAGGTGGTGCGGTCGATCACGAACAGCGCCGCGCCCGCGTCGCATCCCAGCAGCCGCGCCTCGTCGGCGCTGGCGCTGGCGGCGCTGAAGCCGATGTCGCCTTCGCTGAACGACGCGTGCATCACCAGCCATTCATTGGCGCTGATCCGCGACAGGTCGGCGTCGCGGATCGCCGGCACCGCGGCGGCGTTGATCCAGCGATCCTCGACCATGTGGCCGTTGCCGTCGGCCAGATGCAGCGCCCTGAGATGCAGCAGCGGCGCCCCGTCCCCAAGCTTCAGCCGCGCCCGCAACGGCTCCGGCGCCGGCAGCTCTTCGCGCGACAGCAGCCGGTAGTCGTAGCTCTGGCCGCGGCCCTCGACCTCGATCCGGACGATCGAGATGTCGAGCGTCGCCTTGCGCACCGGGTGCAGCGCCACCCGGGTTCCGGCCTTGCGGCGCCGGTCCAGCAGCCCGGCCTCGGCCAGCGCCCGCAGTGCGCGGTTGACCGTGGCGCGGGCGCAGCCGAACTCGCGCGCCAGCTCGGCTTCGTTCGGGATCAACTCGCCGGGGCGCCACTGCCGGGTGTGCAGCCGGCGCAGCACCTCGGCCTGCACCGCCTGCCAGTTGCGGATCTCGTCGCCGGATCTGGTCATGTCACCTCGCGCAGCCGGGCCAGTGCCTGTCGGTACCGCGCCACGATGGCGTCGCGGCCGACGTGGCGCCCGTGCTGTACCAGATGCCGGCCCGCGGACCAGACGTCGCGCACCATCCGGTCGTCGCCGGCGAAGATGTAGCTGTCGAGGATCGCGTCGCCGACCCGCCCCTCGAGATCGACATGGGTGTCGTTCAGCGCCAGCAGATCTGCCAGCTCGGCGACCCGGATGCAGCCGGCGCCCCGGCCCGCGGCCCGCGCGCCGCCGCGCGCCGCCGCCTCGAACAACCGCCGCCCGGTCGATCGGTCGGGCGTTGCCAGCACGGCGCGGGACCGGTCGCGCAACCGCTGCGAATATTCGAGTGTCCGCAGTTCTTCGGACAGCGAGATCCGGATGTTGCTGTCCGAGCCGATGCCGAAATCCGCTCCGGCCCGCAGCCAGCGCGGCGCGTCGAAGATGCCGTCGCCAAGGCTGGATTCGGTGATCGGGCACAGCCCGGCGACGGCACCGGCCCGCGCAAGGGCGAGGCTTTCCCGCGGCTGGTTCCGGGTGCAGTGGATCAGGCACCAGCGCCGGTCGACCTCGACGCTGTCGAGCAGCAGCTCCGCCGGGCGCCGGCGCCACGCCGCCAGCACCTCGTCGACCTCGGCCTGTTGTTCGGCCAGGTGCATGTGGATCGGCCCGCCCCGCGCCAGCGCCACCAGCCGCGGCAGGTCGTCGGGTCCGACCGCGCGCAGGCTGTGCGGTGCGATGCCGAACCGGGCGTCGTCCGGCAGCGCCGCCAGGCCGGCGCGCGCCGCCTTGGCCAGCCGGGCGAAGCCGTCGGGATCCGTGCCGAACCGGATCTGCCCGGACCCGAGCGCCCGCCGGTCGCAGCCGCCATAACGGTAGTGCACCGGCAGCAGCGTCAGCCCGATGCCGCTGCCCGCCGCCGCCGCCGCGATACGTTCGGACATCTCGGCGATCGAGTCGTAGGGCGCGCCGCCGGGCTGGTGGTGCAGGTAGTGGAACTCGGTGCAGCTGCCGAAGCCGGCCTCGAGCATCTCGAGGTGCACGAAACCGGCGATCGCCTCGACATCCTCCGGGGTCAGCCGGTCGAGAAACCGGAACATCAACTGACGCCAGCTCCAGAAGCTGTCGCGCCGATCCGGGCCGCGGCGTTCCGACAGCCCGGCCATCGCGCGCTGGAACGCGTGGCTGTGCAGGTTGGCCGGCGCCGGCAGCAGCACGCCGACCCGGTGGCCGCTGGCCTCGGCCCCGGGCTCGAGCGCCGCGATCCGGCCATCGCCCCCCAGGGTGACGCGCAGGTCGCGCACCCAGCCCGCGTCGGTAAGCGCTTGCTTTGCATGGATGATCGGCATCGGCAGCCCGTCTTGACAGGGATATTATGTGCAGACATATTATCGGCAACGCCGTCCCGATCAAGGAGCTTCGCCGCGATGCTGCTGCGCAACGCCCGGCTTGCCACGATGACCGGCGCCGCGCCCTACGGGCTGATCGGCCAAGGCGCGCTGGCGATCGAAGACGACCGCATCGCCTGGTGCGGCGCCGAAGCCGATCTGCCGCGCGGCTACGCCAACCTCCCGGCGCGCGATCTTGGCGGCCGGCTGGTGACGCCCGGTCTGATCGACTGCCACAGCCATCTGGTGCACGCCGGCAACCGCGCCCACGAGTTCGAGATGCGGCTGAACGGCGCCAGCTACGCCGAGATCTCCCGCGCCGGCGGTGGCATCGCCGCGACCGTCGCCGCGACCCGCGCCGCCAGCGAAGACGCGCTGCTGGACGCCGCGTTGCGGCGGGTCGACGCGCTGATCGCCGAGGGCGTGACGCTGATCGAGGTGAAGTCCGGCTACGGGCTGGACCGCGACACCGAACTGCGGATGCTGCGGGTGGCACGGCGGATCGCCGAGCATCGGCCGATCGGCGTCGTCACCAGTTTTCTCGGCGCCCATGCGGTGCCGCCGGGCCATGACGGCGACGCCGACCACTATATAGATGAAATCTGCGTCCCGACGCTGCGCGCGGCCCAGGCCGAAGGCCTGGTGGATGCGGTCGACGGCTTCTGCGAGGGCATCGCCTTCACCCCGGCGCAGATCGGCCGGGTGTTCGACGCGGCGGCCGCGCTTGCCCTGCCGGTCAAGCTGCACGCCGAGCAGCTGTCGATGCTGGGCGGCGCCGCGCTGGCGGCGGCGCATGGCGCGCTCTCTGCCGATCACCTGGAGTATCTCGACGAAGCCGGGGTCGCGGCGATGGCGGGGGCGGGTACCGTCGCGGTGCTGCTGCCCGGCGCCTTCTACACATTGCGCGAAACAAAGGTGCCGCCGGTCGCGGCGCTGCGGGCCGCCGGCGTGCCGATGGCGCTGGCCACCGACTGCAACCCCGGCTCGTCGCCGATGGGATCGCTGCTGCTGGCCATGAACATGGGCTGCACCCTGTTCCGCCTGACCCCGGAAGAAGCGCTGGCCGGCACCACCCGCAATGCCGCGAAGGCGCTCGGGCTGGCCGACCGCGGCACGCTGGCGCCGGGGCAGCGCGCCGACCTTGCCGTGTGGGACGTCGGCGACCCGGCCGAGCTGTCGTATCGCATCGGCGTCAACCCGCTGCACCAGCGGATTTTTGGAGGCGTGACGTGACCACTCTGACGCTGCTCCCCGGAACGGTCGACCTCGCGGCGCTCGAAACCCTGTACCGCGACGCGGCGGCGCTGCGACTCGACCCGGCCTGCCACCCGGGAATCGAAGAGGCGGCGGCGCGGATCGCGCAGGCGGCGGCCGGCGACGCGGCGGTCTACGGCGTCAACACCGGCTTCGGCAAGCTCGCCTCGGTGAAGATCGCGCCCGGCGACACCGCCCGGCTGCAGCGCAACCTGATCGCCTCGCATTGCTGCGGCGTCGGCGACCCGATCCCGCGCCGGCTGGTCCGGCTGATGATGGGGTTGAAGCTGCTCGGGCTCGGCCGCGGCGCCTCGGGGGTCCGGCTCGAACTGGTGACGCTGCTGGAGCAGATGCTGGCCCGCGACGTCACCCCGCTGATCCCGGCGCAGGGCTCGGTCGGCGCTTCGGGCGACCTGGCGCCGCTGGCGCATATGGCGGCGGTGATGATCGGCGACGGCAGCGCCGAGGTGGCCGGCGAAACCCTGCCCGGCGCGCAGGCCCTGGCCCGCGTCGGGCTGACCCCGATCGCGCTTGGCCCGAAAGAGGGGCTGGCGCTGATCAACGGCACCCAGTTCTGCACCGCCCTGGCGCTGGCCGGGCTGTTCGATGGCTGGCGCGCGGCGCAGACCGCGCTGGTGACCTCGGCGCTGTCGACCGATGCGATCATGGGTTCGACCGCGCCGCTTCGGCCGGAAATCCACGCGCTGCGCGGCCATCGCGGCCAGATCGAGGCGGCGAAAGCGATGCGGGCGCTGCTGCACGGTTCGCAGATCCGCGAGAGCCACCGCGACAACGACGCCCGGGTGCAGGACCCCTATTGCATCCGCTGCCAGCCGCAGGTCACCGGCGCCGCGATGGACATGCTGCGCATGGCGGCGCGGACGCTGGAAATCGAGGCCAACGCCGCGACCGACAACCCGCTGGTGCTGACCGAGGCCGGGCTGATCGTCTCGGGCGGCAATTTTCATGCCGAGCCGGTCGGCTTCGCCGCCGACATGATCGCGCTGGCGCTGGCGGAGATCGGCGCCATCGCGCAGCGTCGGATCGCGCTGATGGTCGACCCGACGCTGAACCACGACCTGCCGCCGTTCCTGACCCCGAACCCGGGGCTGAACTCGGGGCTGATGATCGCCGAGGTCACCACCGCGGCGCTGATGAGCGAGAACAAGCATCTCGCCAACCCCTGCGTCACCGACAGCACCCCGACCAGCGCCAACCAGGAGGACCACGTCAGCATGGCGGCGCACGGCGCGCGGCGGCTCGGGCCGATGGCGCGCAATCTCGAACGGATCCTCGGGGTCGAGCTGCTCTGCGCCGCCCAGGGCATCGCCTTTCGCGCGCCGCTGACCACCAGCGCCGCGCTGGCCCGGGTGGTTGCGCGTCTGCGCGCCGAGGTCGCGCCGCTGGACGAGGACCGATACCTGGCGCCCGATCTCGAACGCGCCGCGCAGATGGTGCGAAGCGGCGCGCTGATCGGCGCCGCCGGCACCGCGCTGCCGGAGCTTGGCGGATGACCGGATCGCAGCGAAACACCGACCTTACCCCCGGAAACGGAGCCGCAAGATGACCGACCCGCGTCACAACACCCGCGACATCTACCCCGCCACCGGCACCAGGCTCAGCGCCAAGAGCTGGCTGACCGAAGCGCCGCTGCGGATGCTGATGAACAACCTGCACCCCGACGTCGCCGAGAACCCGCACGAGTTGGTGGTTTATGGCGGCATCGACCGCGCGGCGCGCAGCTGGCGCGATTTCGACCTGATCGTCGACAGCCTGCGCAGCCTCGAGGACGACGAGACGCTGCTGGTGCAGTCCGGCAAGCCGGTGGGCATCTTCCAGACCCACCCCGACGCGCCGCGGGTGCTGATCGCCAATTCCAACCTGGTGCCGCACTGGGCCACCTGGGAGCATTTCAACGAACTCGATCGGAAGGGCCTTGCGATGTACGGCCAGATGACCGCCGGCTCGTGGATCTACATCGGCAGCCAGGGGATCGTGCAGGGCACCTTTGAAACCTTCGCCGAGGCCGGGCGGCAGCATTACGGCGGCGATCTTGCCGGTCGCTGGATCCTGACCGCCGGGCTGGGCGGCATGGGCGGGGCGCAGCCGCTGGCGGCGGTGATGGCCGGGGCCTGCTGCCTTGCCGTCGAATGCGACGAAAGCCGCGCCGACGCCCGGCTGCGGACCCGCTATCTCGACGAAAAGACACATGACCTCGACGCAGCGTTGGCGATGATCGACCGCTGGACCAAGGCGGGCGAGGCCCGGTCGGTGGCGCTGATCGGCAACGCCGCGGATGTGTTTCCCGAGCTGCTGCGGCGCGGCGTCAGGCCCGATCTGGTCACCGACCAGACCTCGGCGCATGACCCGACCAACGGTTACCTGCCGCTGGGCTGGAGCATGGCCGAATGGCGTGAGAAGCGCGACAGCGACCCCAGGGCCGTCGCGGTGGCGGCGCGGGCCAGCATGAAGATCCAGGTCGCCGCGATGGTCGGGTTCTGGACCGCCGGCATCCCGACCTTCGACTACGGCAACAACATCCGGCAGATGGCGCTCGACGAGGGGCTGGTTGATGCCTTTGCCTTCCCGGGCTTCGTGCCGGCCTACATCCGCCCGCTGTTCTGCCGCGGCATCGGCCCGTTCCGCTGGGCGGCGCTGTCGGGCGACCCCGAGGACATCCACAAGACCGACGCCAAGGTGAAGGAGCTGGTCGACGACCCGCATCTGCACGGCTGGCTCGACATGGCGCGCGACCGGATCGCCTTCCAGGGCCTGCCGGCGCGGATCTGCTGGGTCGGGCTCGGGGTGCGTCACAAGCTTGGGCTGGCATTCAACGAGATGGTGCGCTCGGGCGAACTAAAGGCCCCGGTGGTGATCGGCCGCGACCATCTCGACAGCGGCTCGGTCGCCAGCCCGAACCGCGAAACCGAAGCGATGAAGGACGGCTCGGACGCGGTGTCGGACTGGCCGTTGCTGAACGCGCTGCTGAACACCGCCAGCGGCGCGACTTGGGTATCGCTGCACCACGGCGGCGGCGTCGGCATGGGATATTCGCAGCATTCCGGCATGGTGATCTGTTGCGACGGCACCCCGGAGGCCGACGCGCGGA
>JBFGEI010000144.1:0-7515 GCA_041580155.1 Limimaricola sp.
GCGCACCGCCGCCTTCGACAGCAGCGCACCGAAGGTGATGATCTGGCCGACCTTGTCGCGGCCGTACTTCTCCTGGACGTAGCGGATCACCTCTTCGCGGCGGTCCATGCAGAAGTCGATGTCGAAGTCCGGCATCGACACCCGTTCGGGGTTCAGGAAGCGTTCGAACAGCAGCGAATAGCGCAGCGGATCGAGGTCGGTGATGGTCAGCGCATAGGCGACAAGACTGCCCGCGCCCGAGCCGCGCCCCGGCCCCACCGGGATGTGGTGATCCTTGGACCACTTGATGAAGTCGGCGACGATCAGGAAATAGCCGGGAAATCCCATGCCCTCGATGATGCCCAGCTCGAACTCGAACCGCGCCTCGTACTCCTCGAGGCTGACCGCATGCGGAATCACCGCGAGGCGGGCTTTCAGACCCTCCTGCGCCTGGCGCCGCAGCTCCACGACCTCGTCATCGGCGAATTTCGGCAGGATCGGCGGCCGCTTGTAGACCTTGAAGGCGCAGCGCTTCGCGATCTCGACGGTGTTCTCGAGCGCCTCCGGCAGGTCGGCGAACAGCGTCGCCATCTCCTGCGGCGACTTGAAGTAATGCTGCGCGGTCAGCCGGCGGCGCGGCTCCTGCTGGTCGACATAGGCGCCCTGCGCGATGCAGATCAGCGCGTCATGCGCCTCGTAAAGCTGGGTTTTCGGGAAATACACGTCGTTGGTCGCGACCAGCGGCAGATCCATCGCATAGGCGATCTCGACATGGCCGCGCTCGCTCAGCTTTTCGGCCTGCGGGAGCCCATCCTCGCCCGGGTGGCGCTGCAATTCGACATAGAGCCGGTCCGGGAACGCCGCCTTCAGCCGCTGCATCAGCGCCTCGGCCTTGGGCCGCTGGCCGCTGCGCAGCAGCCGGCCGACCGGCCCGTCCGGCCCGCCCGAGAGGCAGATCAGCCCGCTGCCAAGCGCCGCAAGCTCGTCGACCGAGACCTGCGGCAGCTGACCGTCCTCCTTGAGATACAGGCAGGAGTTCAGCTTCATCAGGTTCATGTAGCCGGCTTCGTTCTGCGCCAGCAGCACGATCGGAGCCGGCAGATCCGGCCGCTTGCCCGGCTCGGGGACCAAGTAGGCCAGATCGACCTGGCAGCCGACGATCGGCTGCACCCCGGCCTTCGCCGCGGTCTCCGAGAACTCGAGCGCGGCGAACATGTTGTTGGTGTCGGTGATCGCCACCGCCGGCATGTCGTGACCGGCGGCAAGCAGCGGCAGTTTCTTCACCGGCACCGCGCCCTCGAGCAGCGAATGTTCGGTGTGAACGCGAAGGTGGATGAATCTGGGATCTGGCATGGCTCTACCTAGCCCGATTCCCGGCGCACCGGAAGCTGGCGGAAACCGGCCGATCCGATGCCTTGCCACGGAAATGACACAGTTGCCGCGCGCGTCAATACGCACTACCACACAACCACTGGTCGAGCCGGCCGATTGTTCCTCAGTTCTCGAGTGTATTTTGATGCGTATCGCCGGAATCGACCTTGGCCGCTCTTTCGTGGCCGCCCTCGCCATGCTGATCCATGCCTTGATCGCCTTCGACGCCCCGACCCCGGCGGCGCTGCTGTTCCGCACCGCGACCCCGACCTTCATGATCCTGCTCGGGGTGTTTCTCGAACTGGTCTACTACCGCAAGATCGAGCAGGGCCGGGTCACCGAGGTCCGGCACCGGCTGCTGACCCGGTCGATCCAATGCGCCGCGCTGCATTGCATGGCGGCGGCGGTCTACTGCCTGAGCCACGGCTTCAGCTTTGCCTATTTTGTGCGGATCTCGGTGTTTCTCGGCCGCACGCCGTTCACCGACATCCTGAAGTTCTACGCCATCGCACTGGCGCTGGCGCCGCTGCTGCTGGCGGTGCGGCACCGGTTCGGGCTGCTGCCGCTGATCGTGGTGGCGCTGGCGCTGCACCCGCTGCTGGCGCTGATCCACTGGCCGACCGACATGCCGATGCTGCTCGGCGACATGATGGGGCTGCTGTTCGGCGCCCCGGCGCCGATCGCCGGCCCGTCGGTGGCGCATGCCGCGATGCTAATCGTGTTCGGCATGGTGATCGGCAGGATGATCAGGCTGCAAGAGCACGGCCGGTGGTTGATCGGCGGCCTGCGCAGCCCGCTGCTGGCGGCGTTCGTCGGGCTGATCCTGGCCTTCAGCCTGGTTGCGGCGCGCTACCCTCAGGACTGGGTCCGGCATCTCGGCGACATGACGATGCGGAATGCCAACCACCCGCTGTATTTCATCTACGGCGCGCTGGCGGCGCTGCTGATCCTCGACCTGTCGATGCGGCTGTCGCGGCACCTGCCCGATCGGCTGATCCACGAGCTGTCGACCCTTGGCCGGACCAGCCTGTTCACCTTCGGCTTCGGCAACTCGGCGCTGTATCTGCTGATGGGGCCGACGGCGCACCCGCTGGCGGCAGCGCTGCTCGCCTTCGCGATGATCGTCTGCGCCAGCTTCGCCTATGGCTATGCCGATGCCTGGGCCGGATCGCGGCACGGCCGGCTGTCGGTCGCCTATCGCCGCGTCGCCCACGGCTACGCCACCTGGATCGCCGCAAGGCTCCTGAGGATCGCCCCGGTACCGCGCGGCTGACCCGGCAACCGCCTGTCCTGTCGGTCAGACCGGTCACGAGGCTTGCCAAACCGGCGAGCCTCGGCTTTCATGAAGTCCGACAAGAGCGCCTCCGGTCTACGCCGCATCGACCGGTCGCGAATGCTCGAGACAGATGGTAGGGCGGCGGATCACGGTTATGACGGAGATCACGTTTCTTCTCAACGGAGAGACGGTGCGCGCAAGCGAGGCGCCGACGCGCACCCTGCTGGATTACCTGCGCGAAACGCGCGGGCTGACCGGCACCAAGGAAGGCTGCAACGAAGGCGATTGCGGCGCCTGCACCGTCACGGTGTCGGATGGCGACGGGATCCGCGCGCTGAACGCCTGCATCCTGTTCCTGCCGCAGCTTCAGGGCCGCGCGGTGCGCACCGTCGAAGGCATCGGGTCGTCCGCGGCGCTGCACCCGGCGCAGCAGGCGATGGTCGATCACCACGGCAGCCAGTGCGGCTTCTGCACCCCGGGTTTCGTGATGTCGATGGCCGCGTCCCATGCCGCCGGCCGCACCGATCACGACGACCAGCTGGCCGGCAACCTGTGCCGCTGCACCGGCTACGCGCCGATCATCCGCGCCGCAAAGGCCACCGAAACCGCGCCGATCCCCGACTGGATCGCCGCCGACGCCCGCGCCCTCGCCGCGCTCGACACCGCCGCGCCGTCGACCGCCGCGGCCGTGACCGCCGATGCCGCTGCCGCGCCGGTGGGCGGCCGCGCCCCCTTCGACCCGCCGACCGGAACCGGGCACGACGCGGTGCTGACCGAGACCCCGGGCTACCTCCCCGAAACCGCCGACGCCCTCGCTTCCTGGTATCTCGACCACCCCGAGGCGACGCTGATCGCCGGCGCCACCGACGTCGGGCTCTGGGTCACCAAGGGGCTGCGGGCGCTGCCCGAAACCGCCTTCCTGGGCCGCTGCGCCGACCTGCAGCGCGTCGAGATCTCGGGCGGCACGATCCGGCTCGGCGCCGGGGTCACCATGACCCGGGCGCTCGAGGTCATGGCCGACCACCACCCGTCCTACGCCGAGCTGATCCGGCGCTACGGCTCGGTGCAGGTGCGCAACGCCGCGACGATCGGCGGCAGCCTCGCCAACGGGTCGCCGATCGGCGACAACGCACCGCCGCTGATCGCGCTCGGCGCGACGCTGCACCTGCGCCGCGGCGACGCAAGGCGCAGCCTGCCGCTCGAGGAGTTCTTCATCGCCTACGGCAAGCAGGACCGGCAGCCCGGCGAATTCGTCGAAGCGGTCAGCCTGCCCGCCGCGGCGCCCGACTTCCGGGTCTACAAGATCTCCAAGCGCTTCGATCAGGACATCTCGGCGGTCTGCGCCGCGTTCCAGGTGACCCGCGACGGCGACGCCGTCACCGCGGCCCGCGTCGCCTTCGGCGGCATGGCCGCAACGCCGAAGCGCGCCGCCACCTTCGAAGCGGCGCTGATCGGCAAGCCCTGGACGCAGGCGACGCTCGAGGCGGCGCTGCCGGCGCTGACGCAGGACTTCACGCCGCTGTCGGACATGCGGGCCTCGGCCGACTACCGGCTGGCCGCCGCCGCCGGTCTGGCGCGGCGCTACATGGCGGATCTCGCCGGCCGACCGACCAGCGTTCTGGAGGTCCGGGCATGAGCGTCGGCACATCCCTCGCGCATGACAGCGCCCGGCTTCACGTCACCGGCGCCGCGCGCTACATCGACGACATCCCGGCCCCGGCCGGGGCGCTGCACCTGGCCTTCGGCCTGTCGCGCAGCGCCCGTGGCCGGATCATTCTGATGGATCTCGACGCGGTGCGCCGCGCCCCGGGCGTGGTCGCGGTGCTGACCGCCAGCGATCTCGAGATCCCGGCCGACGTGTCGCCCTCGGCGCATGACGAGCCGCTGCTCTCCGACGGCCGGGTGCACTACATAGGCCAGGCGCTGTTCCTGGTGATCGCCGACAGCCATCTCGCCGCCCGCAAGGCCGCGCGGCTGGGCCGGGTCGAGATCGACGAAGAGACGCCGATCCTGACCGTCGAGCAGGCGCTGGCCGCCAATTCGCGGTTCGAGGACGCGCCGCGGGTCTGGTCCAAGGGCGACGCCGACGCCGCCATCGCCGCCGCGCCGCGCCGGCTGCAGGGTCGGATCGAGATGGGCGGCCAGGAGCATTTCTACCTGGAGGGCCAGGCCGCGCTGGCGCTGCCGCAGGAAGACGGGGTCACGGTGCATTCCTCGACCCAGCACCCGACCGAGATCCAGCACAAGGTGGCCGACGCGCTTGGCTTGCCGATGGCGGCGGTGCGCGTCGAATGCCGGCGCATGGGCGGTGGCTTCGGCGGCAAGGAAAGCCAGGGCAACGCGCTGGCGGTGGCCTGCGCCATCGCCGCCAGGCGCACCGGCCGCGCCTGCCGGATGCGCTACGACCGCGACGACGACATGGTGATCACCGGCAAGCGCCATGACTTCCGCGTCGATTACCGGGTCGGCTACGACGACACCGGCCGGGTGCTCGGCATCGACTTCAGCCATTACACCCGCTGCGGCTGGTCGCTCGACCTGTCGCTGCCGGTGGCCGACCGGGCGATGCTGCACGCCGACAACGCCTATCTGCTCGACGCGGTGCGGATCACCTCGCACCGGCTGAAGACCAACACCCAGTCCGCCACCGCCTTCCGCGGCTTCGGCGGCCCGCAGGGCGTGCTGGGGATCGAACGGGTGATGGACGAGGTAGCGCACGCGCTATCTCTCGACCCGGTCGCGGTGCGCAGGACCAACTACTACCGCGCCGCCTCGGATCTGAACGAGGCGCCGCAGCACCACGCCGACCCCGTCCCCACCCTGCCCGCCGATGCCGACGCCGATCTCGCGTCGCGCGGCGCGCAGGCGCAGCTGGCCCAGCCCGAGGCCGAGCCGGAAAAGGGCCACAACACCACGCCCTACGGCATGGAGGTCACCGACTTCATCCTGCACGAGATGACCGACCGGCTGCTCGAGACCTCGGACTACGCCGCGCGCCGCGCCGCCATCGCCGACTGGAACGCCGGCAACCCGATCCTGAAGCGCGGCATCGGCTTTTCGCCGGTGAAGTTCGGGATCTCCTTCACCCTGACGCAGCTCAACCAGGCCGGGGCGCTGGTGCATGTCTACCAGGACGGGTCGATCCACCTGAACCACGGCGGCACCGAGATGGGACAGGGGCTGTTCCGCAAGGTGGCGCAGGTCGCGGCATCCCGCTTCGGCGTGTCGGTCGACCGGGTGCGGATCACCGCGACCGACACCCACAAGGTGCCCAACACCTCGGCCACCGCCGCGTCGTCGGGGTCGGATCTGAACGGCATGGCGGCGCAGATCGCCTGCGACACGATCCGCGACCGGATCGCCGATTTCCTCGCCGGGCTGCACCAGTGCTCGGCCGCCGAGGTGCGGTTCGAGAACGACGAGGTGCATGTCGGCGGCGAGGTGCTGAGCTTCGAGAAGGCGGTGAAGCTGGCGTATGAATCCCGCGTCAGCCTGTCGGCCACCGGCTTCTACAAGACCCCGGATCTCAGCTGGAACCGGATCAAGGGCCAGGGCCGCCCGTTCTTCTACTTCGCGCATGGCGCCGCCGTCACCGAGGTGGTGATCGACACGCTGACCGGCGAGAACCGGATCCTGCGCACCGACATCCTGCACGACGCCGGCCAGAGCCTGAACCCGGCGCTCGACATCGGCCAGATCGAGGGCGGCTACGTCCAGGGCGCCGGCTGGCTCACCACCGAAGAGCTGGTCTGGGACGACACCGGCGCGCTGAAGACCCATGCGCCGTCGACCTACAAGATCCCGGCCTGTTCCGACCGGCCGGATGTGTTTCACGTGAACCTGTGGGACGCGCCGAACCCGGCGGCGACGGTCTACCGCTCCAAGGCGGTCGGAGAGCCGCCGTTCATGCTGGGGATTTCGGCCTTCCTGGCGCTGAGCCACGCGGTGTCGGCCTGCGGCGCGGGCTACCCGGCGCTCGACGCGCCGGCGACGCCGGAGCGGGTGCTCGGCGCGGTGCGGAGGCTGCACGGATGAGCCTGGACCTGCCCTTCCTGCGCGCCGCGCTCGAAGCGCGGGGACCGGCGATCCGGGTTCTGGTGGCCGATACCGCCGGGTCGGTGCCACGCGATTCCGGCACCTCGATGCTGGTCTGGCCCGACCACCAAAGCGGCACCATCGGCGGCGGCGCGCTCGAACACGAGGCGGTGACCACGGCGCGGCGGATGCTTGGGGCCGGCAGCGCGATGGCCCAGCGCCGGATGCCGCTGGGGCCGGGCCTCGGCCAGTGCTGCGGCGGCGCGGTCACGCTGGTCTGGGAGCGTCTGGAGGCGGCGACGCTGCCGACGGCCACACCCCACGCGCGGCCGCTCGGCCCCGCCGGGCCGATGCCGGCGCGGGTCGCGGCGCGGCTGGCACGCAGCCTGCCGGGTGCTGCGCCGGTGCTGCTGGACGGCTGGCTGATCGAGTCGGCGCCGCCGGCGTCGCGGGCGCTGTGGATCTGGGGCGCCGGCCATGTGGGCCGCGCCATCGCCGCGGTCATGGCGCCGCTGCCGGGGCTGTCGATCACCTGGATAGACCTCGATCCCGCCTGCTTTCCCGACACCATCCCCGACGGTGTCACCGCCCTGCCCGCCGCCGATCCGGGCGCGCTGATGCGGCACGCGCCGCGGGACGCCGACCACCTGATCCTGACCCGGTCGCATGATCTCGACCTGGCGCTGTGCCACGCCGCGCTGGGCCACGGCTTTGCCAGCTGCGGCCTGATCGGCTCGGCGACGAAATGGGCGCGGTTCCGGTCGCGGCTTTCGGCATTGGGTCACGCGCCTGCCGCAATTTCGCGCATCGCCTGCCCGATTGGCGATCCATCACTGGGTCGCGACCCGCAGGCC
>JBFGEI010000145.1:0-7485 GCA_041580155.1 Limimaricola sp.
TGCAACACGGTGTCCGACCGCAACCCCTACGTCGCGGCGCCGCTGCGGCGGACCGACTGCTCGCTGGTCTCGGACGGGGCGGCGGCGCTGGTCGTCGCCGATGCCGAGACCGCCGCCGGGATGCGCCGGGCGATCCGGTTCCGCGCCCGCAAGCAGGTCAACGACATCCTCGCGGTCAGCCGGCGCGACGACGTGCTGGCCTTCGAAGGGCCGCGCCGGGCCTGGGCCGGGGCGCTGGCCGATGCCGGGCTGACGCTCGACGACCTGTCGCTGGTCGAGACCCACGATTGCTTCACCATCGCCGAGCTGCTTGAATACGAGGCGATGGGGCTGGCGGCGCCGGGGCAGGGTCACCGGGTGGTTCGCGACGGCATCACCGCCAAGGACGGCCGGTTGCCGGTGAACCCGTCAGGCGGGCTGAAATCCAAGGGCCACCCGATCGGCGCCACCGGGGTGTCGATGCACGTGATGGCCTGCATGCAGCTGATGCACGAGGCCGGCGACATGCAGATCCCCGGCGCTGAGATCGCCGGCGTGTTCAACATGGGCGGGGTGGCGGTGGCCAATTACGTGTCGCTGATGGAGCGCGCGCGATGACCCGCGGCGCGGCGCGGGGCTAGGCCGCGGCGATGCCGGCGCTGATCGAGAACGACGAGCCGACGGCGCCGCTGCGCCGGTTGCGGCACCCCGGCCCGGCGCAGTCGCTGCGGGTGCAGGTCGCGCCATGCCGGGTCACGCCGCTGCGGCTCTGGCTCGACCCCGGGGTGCCGCTAGCCACCGCGGTCGCGACCGCCTTTGCCGAAGCCGGCTTCGCCGCCGGCTGGGTCCGGCTGCGCGACGCGACGGTGGCCGGTCTGGACTACCTGCTGCCGGTCCCGGCCGATGATCCCGGATCGGCGCCGGGCCACGGCGCGCCGCATCACGTGGCGCAGGGCGGCCGGATCGTCGACGCCGGGCTGCACCTGGGGCTTTGCGACGGCGCGCCGAAGCTGCACGGCCACGGCATCCTGCAGGACGTCGGATCCGCGCCGCGGGTCGGCCATCTGCTGGCGGACAGTGGCGCGCTTGCCGACCGGGTCGAGGTGGCGGCGCTCGGCCTGTCGGGGGCGACGCTGCAGCAGGCGGCCGATCCCGAGACCGGCCGCGACCTGTTCGCACCGCGCACCGCGCGGCCGGTGGCCGCCGGCGATTTCGGCGGCCGGGCGCTGCTACTGGGGCTGCGGCCCAACATCGACCTCTGCGCCACCATCGACCGGGTCTGCGCGCGGCACGGCATTCTCGACGCGCGGATCCACGGTCTCGGCAGCCTGATCGGCGCCGAGTTCGACGACGCGCCCGACCTGGCCGCGCCCGGCACCGAGGTGCTGCTGACCGACGGGGTGCTGCGCGGCGGGGAAAGCCGGCTGCACGCCGCGGTCAGCGACAGCGACGGCGGCTTCAGCGCCGGCCGGCTGACGCGGGACCGCAACCCGGTCTGCATCGGTTTCGATATTCTGGTCGAGGAGATCCTCGGCCGAGCAAGGCGGCCACGCGCCGCCGCAACAAAGGGACCAACCGAATGACCGACAAGACGGTGATCGTCACCGGTGCCGCGCGCGGCATCGGGCTGGCGACGGCGCGGCTGTTCCTGGCCGAGGGGCGGAAAGTGGCGATGGTCGACCGCGACGGCGACGAGCTGGCCCGCGCCGCCGAGGGGCTGACCGGGGCGCTGCCGCTGGTGTTCGACGTGTCGCGGCCCGACCAGGTGACCGAGATGATGGCACAGGCCAGCGCCGGGCTGGGCCGGATCGACGCGCTGATCAACAACGCCGGCGTCGCCGAGTTCGGCCCGATCGAGGACACCGGCTTCAGCCTGTGGCGCCGGGTGATGGAGACCAATCTCGACGGGGTGTTCCTGTGCAGCCAGGCGGCGCTGCCCGAGCTGAAGAAGACCGGCGGCGCGATCGTCAACATCGCGTCGATCTCGGGGCTGCGCGCCTCGACGCTGCGGGTGGCCTACGGCACGTCGAAGGCGGCGGTGATCCAGCTCACGCGGCAACAGGCGGTCGAGCTGGGCGAACATGGCATCCGCGCCAACTGCGTCTGCCCCGGCCCGGTGCGCACCAAGCTGGCGATGGCGGTGCACAGCCAGGAGATCATCGACGCCTATCACGACGCGATCCCGCTCAATCGCTATGGCAGCGAAGCCGAGATCGCCGAGGTGATCGTGTTCCTGTGTTCCGACAAGGCCAGCTACGTCACCGGGCAGATCATCGCCGCCGACGGTGGCTTCGAATCCACCGGCGTCGGGCTGCCGGCGCTGCGCCGCTAGCGCATCGGGACAAGGATGCTGGAACTTCCCCTCGTCGCGCTGTAGGAGCGGGGCGACGTTGACCCAAGGTGATCCGCCATGCTCGATGCCCCTTTCTCGCGCGATGAACTGTCGCGGCATTACGACCTGCGGCCCTCGGTCGAATTGGCCGAACGGATGCAGGACATCCATGCCCGGATGGACCGGGTGGTGCCCGCCGCCGACTGGGCGATCTACGCGCCCTACGTCGCCGCGATCAACAAGCTGAAAGCCGAGCGCAACGCGGTGATCCTGGCGCATAACTACATGACGCCGGAAATCTATCACGGCATCGCCGATTTCGTCGGCGACAGCCTGCAGCTCGCGATCAAGGCGACCGAGGTCGAAGAGCAGGTGATCGTGCAATGCGGCGTGCATTTCATGGCCGAGACCTCGAAGATCCTGAACCCGTCGAAGACCGTGCTGATACCTGACCGCAGCGCCGGCTGTTCGCTGGCCGAGAGCATCACCGCCGAGGGCGTCGCCGAGATGCGCGCCCGCTACCCCGGCGCGCCGGTGGTCAGCTACGTCAACACCACCGCCGAGGTGAAGGCCGCGTCCGACATCTGCTGCACATCGGCCAACGCGCTGCAGATCGTCGACGCGATGGACGGCGATACCGTGATCATGACGCCCGACCAGCACTTGGCGCAGAACGTTGCCAAGCTGTCGAAGAAGCGCGTCGTCTGGTGGGCCGGCAGCTGCATCGTGCACGAACAGTACACCGCCGAGGAAATGCGCGCCTACCGCGCCGCCGACCCCGAGGTGAAGATCATCGCGCATCCGGAGTGCACCACCGAGGTGACCGCCGAGGCCGATTACACCGGCTCGACCAGCGGCATCATCGACTGGATCGACACCCATCGCCCGGCCAAGGCGCTTCTGGTGACCGAATGCTCGATGGCGTCGAACATCTCGGACGCCTTCCCGGACGTCGACTTCGCCAAGCCCTGCAACATGTGCCCCTACATGAAGAAGATCAGCCTCGAGAACGTGCTGTGGTCGCTGCACACCATGTCCCACGAGGTGGTGGTCGACGCCGAGGTCGCCGAAAAGGCGCGCCGGGCGGTGCAGCGGATGATCGATCTCAGCCGAAGCCTCGCCGCGTGACGGCGGGCTGAGGTGGCGCAGAGGCTGCGCACCGACCGGATCGTCATCGTCGGCGCCGGGCTGGCTGCGATTTCGGCGGCGCTCGAACTGGCGCCGCGCCCGGTGCTGATGATCTCGCCCGAGGCGCTGGGTGAAGGCGCCAGCTCGGCCTGGGCGCAGGGCGGAGTCGCCGCGGCGATGCACGCCGCCGACAGCGCCGAGGCGCATGCGCTCGACACCGTCGCCGCCGGCGCCGGTACCGTCGATGCCGGGATTGCCCGCATGGTGACGCAGCGCGCCCGCGACCACATTCTCGACCTGACCCGGCTTGGCACGCCGTTCGACCGCGACCGCGACGGCGGCTACGTGCTCAGCCGCGAGGCGGCGCATGGCGCGGCGCGGGTGGTGCGGGTCAAGGGCGACCAGGCCGGCCGCAAGATCATGGACACGCTGATCGCCGAACTGCGCCGCTCGCCGTCGGTGCAGGTGCTTACCGGGGCGATGATGACCGGGCTCGAGACCCGCGACGGCGTGGTCACCGGGGTCTGGATCGAACGCGCCACAGGGCCGTCATCGGCCCCGGTGCTGATCGAAACGCCGGCGGTGCTGCTGGCCGGCGGCGGCTCGGGCGGGCTTTACGCCGACACCACCAACCCGCCGCGGATCCGCGGCCAGGTGATCGGCGCCGCGGCGCGGGCCGGGGCGGTGATCTCGGACGCCGAATTCGTGCAGTTCCACCCGACCGCGATCGCCAGCGGCGCCGATCCGCTGCCGCTCGCCACCGAGGCGCTGCGCGGCGAGGGCGCGGTGCTGGTCGATGCCGCCGGCCGCCGCTTCATGCCGGACCACCACCCCGAGGCCGAACTGGCGCCGCGCGACATCGTGGCCCGTGCGGTGTTCGCCGAAACCCAGGCCGGACGGCGTCCGGCGCTCGACACCCGCGCGGTGCTCGGCGCGTCGGTGCTGGCCAAGTTTCCCGCGGTCGCCGAAGCCTGCGCCAGGGCCGGCATCGACCCGGTCGGCGGCACCATCCCGGTGGCGGCGGCGGCGCATTACCACATGGGCGGCATCGAGACCTCGGCCGAGGGCCGCGCCGGGCTGGGCCAGCTGTGGGTCTGTGGCGAGGCGGCGGCCACCGGGCTGCATGGCGCCAACCGCCTGGCGTCCAACGGGCTGCTCGAGGCGCTGGTCTTCGCCCGCGCCTGTGCCCGGGACATCGATGCCTGGCTCGGGCCGTTGGCCGCGGCGCCGATGACCGAGGTTGCGGTGACCTGGGACACCGGCGGCCAGCCGGTCGACCCGAAGCGGGTGGCGCGGCTGCGGCGATTGATGACCGATCACGTCGGGGTGCTGCGCGACGGGCCGGGGCTGCGGCAGGCGCTGCGCGGCATCGCAAAGCTGGAGCAGGGCCAGCAGGATTGCCCGGCGTTCCTGGCGATGACCGCCACCGCGACCTTGATCGCCGCCGCGGCGCTGCTGCGCGAGGAATCGCGTGGTGGTCATTACCGGCAGGATTTCCCGACGGCCGACCCGGCCCAGGCGCGGCGCAGCCGCATCACGCTTCAGGAGGCGCTGGCGCTGCGTGCCGGCCTCGAGAAAGGACCCGCATGACGCCGCGCGCATCGCTCCCCGACCTGATCCTCGAACCGATGGTGCGCGCCGCGCTGCACGAAGACCTCGGCGCCAACGGCGACATCACCACCCGCGCGGTGATCCCCGACGGGCTGCGCTACGCGGCGCGGATCAACGCCCGCGAGGCCGGGGTGGTGTCGGGCATGCAGATCGCGGTGATCGCGTTCCGGCTGGTCGACCCGACGCTCGAGATCGCGCTGCGGCTGCCCGACGGCAGCCCCTGCGCGCCCGGCGACACGCTGCTCGAGGTGTCGGGCAGCGCCGCGGCGATCCTGTCGGCCGAACGGGTGGCGCTGAACTTCGCCGGCCGGTTGTCGGGGATCGCGACGCTCACCGCGAGCTTCGTCGCCGAGACCGCCGGCAGCCGAACCCGGATCACCTGCACCCGCAAGACCACGCCGGGGCTGCGGATCGTCGAAAAGCAGGCGGTGCTGCACGGCGGCGGCGTCAACCATCGCTTCGGCCTGTCCGACGCGATCCTGATCAAGGACAACCACATCGCCGCCGCCGGCGGCATCGCCCCGGCGCTGCAGGCCGCGGTGCGGGCGGCGTCGCACATGATGAAGATCGAGATCGAGGTCGACCGCATCGACCAGCTCGAGGAGGTGCTGCGGATCGGCGGCGCCGACGTGGTGCTGCTCGACAACATGTCGACCGAGGATCTGGCCCGCGCGGTGGCGCTGGTCGACGGTCGGCTGGTCACCGAGGCCTCGGGCAACATGCGCCGCGACCGGATCGCCGACGTTTGCGGCACCGGCGTCGACTTCATCTCGGCCGGGGCGCTGACCCATTCGGCCAGCACCCTCGACCTCGGGCTCGACTTCTAGGCGGCCGAGGCCGACGGCTCGGTCGCGGCGGCGATCTCGCTGCGCGCCGGGGCCGGGGTGGCGCCGGCGATGGCGGGGCGGCCCGACGGCCAGTAATGCTTGGCCGAGGCCAGCGCCAGCTGCAGCGCGATGCAGCCGCCCAGCATCAGGCTGTCGAGCAGCGGGTCGTTGCCGGTCTCGGTTTTGATGCCCTGCAGCAGGTAGGCCAGGACGGACCCCAGCGCGAACACCGGCAGCGACTGCCGCCCCAGCAGCGCGAAGGGCGCCGCGATCCGCGACGCGGCGGCGCGGCGGACCCAGCCGAACGACGCCAGCACGTAGAACAGCGCCAGCACGTGCAGCAGCCGCGGCACCGACAGGTAGGGCTTGGAGAAGCCGGTGAAGACGCCCGACAGCCCGAACTGGTTGGCGAGCCAGAGCTGGTGCCGCCCGACCGCGCCGAACGCCGGCCAGCTCATCCAGACCAGCGACATCAGCAGCATGCCCACCGCCAGCAGCTTCAGCCAGCGCCGCTGCGGCACCAGCGCGCGGCCCTGCTTGGCGGCGATGCCGGTGACCAGCCCCACCACGAACAGCAACTGCCAGGCCAGCGGGCTGAACTGCCAGCCGCCGTTGCCGGGGTATTGCGGCAGGTTGACCCTGTAATGCGCGGTCACCCCCCAGAGCACGACCGACCCCGCCAGCAGCCACATCGGCTTGCGGCAACCAAGGTAGATCAGCGGCGGCGCCGCCATCAGCAGCACGAAATACAGCGGCAGGATGTTGGCATAGCCCAGCTGCAGCCCCAGCGTCGGCACCCCGATCAGGAAGCCCAGCGGGTTGTTGAACAGCGTGCCGATGCCGTGCTTCCACAGCATCGCCGGCATGTCGGCCCAGACCGCCAGCCCCGCCGCGATGCCGAGCGCCGCGAAGGTGATCATCAGATGCACCAGGTACAGCAGCCAGGCCCGGTTCCAGACCCGCCCCAGCCCGCGCCATGGCATCCGCAGCCGGAAATCGCTGGAATACGCCAGACCGGCCGAGATCCCGGCCATCAGCACGAAGCCTTCGGCAGCGTCGGAAAAGCCGAAGTTCCGGCTGGTGAAATTCTCGTAGATGTTGCCGGGCACGTGGTTGATGAAGATCATCACCAGCGCGATGCCGCGCAGCACGTCAAGCCTGGGATCGCGCTGCGACGGCGCCGCGGCGACCGGGCGGTGGGGCAGGGCGTCAGACATTCTGGGGCTCCACGGTGGGGGAGAGGGCCGGGTCGTCGCGTTCGGCGTCGCCCTGCCAATCGCGCAGAACCGCCGCCTGCCGCGCGACGACCGGCGTCGGCGCGATGTCGAACGGCGTGTCGAACAGCCGGCTGCGCATCGGCCGCGAGGTCCAGCACAGGATCAGCGGCGCGACGATCATCGGCCCGGTGACCGGCAGCAGCCACGGCACCAGCGCCGGCGCCAGCGTCCAGGCCGCGGCAAGGCCGGCGACGCCGTAGCCGGTGATCCAGCGACTCGCGGCCCAGGCGTCGACCAGGCCAAGCCGGCCGTCGCCGCGACCGCTGGCGGGCCAGCCGCCGTCGCGGCCGCGGATCACCTGCAGCACCGATCGGGTCTGGAACATCAGGAA
>JBFGEI010000146.1:0-7454 GCA_041580155.1 Limimaricola sp.
CCGGGCCGGCAGACGATCAGCTCGCCGGGCGGCTCGGCGGCGGCGGCGGGCGCCATGTGGCGCGACCAGATCGCCAGCACCGGGTGCGGGTCGCGCATCCAGCCGGCCGAAGGATGCGGCCGCAGCACCAGCCCGCCGATGCGGTCGGGCGCAATCGCCGCCGCCGCCTCGGCCCCGAGCGGCGCCGCGTCGGCGGCGAAATAGGCGCGCCGCCGCAGGTATTCGAGCCGCGCTACCCCCGGCAGGTAGGGCAGTTGCGCCACCGGTGGAAACCCCGCGAGCCAGTCGCCGAAGCCGTCGCCCCAAAGCGCGATCACCGCGTCGCGCGGCGGATGCGCCCGCAGGTATTCGCGCGCCATCGCGGCAAAGAATTCGGGCCCGACCAGCTGTGCGACGACCGGGAAGCCGTCGCGCAGCGCCTCGGTCAGCCCGACGGTGACGTTGTTGCGGTAGACGTCGAACCGCGCGGTCGCGGCCCGGCCCCGCGGATCGACCATGCCCTCGGGACGCGGCAGATCGGGATCGCGCAGCGCCGCCGCGATCTCGGCAAAGCCGGTCACGCCGACACGCGACGGGCGTCGGGTCGGCGCGGCGCGTGGCGCGCCAGCACTTCGGCGGCGCGCGCCGCCTCGGCCTCGAGCACCGCGAAGGCGGGCACGTCGTTGTCCCATTCGATCAGCGTCGGCAGCGGTCCGGTGATCCCGAGCAGCCGGTCGTACAGCGCCCAGACCGGATCGGCGACCGGCGCACCATGGGTGTCGATCAGCAGCGGCGCGCCGGTTTCGTCCTGCTGCGCGTCGAAGCCGCCCAGGTGCACCTCGCCGATCGCGTCGAGCGGAAAGTCCCGCAGATAGGCCTCGGCGGAAATGCCGATGTTCACCGACGAGATGAACACGTTGTTGATGTCGAGCAGCATGCCGCAACCGGTCCGCCGACCGATCTCGGACAGGAATTCGGTCTCGGGCATCTCGCTCTCGGCGAAGCTGAGGTAGCTCGACGGGTTCTCGAGCAGCATCCGGCGGCCAAGCGCCTGCTGCACCTGGTCGACATGGGCGCAGACCCGGTCCAGCGTCGCGCCGGTGTAAGGCAACGGCAGCAGGTCGTTGTAATAGGCGCCGCCATGCGACGACCAGGCCAGGTGTTCGGAGAAGCTGGCCGGGTCGATCATCTCGACCAGCGCCTTCAGCCGGGCCAGGTGGTCCGCGTCGAGAGGATCGTCGCCGCCGATCGACAGTCCGACGCCGTGGATCGACACCGGAAACCGCTGCGCCAGATCGCGCAACATCGCCAGCCGCGGGCCGCCGTCGACCATGTAGTTCTCGGCGTGGACCTCGATCCAGCGCACCGCCCCGGGACTGGCGTAATCGGGGTAATGCGTCGATTTGAAGCCCAGCCCGGGCGCGGCGGGAAGCTGTTGGCGCATCGCGAACTCCTGGCTTGCGGCATCACGTGGCGCGAACGGCCTGCAAATCATGCACGCCGCGCGCCGCGCGATCTAGCGCAATGTCGAGATGATCGGCGCGGCCTACTGGCCGCGCGGCTATCGGCGGCACCGGGATGTCCCGGTGCCGCCGGTCGTCGTCAGGACGGGAGGTCGCGCTCGAGCGCTTCCAGCGCGCCTGTGCGCTCCGAACCGTCGGCAGAGACCGGCAGTTCGATCTCGGCGCAGGTGCCGGCCGGAACCAGGGTCCAGGCGTTGCCCTGGTAGTCGACCTTGGAGGTGCCGGCGCAGGTGGTGCCGGGACCGGCGGCGCAATCGTTCTCGCCGGCCAGCGACACGCCGAAGCATTTTTCCTGCTCCTGCGCCGAAGCCGGGGTGGCGGCGTAGCTGACAAGGCCCGCGGCCAGCGCGCCGGCGATCATCACCGATGAAGCTTGGATGGTCATCTTGGTCTCTCCCGTTGTTGCGTCGAAGGCTCTTCGACCTTCAGGTGCAAGACCGCCGCCCTGCGCATCCGTTACAGAACTCACGAACAGGTGATGATCCGCGGCCCTGCACGGGTCAGCCGGGATCGGGCGGATAGGGCCTGGCGCCGGCCTCGTCGACCGCGGCGGGCTCGGCGGCAAGCACCAGAATCCGTTCGATCCGCGCCAGATCGGCGGCGGTCGCCGGCCGCGCCGCCTCGGCCCGTGCGACCAGCGCCGGCGCCGCGCGGGCCAGCCGGAGCTGCGCCATGACCCGGGCGCAGCCATCGCACATCAGCAGATGCAGCCGGATCCGCAGCGCGCGCCACGACGAAACCTCGTGATCGAGCCAGGCATCGGCGTGTTCTGCAACGTCTTGGCAGCTCATCATCTGCGGCCCTTCCCCGTAGTGCTACATGCAGGACAATCGAAACCGCCCGGTGTTACAGCCGGGCCACCCGCGGCTGGATCTGGCGCCGCGCTGACCGTCACCTAATCATCGCGACGCGCGAGTTCGACCCTGAGCGTGGTTCGGGCGCGGTGCAGCAGCACCCGCATGTTGCCGTCGCTCAATCCCAGCATCTCGCAAACCTCCTCGGCCGCGAGCCCCTGCTGTCCGCGCAGGATCAGAACCGCGCGCTGCGCCGACGGCAGCGCCTCGATCGCCGCGATCACCAGGTCGAGCGTGCGGCGGTCCGACAGGATCCGCTCCGGGGTGATCACATTCCAAAGCTCGGGCATCACCTTCCAGGCTCCGTCCGGGCCGAAGGCGTCGGACAGCGGGTCCTGGCCCTGCTCCAGCGGTTTCATCCGCCCGTCGCGGGCGACCCGGGTCCGGGCCCGGTTGGCCAGAATCCGGAAGATCCAGCCAGCCAGCGGCGCGCGGCCCTCGAAACCACCGATGTGACGAAGCACCGCGACCCAGGTTTCCTGCGCCACCTCTTCTGCCGAGGCGCGCGATCCGAGGATCGCGGTGGCGAAACGGATCATCGTAGGGTTGTGCAGCCGGTAGATCGAGTCGAAGGCGGCACGATCGCCGGCGACCAGCCGTCGCAGCAACGGGCCTTCGTCTTCCACCTCTGGCGTCCCCCGCAGTCTCATGGCGCGACCCCTTCTCGCACCGTTACGCATGGTGGAGGCAGCGTCATTGAAAATCCACAAAATACCGCGTGTTCCACGGTAACCTCACGCGGCGTCCCGCCGAGCGACGAGGAACCGGCGCTGCCGGCCGCGCGTCTCACCCACTCAGTTCGACAAGGAGAGCCCCATGGCCAAGATGATCCACTCGATGATCCGCGTGCGCGACGAAGCCCGCGCCACCGACTTCTACCGGCGTGCCTTCGCGCTCGAAGTCGCGGATCGGCTCGACTTCGACACCTTCACCCTTGTCTACCTGTCGAACCCCGAAACCGGCTTCGAACTGGAGCTGACCGTCAACAAGGATCGCGACGCCGGCTACGACCTGGGCAACGGCTACGGCCATCTCGCGGTTTCGGTGCCCGATCTCGAGGCCGAGCACGCGCGGCTGACGGCGGCTGGGCTGGCGCCGCGCAAGATCGTCACCTTCGCCCCGTCGGGCGAGGTGGTCGGCCGGTTCTTCTTCATCGCCGATCCCGACGGTTACGAGATCGAGGTGCTGGCGCGCGAAGGGCGATTTGCCTGACCTCCCGGCTGGTCACATCAGCGTCGCGGGCGCCACCGCGGAGAATTTCAATTCTCCGCCAATTTTCTTGCAAGAAAATTGGGCCGCGCGCTTGTCGGATGCCGTGGCGTCAGTGACTGGGAGGTTCGGCACCCGCCCTCTAGACGATCGGTCTAGTGACCCCATCTGTTCGGCATGAGCAGCACCCGAAGCCATATTCTCGAGACCGGACGCGCGCTGACCGCCAGCCGCGGTTACACCGCCGTCGGGCTGGCAGAGCTGCTGACAGCCGCCGGCGTGCCGAAGGGATCGTTCTATCACTACTTCAAGTCCAAGGAGGCGTTCGGCTGCGCTTTGCTCGACAGCTACATCGCCGCCTATGCGGAGGATCTGGCCTCCACGCTGAACGCGCCGGACCTTCCGGCCCGGACCAGGCTGCTAAGCTACTTCGAGCTGTGGCGCCTGCGCCAGACCGGCGACCGGCCGGAGCAGCGCTGCCTGGTGGTCAAGCTCTCGGCCGAGATCGCCGATCTGTCGCCGGACATGCGGCGGATCCTCGATGATGGCGTCGCCGCGATCCTGGCGCGGTTGACCGCGGTGCTGCGCGCCGGCGACGGTTCGATCGTCGCGGTCCGCGACCCGGCGGCCCTGGCGCAGACGCTGTACCAGATCTGGCTAGGCGCCAGCCTGATGGCATCGCTGTCGCGCGACGCCCTGCCCTTCGACACCGCGATGGCCGCCAGCGAACGGCTGCTTTCGGGTGACCCCGCTTTTCCTGCAATCGATCACGGAGACAACACATGACCCAATCCGCCGAAACCAACCGTCGTCTGGTTCTTGCCGAACGCCCGAAGGGCGAGCCCGACGCCAACACGCTGCGGCTCGAGACCGCGCCGATCCCCGAGCCGGCCGATGGCCAGATGCTGCTGCGCACCGAGTTCCTGTCGCTCGATCCCTACATGCGCGGCCGGATGAGCGACGCGCCCTCCTACGCGGCACCGGTCGAGATCGGCGGCGTGATGGTCGGCGGCACCGTCGCCCGCGTGGTATCATCGAAGATCGACGGCTTTGCCGAGGGCGACCGGGTGCTGAGCTTCTCGGGTTGGCAGGATTACGCGCTGTCGGACGGCGCCGGCGTGGCCAAGCTTGGCGACATGGCCCAGCCGTCCTGGGCGCTTGGCGTGCTGGGCATGCCGGGCTTCACCGCCTGGGCCGGGCTCAAGCAGATCGGCCAGCCGAAACCCGGTGAGACCATCGTCGTCGCCGGCGCCACCGGGCCGGTCGGCGCCACCGTCGGCCAGATCGGCAAGATCCTCGGCTGTCGGGTCGTCGGCATCGCCGGCGGTGCCGAGAAATGCGCCCATGCGGTCGAGGATCTCGGCTTCGACGCCTGCATCGACCACAAGGCCGACGACTTCGCCGACCAGCTGGCCGCCGCAACGCCGGACGGCATCGACGTCTATTTCGAGAACGTCGGCGGCAAGGTGCTCGACGCGGTGCTGCCGCAGCTCAACACCGCGGCGCGGATCCCGGTCTGCGGCCTGATCTCGCAATACAACGCCACCTCGCTGCCCGAGGGGCCGGACCGGATGAACTGGCTGATGGGCCAGCTGCTGCGCAAGCGGATGACCCTGCGCGGCTTCATCATCTTCGACGACTTCGGCCATCTCTACCCCGAATTCGCGAAGGAAATGGGCGGCTGGGTCCGGGACGGCAGGATCAAGTACCGCGAAGAGATCATCGACGGTCTGGAACAGGCGCCCGAGGCCTTCGTTGGGCTGCTGCGCGGCGAGAGCTTCGGCAAGCGGGTGATCCGCGTCGCCAAGCCCGACTGAGCCGAACCACTTCGAAAGGACGACACATGACCAAGATTCTGATGATCCTGACCTCGCATGACAAACTCGGCGATACCGGCAACAAGACCGGTTTCTGGCTCGAGGAGTTCGCGGCGCCCTACTATGTGCTGAAAGACGCCGGCGTCGACGTCACCCTCGCATCGCCCGCCGGCGGCCAGCCGCCGCTCGACCCGAGCAGCGACAGCGAAGACGCGCAGACCGACGCGACCCGCCGGTTCAAGGATGATGCCGACGCCCAGAAGGTGCTGGCCTCGACCACCAAGCTGGCCGAGATCGACGCCGCCGACTACGACGCGGTGTTCTTCCCGGGCGGCCACGGCCCGATGTGGGACCTTGCCGAAAGCGCCGACAGCCGCCGCATCATCGAGGCCTTTGCCCATTCCGACCGCCCGGTTGCCGCGGTGTGCCACGCCCCGGCGGTGTTCCGTCACGTGCAGGCCGCCAATGGTGACCCGCTGGTCAAGGGCCGCCGCGTCACCGGCTTCACCAACTCCGAGGAAGAAGGCGTCGGCCTGACCGACGTGGTGCCGTTCCTGCTAGAGGACATGCTCAAGGAAAAGGGCGGCGACTACCACAAGGGCGACGACTGGGCGCCGTTCGTGCTGGTCGACGGCAAGCTGGTCACCGGCCAGAACCCCGCCTCGTCCGAGAAGGCCGCGGAAGAGCTTCTGAAGCTGGTGTGATGCCAACAGGCACCGCTGCCCCCTTGGGCGGCGGTGCTACCCCGGTCAGATCTGCGACAGGTCGATCCCGGCGCGGTCCTTCAGGGTGCGCAGCACGATTTCCGAGCGGACCTGCGCCACCTGCGGATGCGGCAGCAACCGGTCATGAATGAACCGGGCGAAGGCCTCGAGATCGCGCACCTCGACATCGAGGATGTAGTCGGCGTCGCCGGACACCGAGAATGCGGATCGGACCTGCGGGTGCTCGTCGAGAAACCGCGCGAAGCCGCCCTCGCGCTCTTGCCCGTGGCTGCGCAGGTTGACCCGCACGATCGCCCGCAGCCCCAGCCCGAGACGCGCCGCGTTCAGCCGCGCGCCGTAGCCTTCGATCAGACCCGCCGCCTCGAGCGCCTGGCGCCGCCGCGAGCATTGCGAGGCCGACAGGTTCACACGTTCGGCCAGCGCCGCGTTGGTCATCGCGCCATCGCGCTGCAGCGCGTCAAGAATGGCGTGATCGAAGCGATCCATGCGGTTTTCTTGCATTTCCGACCCTCCTGATGCGCATACCGTGCATCACCCTTGGCGCCACTGCGCGGCTTTGCAAGCACATTGCATCGTCGGGATGGCATGCTGCGGCCAAGCACGAACAGGAGGAGACGACCATGGGCCCGTTCCCGCATGATGCCCCGAAAGCCACCATCACCGAGGCCAACCCGGCCGGCACCGACGGCTTCGAATTCGTCGAATTCGCCCATCCCGAACCCGCCGTGCTCGACCGGCTGTTCCAGCAGATGGGCTACGCCCCGGTGGCGCGGCACAAGACCAAGGCGATCACGCTGTATCGGCAGGGCGACATCACCTACCTGCTGAACGCCGAGCCGGGCAGCCACGCCGCTCGGTTCGTCGCCGAACACGGCCCCTGCGCCCCGGCGATGGCCTGGCGGGTGGTCGACGCGCAGCACGCGCTCGAGCGCGCCGTGGCGCTGGGGGCCGAGGAATACACCGGCGACGACAAGTCGCTGGACGTGCCGGCGGTTGTCGGGATCGGCGGGTCGCTGCTGTATTTCGTCGACACCTACGGCGACGACGGCAGCTGCTACAGCGACGAATACGACTGGTTCGGCAAGGTCGATCCCAAGCCCGAGGGCGTCGGCTTCTACTACCTCGACCACCTGACCCACAACGTGGTCCGCGGCAACATGGACACCTGGTACAAGTTCTACCACGACGTGTTCAACTTCCGCGAAATCCGGTTCTTCGACATCCAGGGGAAACAGACCGGGCTGACCTCGCGCGCGCTGCCCTCGCCCGATGGCAAGATCCGGATTCCGATCAACGAAAGCGCCGACGAGAACAGCCAGATCGAGGAATACCTGCGCGAATACAAGG
>JBFGEI010000147.1:0-7402 GCA_041580155.1 Limimaricola sp.
GGAGGGCGCGAAAGAGCGCTTCCTGTCGGGCAGCGTCGACCCCGAGGCCTACCTGCAGGTGTTCGACATCCTCGACGTCTGGTTCGACAGCGGGTCGACCCATGCTTTCGTATTGCGCGACCGGGCGGACGGCTCCGAGGACGGGCTGGCGGATCTCTACCTCGAGGGCACCGACCAGCATCGCGGATGGTTTCATTCCTCGATGCTGCAGGCCTGCGGCACCATCGGCCGCGCGCCGTATCGGGGCGTGCTGACCCATGGCTTCACGCTCGACGAGAAGGGCATGAAGATGTCCAAGAGCCTGGGCAACACGGTCAGCCCGGCCGACGTCACCAAGCAGTACGGTGCCGACATCCTGCGGCTTTGGGTGGCGCAGTCGGATTATACCGCCGACCTGCGGATCGGTTCGGAGATCCTGAAGGGCACCGCGGACGGCTATCGCCGGCTGCGCAACACGATGCGGTTCCTCCTGGGGTCGCTGGCGGATTTCACCGAGGCCGACCGGGTCGCGCCGTCGGAGATGCCCGAACTGGAGCGCTGGGTACTGCACCGGCTGGCCGAGCTCGATGAGGCGGTGCGCAAGGGCTATGATTCCTACGACTTCCAGGGCGTGTTCCAGGCGGTGTTCACCTTCGCGACCGTCGAGCTGTCGGCGTTCTACTTCGACGTCCGCAAGGACGCGCTGTACTGCGACGGCGATACCGCTCGGCGCCGGGCGGCGCGCACCGTGCTCGACGTGCTGTTCCATCGGTTGACGACCTGGCTGGCGCCGATCCTGGTGTTCACGATGGAAGAGGTCTGGCTGGAGCGGAACCCGGGCGACGACGCCTCCGTGCATCTGACCGACATGCCTGACACGCCGCAGGACTGGCGCGATGAGGCGCTGGCCGCGAAGTGGGCGGCGATCCGCAAGGTGCGCCGCGTGGTCACCGCGGCGCTCGAGATCGAGCGCCGCGACAAGGTGATCGGTGCCTCGCTCGAGGCGGCGCCGGTTGTGCATGTCGACGATATCGAGGCGCTGGCGGCGCTCAAGAGCGTCGCCTTCGAGGATCTCTGCATCACCTCGGCGGTCTACCTGACCGGCGATCCGGCGCCCGCCGAGGCGTTCCGCCTGCCCGAGGTCGAGGGCGTCGGCGTGGTGTTCGAGCGCGCCGATGGCGAGAAGTGCCAGCGCTGCTGGAAAATCCTGCCGGATGTCGGCCGCCATGCGCACCCGGGCGTCTGCGCGCGCTGCGATTCGGCGCTGTAATGAAAGCAGCCCGCCGCCGTGCCAGCCGCGGCGGCGGAATTGCGTATTTGAAGAACAAAGTAACGAGGTGCGCTCCGGGTTACTTTGTCCCTGAAATACGCATCCTCGGGCGACACCGGCGATGAGCGTTCCGGTCTTCCTTGCGGTGATGCTGGCGGCGTTGCTGCACGCCAGCTGGAACGCGCTGATCAAGCTCGGGACGTCGAAGCTGGCGGGGATGGTGATCCTGACGCTGGTGCAGGGCGGTCTCGGCCTTGCCGTGGCACTGACCCGGCCCTGGCCGGCGGCCGAGGTCTGGCCCTGGGTCGCCGCTTCGGCGCTGTGCCATGCCGGCTACAACACCTTTCTCGCCGTGGCCTACGAACATGGCGATCTCAGCCGGGTCTACCCGATCGCTCGCGGCGCCGCGCCATTGGCGGTGCTGCTGGCCAGCGGGCTGTTCCTGTCGGATGCGATCGCGCCGATGTCGGTGCTCGGCATCCTGGTACTGGGGGCCGGGATCTTCGGCATGGCGCGGGGCGCGCTGGGCTCGGGCGAGAGCCGCAGGCTCATTCCCTACGCGCTGGGCGCCTCTGCGGGCACCGCGGGCTACACGCTGGTCGACGGGCTTGGCGCGCGGGTGTCGGGCGATCCCGTTGCTTTCGTCGGCTGGTTGTTCGCGGCCTCGGCGCTGCTGTTCGCGCCGATCACCCTGTGGTGGCGTGGACCGGGGCTGTTGCGGGTGTCGGCGCGGGTCTGGGGGCAGGGGGCGCTGGCGGCCCTGGCGTCGTACGGCGCCTATGGCATCGCGGTCTGGGCGATGACGCTGGCGCCGATCGCGCTGGTCAGCGCGCTGCGCGAGACCTCGATCCTGTTCGCGGTGCTGATCGGCTGGTCGCTGTTCGGCGACCGGGTCGACCGCGGCAAGCTGGTCTCGGCGGCGCTGATCGTGTCGGGGGTGGCGCTGACCCGGCTCTAGCCGTCGCGGCCGTGGATCAGCTGCTGCGCCGCGCCGGCGCATATCAGGTAGACCGAGGTAACGACGAGGCCCCAATGGGCCCAGCTCTGCGGGTCGAAATCGACCCAGGCGGCCCAGCCGGCGAAGAAGGTCCAGGCGAAGGCCATCGGCAGCGACACCCAGCGCCAGCGCTCGGTGCGCACCGGGTGGATGAACTTGACCGGGAAGAACATCGTCGCCGCCAGCACCGTGACCAGCGCCAGGATCACCCAGAAGTTCGGCGACAGCGCGAACAGCACCAGCACCAGCATGTTCCAGCAGCCGGGAAAGCCCGAGAACGAGTTGTCGCGGGTCTTCATCCTGGTGTCGGCGAAATACAGCGCGCTGGTGAAGGTGATCACGATGATCGCGAACCAGCCGGTCCAGCCTTCGAGCAGGTTCGACTTGAACAGCGCGTAGGCCGGCACGAAGACGTAGGTCAGGTAGTCGATGATCAGGTCGAGCAGCTCCCCGTCGAAGATCGGCGCGTTGCGCTTCACGTCGTATCTGCGGGCCAGCGGACCGTCGATGCCGTCGACCGCGAAGGCGACCACCAGCCACAGGAACATCATGCTCCATTCGCCCTGGACCGCCTCGAGCATGGCCAGCATTGCGAAGACCGCGCCGGTGGCGGTCAGGAGGTGTACACCGAGGGCTTTTTGCGCAGTCGTCATGGCGCAGTCATGGCCGATTAGCGGGGCCGGTGCAACGGATGCCGTGCCGGCGTCGCGCCACTGTCGCGCCGGGGTCGCGGTCGGGGTCGCGGCGCTGCCGCGCGGCCGACCGTCGCCGCCGCGTTCAGGCCCGCGGATGGGCGCTGTCGTAGACCTCCATCAGCCGGGCCGCGTCGACCGCGGTATAGGCCTGGGTCGTCGACAGCGAAGCGTGGCCCAGCAGCTCCTGGATCGCCCGCAGATCGCCGCCGGCGGTCAGCAGGTGGGTCGCGAAGCTGTGCCGCAACGCGTGCGGCGTCGCGGTTGCCGGCAGCCCCAGCTGCATCCGCGAGGTCTCCATGACCTTCTGGATCGGCCGCGCCGCCAGCGCGCCGCCGCGCACCCCGCGAAACAGCGGCGCCTCGGCGCCCAGGCTGTGCGGGCAGAGCCGGACGTAGCCGGCGACCGCCTCGCGCGCCGCCGGTATCACCGGCACCAGCCGCTGCTTGCCGCCCTTGCCGGTGATCCGCAGCGTCTCGGGCAGCGGCGCGTCGCCGCCGCGCAGCCCCAGCGCTTCTGAGATTCGCAGCCCGCAGCCCCAGAGCAACGTCACCACCGCGAGGTCGCGCGCCGCGACCCAGGGCTCGCGGGCCTGCAGCTCGACGGTGTCGAGCATGGCGCTGGCGGCGTCCTCGGTCAGCGGCCGCGGCAGCTTGGCGCTGAACCGCGGCGCCCGGGCCGAGAGCACCGCGGTCGCGGCAAAGCCTTCGCGGTCCGACAGCCAACGGTAGAAGGTCCGCACCGCCGAGAGCGCCCGCGCAAGCGACCGCGCCGACAGGCCGCGGCCGCGCTCATGCGCCATCCAGGCCCGCATGTCGCCGACCCCGATCCGCGCGATCGCCGCCAGCCCCTGCGCGTCGCCGTGATGCGCCTGCATGAAGGCCAGGAAGCCCAGAACGTCGTGCTGATAGGCGGCCAGCGTGTTGCGCGCCGCCGCGTTCAACGCCCGCTCGTGGTCGAGCCAGCGCGCCAGGGCATCGGTGAGCGCCGGCGAGATCATCGCCTAGCCCAGCCAGCGGCGCATCGCGCGTTCGAAGGTGCCGCCGAAGAACCCCATCAGGTCGGTGCCCTGCTGCGCGGTGAACTGCTGCGGGTCGGCGGCGCCGAGCAGCAGCATGCCGGGCAGGCGACCGGGGCCGAAATCGAGCTTCAGGCAGGCCTCGGAGCGGATCGTTCCGGCGCTGTCGCCATAGACCCCGTCCGGTTCCGGCGTGATCTGGCGCAGCGTGACCTGGCGCAGCGGCACGTTGCGGCCCTGGGTGACGTAGTCGGCGATGAAGCCGGGCTCGGCCACCGACAGCACGTCGCCAAGCCGTCCGATCACCGGGTCGGCCTCGGGCGAGGTGGTTTCCAGCACCAGCCGCACCGCGTCGATCCGCAGGATGTCGGCGACGTCGCCCGCGAGATCCTGCAGGAAGACCTCGAACCTGGTGGCGTCCATCATCCGCAGCACCGCGCGGTGGATCTGGTTGGTGCCGGCGAGGTTCTCATAGGCCGCCGCGATCACCGACCGGTGGGTGTCCTCGAGCCGGTCGAGCCGGGATTCCAGCCGGTCCATCGCGATGCCGCGCAGGTCGACGATGTTCGGCCCCATCGCGGCTTCGTTGGCGGCGACCAGCGCGCGCATGATGTCGGTGTCGTCGAGCAGCGCCGCAGGATCGGCGAGGATCCGGTCGCGGGTGCTGGGGTCGATCAGCGGGTCGGTGGTCATGCGGCCAGGCTGCCTTCTGCAGATGTCGTGCGGCGCCAGACTACCAGCCCCGCGCGCCGGGGTCGCCCCCGGTCGGGCGGAACGGCGCGGGGCGCGGCCTTCAAGGCACAGCCCCGCGCCGGCGGATCAGACGATCTTCTGGCCGGTCTTGGCCCAATCCTTCATGAACGCGTCCAGACCCTTGTCGGTCAGCACGTGGTTCGCCATCGCCTTGATCACCGAAGCCGGTGCGGTGGCGACGTCGGCGCCGATCTTCGCGCATTCGCTCATGTGGTTGGCCGAACGGATCGAGGCGGCGAGGATGTTGGTCTCGAAGCCGTAGTTGTCGTAGATCGTGCGGATGTCGGCGATCAGGTCGAGCCCGTCCATGTTCAGGTCGTCGAGACGGCCGATGAACGGCGAGATGAAGGTCGCGCCGGCCTTGGCGGCCAGCAGCGCCTGGTTGGCCGAGAAGCACAGCGTGACGTTGACCATGCGGCCCTCTTCGGACAGCACCTTGCAGGCCTTGAGACCGTCCCAGGTCAGCGGCACCTTGATCGCGATGTTGTCGGCGATCTTGGCCAGCTCGCGGCCCTCGGCGATCATGCCCTCGGCGTCGAGCGCCACGGTCTCGGCCGAGACCGGGCCGTCGATGATCGAGCAGATCTCGGCGGTGACTTCCTTGATGTCGCGGCCCGACTTCATGATCAGCGACGGGTTGGTGGTCACGCCATCGACCATGCCCAGCTCGTGCAGTTCGCGGATCTGATCGATTTCAGCGGTATCGACGAAGAATTTCATGGGGTGTCTCCCTGACAGTCGCGCCCCCGGTGGCGGGACGCATTGGGCGCTGGTTTAGCGCAAAGCCTCGGATGGTGGAACACCGCATCGCGGGGCCCCGACCGTCGCCGGGCGCGGATTTCATGTCTTCGGTATATGGGACCCGCGGTGCCGGGCCGGTAGGGGACGGCGGGCGGCGGGGCTTGAACCGGCCGGCGCCGCGCCGCATGTTGACGCTTTCCCGCCTTCAGGACATCACCCGCCCATGACCCTGCCGGACCGCTTCGAGGAAGGCGCGCTGATCGGCGTGCTGACGACCCAGCCGCTGGACCGGGTGCTGGACTACCGCGCGCCGCCGGGCGGCTGCGTTGTCGGCGACCACGTCGAGGTGCCGCTCGGGCCGCGCAAGGTGCTGGGCGTGGTCTGGGGGCCGGGGCAGGGCGATTTCGACTACGCCAAGGTGCGCGCCGCCTACCGGGTGCTCGAGGTGGCGCCGATGACCGGGCCGATGCGCGAGTTCCTCGGCCGGGTCGCCGATTACACGCTGACCCCGATGCCGGCGATGCTGCGGCTGGCGACCCGGGCGCCGGGGCTGGGCGACGCGCCCGGGGTGCGGCGGATCTACCGGCGCGGCCATGGCCAGCCCGAACGGATGACCGACGCCCGCGCCCGGGTGCTCGACGTGCTCGAGGAGCACGACGGCCTGGGCTTCCTGCTCGGCGAACTCGCCGATCTGGCCGGGGTCGGCAGCGGCGTGATCAAGGGGCTGCTGCCGTCGGGCGCGGTGGCCGAGGAGGACGCGCCGCGCGACGTGGCCTACCCGCCGCTCGACCCGTCGCTGCCCGGCAAGGCGCTGACCGAGGACCAGGAGGCGGCCTCGGCGCGGCTGCGCGAGGGCATCGAGGCCGGGCGCTACGGCACCACGCTGCTCAAGGGGGTGACCGGCTCGGGCAAGACCGAGGTCTATCTCGAGGCGGTCGCGGCCTGCCTGGCCCGCGGACGCCAGGCGCTGGTACTGCTGCCCGAGATCGCGCTCACCGCCGAATTCCTGAGCCGGGTCGAGGTGCGGTTCGGCGCGCGGCCGGCGGAATGGCATTCCGGCGTCACCGTGACCGAGCGGCGGCGCTGCTGGAAGATGGTCGCCGAGAACGGCGCCCAGTTGGTGGTCGGCGCCCGGTCGGCGCTGTTCCTGCCATTCCACGATCTCGGTCTGATCGTCGTCGATGAAGAACACGACACTTCCTACAAGCAGGAAGACGGCGTGCTCTACAACGCGCGCGACATGGCGGTGCTGCGGGCGTCGCTGGAAAAGGCGCAGGTGGTGCTGGCCTCGGCGACGCCCAGCCTCGAAAGTTGGGTCAACGTGAAGGCCGGCAAATACGCCCGCCTCGATCTCGAAAGCCGGTTCGGCCCGGCGCGGATGCCGGAAATGCGCGCCATCGACATGCGCGGCGAAGAGCTGGCCTCGGGCAGCTGGATTTCGCCGTCGCTGAAGGGCGCGGTGCTGCAGCGGCTGGAGCGTGGCGAGCAGAGCCTGCTGTTTCTCAACCGCCGCGGCTACGCGCCGCTGACCCTGTGCCGCGCCTGCGGCCACCAGATCGGCTGCCAGCATTGCGACGCGCGGATGGTCGAGCACCGGTTCCAGAAGCGGCTGATGTGCCACCAGTGCGGCGAGACCGCGCCGATGCCGGTGAAATGCCCGAGCTGCGAGGTCGAGGGCAAGCTTGCCGCCGTCGGCCCGGGGGTGGAGCGGATCACCGAAGAGGCGCAGGCGCTGTTTCCCGACGCCCGGGTGACGGTGCTGTCGTCGGACCTGTTCGGCTCGGCCCGGGCGCTGAAGGCGCGGATTCTCGAGATCGCGCAGGGCGCGGCCGACATCGTGGTCGGGACCCAGCTGGTCGCCAAGGGGCACAACTTTCCCAAGCTGACGCTGGTCGGGGTGATCGACGCCGACCTCGGGCTGCAAGGATCGGACCTGCGCGCCGCCGAGCGCA
>JBFGEI010000148.1:0-7388 GCA_041580155.1 Limimaricola sp.
AGCGAATCGGCGATGGGCTGGGTCGAGGCGCAGATCCGAGAGATCTTCGAGGCGCCCGAGGCCGAGGTGCATCTTGTCGCCACCGGCACCGCCGCGAATGCGCTGATCCTGGCCTGCATGACCAAGCCTTGGGACACCGTATTCTGCACCGATTGCGCGCATATCGAACAGGACGAGTGCAACGCGCCGGAGTTCTTCAGCGGTGGCGCCAAGCTGACGCTGGTGCCGGCGCCGGACGGGCTGATGACAGCTGAAGCGCTCGAGACGGCGATCGGGCCGATCGGGGCACGGTCGCTGCACAATGCGCAGCCCGGCCCGGTCTCGATCACCCAGGCGACCGAGACCGGCACGATCTACGATCTCGACCGGATCGCGGCGCTGTCACGGGTTGCCAGGGCGCGCGGTCAGAAGCTTCACATGGACGGCGCCCGTTTCGCCAACGCGCTGGTGCGGCTGGGCTGCAGCCCGGCCGAAATGACCTGGAAGGCCGGGGTCGACGCGCTGAGCTTCGGCGGCACCAAGAACGGTCTGCTTGGCGTCGAGGCTGCGGTATTCTTCAACCCGGAACTGGCCCGCGACTTCGGCTTTCGCCGCAAGCGCGCCGGGCACCTGATGTCGAAGCACCGGTATCTGTCGGCGCAGATGGAGGCCTATCTGGCGAACGACCTGTGGCGCGACATGGCGACGCGCGCCAACGCGAGCTGCGACCGGCTTGTCGCCGGGCTGCGGGCCGCGCCCGGCGTCGAGGTGCTGCATCAGCCGCAAGCCAACCTGGTTTTCATCAGCGCGCCGCGCGCGACGCATCGGCGGCTGCTCGAGGCCGGAGCGGACTACTATGTCACCGGTGACCTCGACAGCGGCGATCCGCAGGCCCTGCTCGAGGCGCGCCTGGTCTGCGATTGGTCGGTCGGCAACGCCGGGGTCGACAGCTTCCTCGACCTGCTCGCCGGCTGACGCCGGGCCCAATTTCCTTCAAAGGAAATTGCAATAATCTTGCAAGATTATTGGACCCGGCCGCTGCGTTGGTCGCACGCAGATCAGAGCTTTCCCGCAAGATGCAGGTCGAGATCCTCAAGCCGGTCCTGACCCCAGAAACGCTCGTCGTCACCGGTGATGTAGAACGGCGACCCGAACACGCCGCGCCGCACCGCCTCGTCGAGGTTGCGGGCGTAGATATCGGCCCCGAGCATCAACCCGCTGTCGGTCAGGCCCGGGTCGAACCCGGCCTCCTGCAGCGCGCCGCGGATCACCTCGTCCTCGGCAATGTCGCGCTCCTCGGCCCAGATCGCGCGGGTGATCGCATGAACCAGCACGCCGAGGTCACCGGTGCCGCCCTGCGCTACCGCCTCCTGCGCCGCGATGATCGCGTAGGCCGCCGGCGCGCCATTGGTCGGCCAATGCGCCGGGCGCAGGTTGAACTCGAGCCCGGCCTTGCGGGCCTGGCGCCGCAGCTCCTGGGCCCGGTATTCGAGCCGGCTCGGGTGCCGGTCCTTCGGCAACTGGCCGCCGCTGCGCGGAAACAGCGCCATGATGTCGAGCGGTTTGTAGGCGACCTGCGCGCCGTGCTTGGCGGCGATCTCCTCGAGCCGGGTTCCGGCGAGGTAGACGTAGGGCGACAAGGTGGCGAAGAAGTAGTCGATCGTCGGCATCTGGATCTCCTTTGGACCCACCCAACGGGCAGGTTTGCGCCACCGTAGGCTTGTGCTAGGCGGTGTCAATCTTCGCTGCCCCGACCCCCGGAGCGGCCCAGCCCTGCCCGAAGGACGCCCTCCCGATGCCAAGCCTGAACGAACCCAAGCTCATCGCCGGCAATGCCAACCAGAGTCTCGCCCGCGCCGTCGCCCGGAGGATGTCGATGCATCGCGGCATGAACGTCGGTCTCGTCGATGCCCGCGTCGAGCGGTTCAACGACCAGGAAATCTTCGTCGAGGTCTACGAGAACGTCCGCGGCGAGGACATGTTCATCATCCAGCCGACCTCGAACCCGGCCAACGACAACCTGATGGAACTGCTGATCATGGCCGACGCGCTGCGCCGGTCTTCGGCGGCGCGGATCACCGCGGTGATTCCCTACTTCGGCTACGCAAGGCAGGACCGCCGCGCCAAGGCGCGCACCCCGATCTCGGCCAAGCTGGTCGCCAACCTGATCGCCGAAGCCGGGATCGAGCGGGTTCTGACCATGGATCTGCACGCCGCCCAGATCCAGGGCTTCTTCGACATCCCCGTCGACAACCTCTACGCCGCACCGATCTTCGCGCTCGACGTGGCGCATCACTTCAAGGGCCGGATGGACGAGATCATGGTGGTGTCGCCCGACACCGGCGGCGTCGCCCGCGCCCGTGACATCGCGCAGCGCATCGGCGCGCCGCTGGCGATCGTCGACAAGCGGCGCGAAAAAGCCGGCGAAGTCGCCGAGATGACGGTGATCGGCGACGTCACCGGCAAGACCTGCATCATCGTCGACGACATCTGCGACACCGCCGGCACCCTGTGCAAGGCGGCCGAGACGCTGATGGAGGCCGGCGCCACCGAGGTGCACAGCTACATCACCCATGGCGTGCTGTCGGGCCCGGCGGTCGGCCGGATCGAGAAGTCGGTGATGAAATCGCTGGTGATCACCGATTCGATCGAACCGACCGAGGCGGTCAAGGCCGCGCCGAACATCCGCATCGTGCCGACCGCGCCGATGTTCGCCCAGGCGATTCTCAACATCTGGAGCGGCACCAGCGTCAGCTCGCTGTTCGAGCACGAGACCCTGACCCCGATCTACGAGGGCATGTACTCCTCGGACTGAGGTTGGATCGGCGCAAACCTATGATATAAAGAACAAAGCCCTGCCATGCGTCGACCGCATGGCAGGGCTTCTGTCTTGGCGGTGGCGGCTTGTTTCCAGCCGCGTTAAGCGGCGGCGTTCACAAACCGCCCTGCTCTTGTGCAGGTCCGATCAGGAAACAGGCACATGGCCAGCTTCGATACCAACACCACCCAGTTCATCCCGGCCCTCGCATGGCGCGTTGCACGCGCCGTGTTCCTTGCCGTCGACGCCGTCGGCGAATGGAACGACGCCCGGTTGACCCGCAAGTCGCTGTCGCGGCTGACCATTGAAGAGCTGGACGACATCGGCCTGTGCCGCAGCGACATCGACGCGATCTCGCGCCGCAGCGCGCGCCGCTGATCCGGAGCGGCCCCGCATCGGCGGGGCCCCCCGGATCACCCCCGGACTCTCAGTGCAGCCAGGTGCCGAGCCACTCGGCAAGCCGGGCCGTCGCCGGATCGACCTGCATCACCCAGGCACCGGCACGTTCGATCCACGATCCCGCCTGCAGCGGCGCCAGCCGCTCGAGATAGACGCCGGACCCCAGCGCCGTCAGCAGGAACGCCTTGAACCCGATCATCGTCGTCGCCAGCACGATCAGCCCCTGCAGCGGCAGGGTGCGGTGACGCCGGCGTTGCACCGTCACGATCAACCCGTCGCGGGTGACGCGGTGCACGACTCCCTGGTCCGCCTGTCGACGCTGGTGGTGATCGATGCGCCGCAGGCGCAGATCGAATTCAGAGCTGACACGGGTCATCAGAACCTACCTCACAAGGGTCCCCACCCCGACAAGTGTCCTGAATGGCACAGAACTGTGGCCATTGTGTGGCAGCGCACGATTTCCCTTGCGTAAAACTCGCGTCAGCCCCGTGTCAGCCCTGAGCCGCCCGGGTCATCGTCAGCGTGGTCCAGTCGCCGATCACCGCGCTGCGGGTCATCTCGAAGCCGGCGCCGTGGTAGACTGCGCTGACCGCCTCGGCCTGTTCGTTCAGCAGCCCCGACAGGATGATCCGGCCGCCGGGCGCGACATGCGCCGCCATGTCCGGCGCCAGCGCCACCAGCGGGCCCTTGAGGATGTTGGCAAACACCAGGTCGAACGGCGCCGCCGCCGCCAGCGCCGGCGCGTCGAAGCCCGCCGCCTCGAGGCATTCGACCCGGCCCGCCATGCCGTTGGCGGCGAGGTTGGCCTCGGCCACGTCGACCGCGACCTCGTCGATGTCCGAGGCCATCACCCGGGCTTCGGGCCAGACCCGCGCCGCCGCCATCGCCAGCACCGCCGTGCCGCAGCCGATATCGACGATCCGCGCCGGCGCGCCGGTGTCCAGAGCCTCGTCGGCCAGCGCGTCGAGCGCCTTGAGACAGCCCAGCGTGGTGCCGTGATGGCCGGTGCCGAACGCCATCGCCGCCTCGATCAGCAGCGGAATCCGGCCCTCGGGCAGCTTGTCGGCGTCGTGGCTGCCGTAGACGAAGAACCGCCCGGCCTCGACCGGGGCCAGCTCGCGGCGCACCTTGGCGACCCAGTCCTCGTCCGGCACTTCGGAAATCACGAAGGCCGCCGCGCCATGCGCCGCCGCCAGCAGGTCGAGCGCCACCGCGTCGGGCTGCTCTTCGAAATAGGCCGCCACCTCGAACAGCCCGGAGCCGTCCTCGATCTCGAACACGCCGGTGCCGTAGGGCATCGGCTCGAGATCCTCGGTCGCCGCGGAAAGCCGTTCGGCGGTGCGTTGGTCGCGCAGGCTGGTGATCGCGGTGTAGACGGTCATGGCGGGCTCTCCGGTGTCAGATGCCCCGCCGCATAGGCAGGCGGCGCGCCGGGGTCAATCGTCGCGCCGCCTGCGGCGGTGTCAGGGTCGATGCCGGGCGCCGTGACGCCGTCGCAGCGGATCAGGCGCCAAGGCCGATTGGGCAGACCACGCCGGTTCCGCCGATGCCGCAATAGCCATCGGGGTTCTTGTGCAGATATTGCTGGTGATAGGCTTCGGCCATGTAGAATTCCGGCGCCGGCAGGATTTCCGAGGTGATCGGCCCGAAACCGGCCGCCGACAGCCGCGGCGCGAACTCGTCGCGGGTCGCCTCGGCGGCGGCGCGCTGCGCGTCGTTGAAGGTGTAGATGCCGGAGCGGTACTGGGTGCCGGCGTCGTTGCCCTGGCGCATGCCCTGGGTCGGGTCGTGGTTCTCCCAGAACACCTTCAGCAGATCCTCGTAGCTGGTCTCGGCCGGGTCGTAGACCACGCGCACCACCTCGTTGTGGCCGGTGCGGCCGGTGCAGACCTCTTCGTAGGTCGGGTTCGGGGTATAGCCGCCGGCGTAGCCGACCATCGTGCTGTAGACCCCCGGCAGCGACCAGAACATCCGCTCGACGCCCCAGAAGCAGCCCATGCCGAACACCGCGACCTCGAGGCCGGCGGGCACCGCAAGACCCAGCGGCGTGCCCAGCACGGCGTGGGTGTCGGCGGTGGCGATCGGCGTGGCGCGGCCCGGCAGGGCGTCGTCCTTGGCGACCATTTCGGTCTTGCGCTGCAACATGCTGAACATCGCGGAATCTCCTGTCTCGGTGTCGAGGTTGATATAGGGGTGCTGCGGCCCCGGCGCTACTCGGCGGCGACCGGCGCGGTGCCGCGCGAGAACACGGTCTCGTGTCCGGGGGCCGGGTGGCGGGGGATCAGCAGCGCCAGCCCGAGCGACACCGCCGCCATCGCCGCCGCCAGCATGAAGACCGATTGCGGCGAGACCAGCCACAGGTAGCCGAGCGAGGCCGGCAGGAACACCGCGGCGATGTGGTTGATGGTGAAGGCGACCGCCGCTGTGGGCGCGATGTCGCCCGGGTCGGCGATCTTCTGGAAATAGGTCTTCAGCGCCAGCGCCAGCGCGAAGAAGATGTTGTCGACGACGTAGAGCACCGCCGCCACCAGCGCGCCCCAGCTGAACCAGTAGAGGCCGCCGTAGCAGGTGAACACCAGCACCAGCCCGGCGTATTCGACGATCAGCGCCCGGCGTTCGCCCCAAAGCGCCACCGCCCGGCCCAGCAGCGGCGCGCAGAAGATGTTGGTCAGCAGGGTGATCAGGAACAGCGCCGTGACCTCGTCGACGTCGTAGCCGAAGCGTTCGACCATCATGAAGCCGGCGAAGACCACGAAGATCTGCCGCCGCGCCCCGGCCATGAACTGCATCGCGTAGTACAGCCAGTAGCGGCGCCGCAGCACGAAGCTCTTGAGTTGCGGATGCGGCGCCGCGAACTGCGGAAACACCAGCGCGCAATACAGCGCGATCGCCGCCGTCACCCCGCCCGAGATCATGTAGACCGCGTTGTAGGTCAGCCCGAGGCTTTCCCAGCTCAGCACGATGGCGAGATAGGCGAGCAGCGTCGCGCCGGATCCGGCGGCGACGATCCAGCCCAGCATCTGCGGCGCCCGCGCCCGCGGCAGCCATTGCAGCTGCAACGACTGGTTGACGGTCTCGAAGTAATGGAAGCCGATCGACGACAGCATGGTGATGGTCAGGATGCCGCCCATGCTGGGGAACTGCGCGGTCAGCGCCGTCGCCACCCCGAGCAGCGCCAGCGCCACCAGCGCCAGCACCTGTTCGCGCACCAGCAGCAGGATCGCGATCACCCCGATCGCGAAGAACCCCGGCACCTCGCGCACCGTGTGCAGCCAGCCGATGTCCGACCCGTCGAAGCCGGCCGCGTCGCGCACGAAGTTGTTGAGCAGCGCCGACCAGGTTGCGAAGGCGATCGGCATCGCCGCCGCCATCAGGAACAGCAGCGTGATCGGGCGCCGCCAGATCGGCAGCGTCCGGGCTTGGTCGAGGGGCATCGGCGCGATTGTCATGACCGGAGATCTACGCGGTTCCGACCGGCTTGACGAGACGGCACCGCAGCAGGGAACGGCAGCGGATGCGGGCTAGAGAAAGCTCTGCGGGTCGATGTCGATCGCCAGCCGCAGGTTGGCCGGCGGCCGGAACTGCCCGACCCATTGCGCCAGCGCCATCTGCAGCGGCGCGGTCTTCTCGGCCTTGACCAGCAGCCTGACCCGGTGCCGGCCGCGGATCCGGGCGATCGGCGCCGGCGCCGGGCCGAACACCTGCGCCCCGATCCGCCGCAGCGGCGCGTCGCCGCGGGCCAGCGCGGTGCCAAGGTCGAACACCGCCTGCAGATCCGGCGACGACAGCACGATCCCGGCCATCCGGCCGTAGGGCGGGACCCCGGCGGCCCGCCGCGCCGCGGCCTCGGCGGCCCAGAAGCTTTCCTCGTCGCCCGACAGGATCGCGCCGATCACCGGGTGCTCGGGCTGGAAGGTCTGCAGCAGGGCGGCGCCCGGCGCCTCGGCCCGGCCGGCGCGGCCGGCGACCTGGCGCATCAGCTGGAAGGTGCGCTCGGCGGCGCGCAGGTCCGATCCTTGCAGACCGAGATCGGCGTCGATCACCCCGACCAGCGTCAGCTTGGGAAAGTTGTGCCCCTTGGCGACCAACTGGGTCCCGACCACGATGTCGGCCGCGCCCTGCGCGATCTCGAGAATCCGCGCCTTCAGCGCCCGGGCCGAGCCGAACAGGTCCGACGACAGCACCGTTACCC
>JBFGEI010000149.1:0-7319 GCA_041580155.1 Limimaricola sp.
CCGGTGCTGGGGCTGTAGCCGGTCAACCGCCGCAACAGCCCGGCATCGGCCCAGGTCGCCGGCACGTCGCCGGGCTGCATCGGCAGCAGGTTGCGCTGCGCCGTCCGGCCCAGCGCCGATTCTATCGCCGCGATGAAATCGACCAGCGGCACGCTTTGCGAATTGCCGATGTTGACGACCCGCCACGGCGCCACCGGCGACAAGCTGTCGCCCTCGGGCACCGCGGCGCCGGGTTCCGGCCGCTGCGGCGCGGCGTCGATCAGCAAGCGGATGCCCTGCACCAGGTCGTCGACATAGGTGAAGTCGCGCCGCATGTCGCCGTGGTTGTAGACGTCGATCGGCCGGTCCTCGAGGATCGCCTTGGTGAACTTGAACAGCGCCATGTCGGGGCGGCCCCAGGGGCCGTAGACCGTGAAGAACCGGAACATGGTGATCGGCAGGTCGTAGAGATGCGCGTAGGAATGCGCCATCGCCTCGGTCGCCTTCTTGGTCGCGGCGTAGAACGACATCTGGTGGTCGGCGCGGTCGGTTTCGCCGTAGGGCATCGCGTCGTTGGCGCCGTAGACCGAAGACGTCGAGGCCAGCAGCATATGCGCCGGCGGCTGGGCCCGTGCCGCCTCGAGCAGTTCGAAGGTGCCGGCGATGTTGCTGGCCAGATAGGACCGCGGCGCGTCGATCGAATAGCGGACCCCGGCCTGCGCCGCGAGATGCACCACCACATCGGGGGTCTCGCGCGCCAGCAGATCGGTCAGCAGGCCGGGCTCTTCGACGCGGGACTGCATCTCGGTGAATTGCGGCGACTGCAGCAGCATCTGGTGGCGCCGCTGCTTCAGCGTCACCTCGTAGTAATCGGTCATCGCATCGAGTCCGATGACCCGGAATCCATCCTTCAGCAGCCTGCAACAGCAATGGTAGCCGATGAAGCCGGCCGAGCCGGTAACGAGGGCGGTGCGCATGCGGCTACCTCTTCTGGATGATGACGGGCGCGGCGCGATCCGCGCCCAAGACACCGGCGACCTCTGCCACTCCGCAACAATACCGCCTTGGGAAGATTTGACAATATCGGCGCGCTCGCCGGGCCGCGCCGGACCGGGCCGGACGCGGGCGCCGGATCGCCATTTCGTGAAGAAACCCTGAAGAATGTGTTAACATCAGGGCGAAACCGAAGGCGGGAGGCCGCGATGAGACACCACGACGGCATCGGCCTTCTGGCCATCGCCCAGGGTCGCGGCGCCGCGGCGGACAGCGCCGGGCTGCGGCAATACACCGACTGGAGCGGTCGCCGCACCAGCCGGCTGATGACTGGAATCCTGCGCCACCTGCGCCGGATGAGCGTCGATCCGCGCCGCACGAGGTCGCTGCCCGGAGGCCATTTCCAGGCGATCCGCGACGGCGCGCTGCGCGCCGATGACGAGACGCTCGACATGTGGGCCGGGCTGGCGGCCTCGGCGGTCGCGCCGGGTCAAGACGGGCTGATCGACCGGTCGCTGACCGCGACGCTGGACATGATGGCGGGTCACGACGCATCGCTGTTCAAATACCTGGCGCAGCTTGAGGAGACCGAACGGCTTTCGGCGCGCGAATCCGACCGGCTGGCGCTGCTGGCCGAGGCCGAGATCGCCGACAGCGCCGAGCGTCATCCCGAAGACGACGTCTACCGCAGGGTGATCGCCGAGCTGGAGGCGTTCCGGCAGCCCTATATCGCGGCGCTGCGCGGCACCACGCGCTACCTCGCGACCAGCGATCCGGCCCGGCACGAACGCTCGAAGGCCAACCTGCTGCGGCTGCGGCTGATCGAAGCCAAGCCGCGCTCCCGGCGCAGCCCGCTCGAACCGGGCGCCGGCGGGCCGAACGGCGCGCTGCGCGGTCGGCTGGGGTCGATGCTGGCCCGCGTCGCCGCGTTGTTGGCCGGTGCCGGCGCCGATCGCCGGCCGCTGCTGCGGCCATCCCACACCAGCGGCGTCGACGGCGCCTGCTTCCGGCTGACCCCGCTGGGCCGGCATCTTGCCGACGCATGCCGCACCCTCGATCGCTTTCCCGGCGACTGAATGCCGCCGGTGTCAGGCAACAGCCCGCGCGCCGGCGCTACGTTGTGCGATCGTGCCCGATGGGCGAGCCTTGCCGGTGTCCGGATCGCGAGCATCCCGGGCAATGTCCGATCGGACGCCACAAGCGGTAGAAATCTGGTCCGCTTGCGGTATCCTCGCTGGCATGGGTCGACCGAGATCCCTGGCTGCATGGCGAGGCGCTGCGCATGAGCGACACCTCTAGCTTTGAAACCGCGGCCGGTCGGCCGAAAGCTGCGAGCCTGTCGTCGCAGGCGCTTGGTAACTTCATGTGGATGTTCGGCGGCGGCGGCATCGCGGCGGTGCTGAGGATCGCGGTGCTGGTGGTGCTGGCCCGGCTGCTGTCGCCCAGCGATTTCGGCCTGGTCAGCGCCGCGCTTACCGTGGTGGCGCTGGCGGTGGTGTTCGGCCGGATCGGCGTCGCGCCGGCGATCATCCAGACCGTCGAGCTGACCGAGGCGCATATCCGGACCGCGATCAGCAGCACGCTGGTGCTTGGGACCACGGTCGCGGCGCTGGTCTTCTTGCTGGCCAAGCAGATCGCGGCGCTCTACGCGATGCCCGATCTGGTGCCGCTGGTGCGCGCCTTCAGCGTGCTGTTCCTGCTGTATGGCCTCGGCATGGTCAGCGGGGCACTGATCGAGCGGCGCATGCAGTTCCGCGAGTTGGCGATGATCCGGCTGACGAGCTACGTGTTCGGCTACGCGCTGGTGGCGATCGTGCTGGCCCGGCTCGGCTTCGGCGCCTGGGCGCTGGTGATCGGCCAGCTGGCGCAGGTTTCGATCGAAACCACCTGCTTTCTGATCATCGCGCGCGCCGGGCTGCGGCCCGGCTTCGACTGGCCGGTGTTCCGCCGGATGATCCGCTTCGGCTTCGGCGTGACGCTGACCCAGCTGGGCAACTATGCCGCGCGCAACGTCGATTATTTCGTGGTCGGGCGGATGCTCGGCACCGCGCCGCTGGGGCATTACTCGCGCGCCTACGTGCTGCTGACCCAGCCGTCGCAGCTGGTCGGGTCGATGGGCGACAAGGTGCTGTTCCCGGCGATGGCGTCGGTGCAGGGCGACAAGGCACGGATGGCGCGGGCGGTGAACTCGGCGCTGGCGCTTTGCGCGATGGTCCAGGTGCCGCTGTCGGTGCTGCTGATCATCGCCGGACCCGAGCTGATCCTGGTGCTGATGGGGCCGCAGTGGAGCGAGACGATCCTGCCGTTCCAGATCCTGATCGCGGCGCTGTATTTCCGCACCGCCTACAAGTTCGTCAACACGCTGATGCGGTCGTCCGGCAGCGTCTACCTCTCGGCGCTGTGGCAGTGGACCTACGCCGTCTTCGTCGCGATCGGCGCCTTCGGTGGAGTCGCCTGGGGCCTGCCGGGGGTCGCGGCCGGGGTGTCGCTGGCGGTGGCGGCCTGTTTTGGGCTGGGGCTGTTCCTGGCGCATAGCAGGATGCGGGTCTCGACCGCGCCCGGCCTGCGGGCGCTGGCGCGGCACACGGCGCTGGCGCTTGGGCTGGCGATCGGCCTCGTCGGGCTGAAATCCTGGCTGGTCGGACTCGGGACGTCGTCGCTGCTCACGCTGCTCACGCTGTCCGGCGCCACCCTGGTGGTCTATCTCGGGCTACTTTTCGGCCTGCCGCGGCTGTTCGGCGCCGAGGGCGCGATGCTGGTCGACCATGCGTTGCGCCGCGCCAGGCGTCGACGCGCCGCCCCGGTGCCGGACTGACCGGCGCCAGTTCCGGTCGGCGAAGCCGTCGACCCGGCCCAGCGTCACTATCTTGGCCAGCGCCCCGAGCAGCGTCCGACCGGCGGCGGCGAAGTCCTCGCCGATCTCTTTCATGCGGCGCTTCGCGGTCGGTACCGCGCCCTGCCCGTCGTCGTGGAACAGCGCCAGATGCAGCAGCCGCGGCACCGCCTCGGTGCTTGACCAAAACCGCAGGTAGCGGCTGTAGCGGATGTTGTATTCCGGCGGCAGCACGTAAAGCCGCAGCGGCGACAGCCAGATCAACTCGCGCAGGGTGACCTGGTCCTTCTTGAAATTCGCATCCCGGTAGGATTCGGACCAGTCGCGGAAGAACCGCGCCATGTCGTCCGAGGCCTTGAACAGGATGACCCCGCCGTTCAGCTGCGGAAAGCTGTCGGGCAACTGCAGCCGCCAGGTCTCGCGGGTCAGATCGCGGTTGCGGGCATGGGCATGAGCCAGCGCGATGTCGAATCGGTCGAGCAGGTCGAACAGGTCGGAGACGTCCTCCAGCAGACGGATGTCGGTGTCGAGATACAGCGTCCGCTCGAACGGGGACAGCGCCAGCTGGTCGACCTTGCTGCGCGGATGCGGGTCGTCGATCCGGAAGATGTGCGAAAACAGGTCCTGATCGAGCGACTCGGTCAAGTCGGTGCTGATCGCGATCGGCAGACAGGGTACATGGCGTCGCACGTTGCGCGCAGCGGCCTGTGCCGCCTCGGTATAGTCGGCGCCGGTGGCGATGAAGAACACGCCGCGCTGGTTTATCGGGTTGGCCATGGCGGACGATCCTCCGGGTTGTCGGCGCGGCGTTCGTGGCCTCGGACATGGGCGCGGCGCGCGGTTACGGTGCAACCCGTTCGACCTGGTTGCGGAAAGGCCGGACCATGTCAGCCGTCGACCTCGCGGCGGTGATCGACCGGGCGGTCGGCCGCGGCCACCGGCGCATTCAGCGGATAGCCGATGCAGAACAGAAGCATCAGAAGCCCCGCAGTGAACTCGAGCGATTCCTCGATCTGCAGCGCCTCGACCAGCGGATGCTGCAGCGCCCCCAGATGCAAGTCCAGCGTCAGCGCCACCGCGACGCAAGCGGTGGCGGCCGCGAACAGGCGCCATTCGGGACACCGCCGGACCAGCCCGTCGAGCAGGCCGCCGGCCCGGTATTTCCGAACGACCAGCCAGGTCACCAGCGCCGCGAATGCCAGCATGGCGAGCGCGAGCGGCACCGGGTTGGCGAGGTTCTGCGCCAGGGCCGACCGCGTCATCTGCAGGAAATCATGCACCCCGTCGATCTTGGTGCCGAACAGCACCGGTGGCTGCCAGCCGAACAGCCTTTCGCCGAAGCTCAGCTCGTCCAGCGCGGCGACGAAGCCGACGAAGCCGACCACTGCGAAGACCGGGTCGAACCTCGATTGCCTTGATTGCCGAAAAAACGCGACCAAGCCGGCCAAAGCAAACAGCCCCGCCGTGGTCCATTCGACGACATGATCCTCGGAATAGTGGACGGCCGCGATATCCGGCGCCGCGACGGCGAAGCACATCAACGAAACACAGACAGCAAACGCCAATACGGCACTACGCGTCACATAGGTCATGACCGACCTCATTTCACACCGAGAGTGGATAAACCCTAGCCACAAAGGCGATTCGAGACCAATAGATTTTGGTGCAATTGCTGGAGTGCGACGCAATCGCCCGTGAAACGGCAGACTGGTTCCGCGACGACCGACGCCGCGCCGAGGACCCGCGTCGTGGCGCGCGACGACCCTGGCGGTGCCCAAGACGACCATCAGGGGATTCACCCTCCCCAGAGACAACTTTAGCGAATAAAATGCTCGCTCCGCGATTAAGGTTCGGTTAATACTTTCGAGGTAGGAATACTCTGCCGCCGTGGATGTGCACGCGACTCGACGGACGCGGGAACTGCCTCGAAAGCGCTACGAAAGGGCGTCGACATGATCGGACACCTCACCGAACAGCGTAGCCGCCCCATCGGTCGGGACAGCTTCGACGTAACCGACCCCAAGGCGGCACGCCGCATCCATCACTGGAAGAACCTGCTGTTCTGGGGGTCGTGCCTGTTCAGCGTCACGGTGATGCTGGTGTTGCCGGCAAGCCTGCTCTGACGATCCGCCGACCGCGCGACGTCGGCCCGCCTCCAAAATCGTTGCGTCACGAAATGCCTCATGCAATGCTTAATTATTGCGGCTGGAACCCTTTGCTCCGGCCAGCAATATGCCAGTTGCCTGCCGGAGCCAACTCATGCGAACGTCCCTTGTGAGTTCCGCGGCATTCGTTCCACTGATCATTTTCGACATCGCATTAATATCTATTTACGTCTTCCTGCGATTTTCATTTCGCGGAACGGGGATAGAAGTGCTGCCTCTCTGGGATATCGGCGTCGACCAAAGCATCGGGGAATATACCAATTTCGCGAAATGGGGGCTGACGATCCTCTGCCTGTCGATCGCTGCGCTGCGCAGCAAAAGCGCAGCGCTGGCGGCGCTGGTGTTGGTCTATCTGCTGCTGCTGGCCGACGACAGCATGCAGATCCACGAGACCGGCGGGCACATGATCGTCGAAAGCCTCGGGATCGACGCGGGCTTCGGATTGCGACCGCAGGACTACGGAGAACTGGTGACCTGGATGGGTCTCGGCAGCGTCGTGCTGCTTCTGTTCGCGGTCGCCAGAACCCGGGCCCGCCCGGCCGAACGACCGATCGTCGCCATGCTGTTCAAGGTGTTCCTGGCGCTGGTGTTCTGCGGCGTCGGCATGGACATGCTGCATTCGATGCTGGTCGGTGTTTCGGGCAAGCTCGGCCTGATCGTCGGCATCGCCGAGGACGGCGGCGAGATGGTGTTCACCTCGCTCACCGCGGCGGTGGCCGCCGCCGCCCTGCGAACGACGCCGGCGCGGGCCGACGCGGCGCGGGCCGCTACCGGCGACATCGCGAAGGAGCCGTCGGCTGGCTGAGACGTGCCGCCATCATGCGGATCGCACCCACGCCGCCGGACTGCAGGCCACGACCACGGGACATGGAACGACAAAGGCCTCGATGGGCATCCCGGCGAGGCGACATCATCTAGTATCTTCGGGAGAAGTGGCGGACTGGGGAGCCGCCATAGTTGTATCGCATACGGTCGTCACCCTTAGCCTTACGCGTTGTCTGTAAGTGATTTTCTCCAACTCCGCACTACTATCAGTTGCAAGGCGTAGCAACCAAGCGCATGCTCTTTGGTGGGTATGAGGAAGGGTGCGGAATGCCACGTCTCGCCAAGGAACTGTCCGCGCTCGATGTGAAGCGGCTCAAGCACCCAGGACGCGGGCGCAACGTCTGCTTCATGGTCGGTGGCGTGGCCGGTCTCATGCTCCAAGTCACACCCAGCGGCGGACGCACCTGGCTCTTGCGGACAGCGGTAGGCGACAAGCGGCGAGAGATCGGCTTGGGGGGCTATCCCGAGGTGCCGCTCGCCCATGCACGGGATCGGGCGCGGGAGGCGAAGGATGCAATTCGCCG
>JBFGEI010000150.1:0-7281 GCA_041580155.1 Limimaricola sp.
GCATCGACACCGGCGACATCCTCGAGCAACGGATCTTCGAGATCGCCGAGGCCGAGACCGCGCTGTCGCTGAACACCCGCTGCTTCGCCGCCGCGCTCGACAGTTTTCCGGCGCTGCTCGACCAGCTGGAGACCGGGTTGCGGCCCCGCAGCCAGGACCCGGCGCTGCGCAGCCTGCACCGCCGCGCCGACCGGCCCGCTGCGGATGCGCGCATCGATTTCTCGGCCTCGACGGCGCAGGTGCTGCGGCTGGTGCGGGCGCTCGATCACGCCGACTACCCGAATCCGGTGGCCTGCCCGAAGCTGGCGTTCGACGGCCGGGTGCTGCTGGTGCAGCGGGCCGAGTCCAGCATCGGCCACGGCCAGCCCGGCGAGGTGCTGGCGGCAAGCGAGGACGCGCTGACCGTCGCGACCGGCGATGGCGCGGTGCGGCTCGAGGGGCTGCGCGAAGTAGGCGGCACGGCCCCGGGCGCGTTGCCGCGGATAGGGCAGCGCCTCGACAGGCTCGACGCCGCCGCGGCCACGGCGCTGACCGAGGCCGCGACGCGCGCCGCCCTGGCCGAACCGGCTTGGCGCGCCGCCCTGGCCGCGCTGCGCCCGGCCGGACTGGCCGGGTTGGGCGGGCCGGGCGGCGGGCGCGCCGACACGCTGTCTCTGGCGCTGCCGCCCGGCGCCACCCCGGATATCGTCGCGGCCGCCTTTGGCCTGCTGGCGACGCGGTTGGCCGAAGACGGCCCGGTCGACCTGGCGGAGGCGCTGCCATCGCCGGCGCCGGGTCATGTCAGCGGCTGCGTGCCGCTGCGCTTCGATCCCGACGGCAGCGTCGCTGCGGCCGCGCGTCGGCTTGCCGACACCCGCAGCGCGGCGCGGCGGCGCGGCGGCTTTGCCACCGACCTGCCGGCGCGGATGCCGGGGCATGTCGTTTCGGTGCCGCGGCTTGCGCTGGGGGCCGCCGACCTGCCAGGCGCGGCGCTGGTCCTCGATCCCGAAACCGGCACGCTGCGCCCCGATCCAGCGCAGATCTCGGCCGAGGCGCTGAAGCTGATCGCCGACCGGTTGCGGGCGATCATCGCAGCGGCCCTGGCGGCGCCCGACGCCCCGGTCGTGGATCTGCCGGTGCTGCCCGACTCCGAGCGGGCGCTGATCCTGCACGGCTGGAACGCCACCGAGGCGCCGGTGCCGATGGACCGGATCGACACCGCCATCGCGCGCCAGGCCGGGCGCAACCCCGACGCCACGGCGCTGATCCACGAGGACCGGCGGCTCAGCCATGCCGAGCTTGACGCCGCGTCGAACCGGGTGGCGCAGGTGTTGCGCGGCATGGGCGCCGGTCCGGGCACGCTGGTCGGGCTGCATCTGCGGCGTTCGGTCGAGATGATGATCGGCGCGCTGGCGATCCTCAAGGCCGGGGCCGGCTACCTGCCGCTCGACCCGGATTATCCGGCCGACCGGCTTGCGCTTTACGTCGAAGACAGCGGCGCCGCGATCCTGCTGACCGAAACCGCGCTGGTCGATGCGCTGCCGCCGCATGACGCGCAGCTTTTGGTGATCGACGCCGACCCGCGGATCGCGCAGGCCCCAGCCACTGCGCCCGAGACCGGCGCCACGCCCGAGGATCTGGCCTATCTGATCTACACCTCCGGATCGACCGGTCGCCCCAAGGGGGTGATGATCGAGCATCGGAACGTCGCCAACTTCTTCGCCGCGATGGACGCGCGGATTGCGCATGACCCGCCGGGGGTCTGGCTCGCCGTCACCTCGATGTCGTTCGACATCTCGGTGCTGGAGCTGTTCTGGACCCTGGCGCGCGGCTTCACCGTGGTGATCCAGGGCGACGCGGCGCGTGGCCTGGTATCGGGCGACGCCGCTGCTGCGCCGGCGCCGGGCGGGGCCGGAGGCATGGCGTTCAGCCTGTATTACTGGGGCAACGACGACGCCAGTGGCGGCGACAAGTACCGGCTTTTGCTTGACGGCGCGCGGTACGCCGACGCCAACGGCTTCGACGCGGTCTGGACCCCGGAACGGCATTTCCACGCCTTCGGCGGCCCCTATCCGAACCCGTCGGTGACCGGGGCGGCGGTGGCCGCGGTGACCCGCAACATCGCGGTGCGGGCCGGCAGCTGCGTCGCGCCGCTGCACCACCCGGCGCGGATCGCCGAGGAATGGGCGGTGATCGACAACCTGACCGGCGGCCGCGCCGGGCTGGCGATCGCCAGCGGCTGGCAGCCCGACGATTTCGTGCTGCGGCCCGAGAACACGCCGCCGGCGAACAAGCCGGCGATGCTCGACACCATCGATCAGCTGCGCCGGCTGTGGCGCGGCGAGGCGGTGGAGTTTCCGCGCGCCGACGGCACGCCGCACCCGGTGATCACCCAGCCGCGGCCGATCTCGAAGGAACTGCCGATCTGGGTCACCACCGCCGGCAACCCCGACACCTGGCGCGAGGCCGGCCGGATCGGCGCCAACGTGCTGACCCACCTGCTGGGCCAGACCATCGACGAGGTGCGCGACAAGATCGCGCTGTATCACGCGGCGCTGCGCGAGGCCGGGCACGACCCGGCGGCGCATCGGGTGACGCTGATGCTGCACACCTACGTGGCCGACACCCGCGACGCGGCGCGCGACATGGCGCGCGGCCCGATGAAAGACTACCTGCGGTCGGCTGCCGGGCTGATCAAGCAATACGCCTGGGCGTTTCCGGCGTTCAAGAAGCCGCAGGGCGTCGACACGGCGCACCAGCTCGATCTCGGCGGGCTCGAACCCGACGAGATGGACGCGATCCTCGACTTCGCCTTCGAGCGGTATTTCGAGGACTCGGGGCTGTTCGGCACGGTCGAGGACTGTCTCGACCGGGTCGCCGCGCTTTCGACGATCGGCGTCGACGAGATCGCCTGCCTTATCGACTACGGAATCGACACCGACACCGTGCTGGATGGTCTGCGGCCGCTGGCGCAGGTGCTGACGCGCAGCAACGCCGGCGCCGCGCCGGACGACTGGTCGATCGCGGCGCAGATCCGGCGGCACGAGGTCAGCCATCTGCAATGCACCCCGTCGATGGCGCGGATGCTGGTGACCAACGACGACAGCCGGGCGGCACTGGCCGGGCTGTCGCATCTGCTGGTCGGCGGCGAGGCGCTGCCCGGCGCGCTGGTCGCCGACCTGTCGGCCGCGACCGGGGCCCGGATCGAGAACATGTACGGCCCGACCGAAACCACGATCTGGTCGACCAGTCGGCGGGCGTTGCCCGGCGACGGGATCAACGGCATCGGTACCCCGGTCGCCAACACGACGGTCTACGTGCTCGATGACGCGCTGGCGCCGCTGCCGGTCGGCGTCGCGGGAGAATTGTGGATCGGCGGCGCCGGCGTGGCGCGCGGCTATTGGCAGCGGCCGGATCTGACCGCGGACCGTTTCCGGCCGGATCCGTTTCGCAGCGGCCAGCGGATCTACCGCACCGGCGACCTGGTGCGCTGGCGCGCCGACGGCAGCCTCGACTTCCTCGGCCGCGCCGATCACCAGGTCAAGCTGCGCGGCCACCGGATCGAGCTCGGTGAAATCGAGGCGGCGCTCGATGCGCTGCCGGGGATTCGCCAGTCGGTGGTGATCGCTCGCGAAGACGTGCCGGGGCTGATGCAGCTGGTCGGGTATGTCACCGCCGCCGCCGCCGACGCCGTCGACGAAGCCGGTCTGCGCGCCGCGCTCGAGGGGCGGTTGCCGGCGCAGATGGTGCCGGCGCGGATCGTGGCCCTCGCCGAGTTTCCGCTGACCCCGAACCGCAAGATCGACCGCAACGCGCTGCCAAGGCCGGTGCCGCGCCGCGCCGCGCCGCCGCCGGAACCGCGCCGGCCGACCCGGCCGGCCACGGCCCGGCCAGGTGGCGACACGGTGACCGCGATCGCCGCGATCTGGAGCCGGATTCTCGGGGTCGACGGCATCGGACCGCGCGACAGCTTTTTCGACCTGGGCGGTCATTCGCTGCTGGCAGTGCAGGCGCATCGCGACATCCGCGACCAGCTTGGCGCGGCGCATCTGGGGATCACCGACATCTTCAGATACCCGCAACTCGGGGCGCTGGCGGCGCGGGTCGACGCCGGGTTTGCACCGCCGCAGGTCGAGACGCCGGCCGTCGACGTCTCCGCGGCCGCGGCGCGCGGCGACGCGATGGCGCGACGCCGGGCACTGCGGGCGCCGCGCGCCGGACGCGGGTGACCCCGGCACAGCGCGCCGCGGCGGCCTTGGCCCGGCTGTGCGGCCCCGCGGTCGCCACCGCGGCGGTGCCGGTCGGGCAGGGCGGTCCGCTCTGGCCCGACGAAGCCGCGGCGATGACTCGCGCCAATCCCCGACGTCTGGCCGAATTCGCCGCCGGACGGACCGCCGCCCGTGCCGCGATGTTGCGGCTTGGCTGGCCGGCGGCGGCGATCGCGGTGGCGCCGGACCGGGCGCCGGTCTGGCCGAACGGCCTGACCGGCAGCCTGTGCCATGATGCCGGCATGGCGCTGGCCGCGCTGCGCGCCTCGGCGGCGCCGCTTGGCATCGATTGCGAGCCCGACGCGCCGCTCGACCCGGCGCTGTGGTCCGAAATCGCCTTCGACGGCGAACTCGATGCGCTGGCGGGCTGGGATCCGGGCCGCGGCGCCCGCCTGGTGTTCGCCGCCAAGGAGGCCGCCTACAAGGCGCAGTACCCTCTGACCCGGCAGGTCATCGGCTTCGACGCGCTGCGGATCTCGGTGGACGGGGCGCGGCTGGTCGCGCGCTTCGCCCGGCCGGTCGGCGGCTTCGCCCGCGGCGCCGAGCTGCGCGGCGGCTGGGCGATCCAGGACGACCGGCTGCTGGTCGCGATCGGCGGCTGAGAATCCGCGTTTCTGCATTGGCAACACTGCGTTGCCCGCGGTTTCGAGACCCGGACCTATCAATGCGGCCGGCCCCGGTCTAGATTGTGACCTGGGTGTGGCGGCTTTGCGGCGCGGGATGCGGGCATCCCGGCCCTGACAGGACAGGAGATGCCATGCTTGCCATCGGATCGCTTCGCGACATCCTCGGACTGCTGCGCCGCCGGGCCTGGCTGATCGCGGTGGTGCTTCTGATCGGCCTGCCGCTGGTGCTGTGGGCCGCGATCAGCCGGCCGACGGTGTTCGAGGCGACCGCGGTGATCCAGATCGAGGCGCCGCAGGTGGATCTTGGATCGGGCCAGACCCAGGTCAGCGCCGAAACCCAGCTCGAACTGATCGAACAGCAGCTGATGGCCCGCGACCAGATGATCGCGATGGTCGAGGAATTCTCGCTCTATCCCGAACTTAGCATGGTCGAGCGGGTGGCGCAGCTGCGCCAGTCGGTCAGCATCATCAAGCTGATCGACCCGGTACAGGGCTGGCGGCCCGAGGTGGCGCCGTCGGGCCTGGCGATCACGGTGCGGCTTGGCGATCCGCAGGCCGCCGCCGACGTGGCCAACGAGTTGCTGGCGCGGATTCTCGACGCGGCGCAGGATCGCAGCTCGGACCGGACCCGCCGCACGCTGGCGTTCTTCGAGGGCGAAGAGCAGCGGCTTGGCGACGAGCTGGCCGCGCTCGAGACCGAGTTCGCGCGGTTCCAGGAGGACAACTTCGAATCGCTGCCGTCGAGCCTGGATGCGCAGCGCGAGCAGCTGTCGCGGCTGGTCGAGCAGCGGATCGACCTGGAACAGCAGATCATCGCGTTCCAGACCGGGTCGGACCGGCTGCGCGAGGACGAGATGTCGCGGCGCAGCGCCTTGCTGGAACAACAGCGCGACCTGATCGTCGGCAACATCGCCCGGATCGAGACCGCGCTGGCCGCGGCCCCCGAGGCCGAGCGCCGGTTCAACGCCTTCGAGCGCCGCCGCGACCGGCTGCAGGACGAACTGGCGGCGGTCGGCGCCCGCCGGACCGACGCGGCGATGACCCAGCTGCTGGAAAGCCAAGACCAGAGCGCCCGGTTCGAGGTGCTCGAAACCGCGATCGTGCCGGAAACCAAGATCTCGGCCTCGCGCCGCAAGATCGCCGCGGCCGGCGGCGTCGTGGTGCTGCTGGCGGCGCTGGCGCTGGCGCTGGCGATCGAGGCGATGAACCCGGCGATCCGCACCGCCGCCCAGCTGGAACATCAGCTCGGGGTGCGGCCGGTGGTGGTGATCCCGACGCTGCGCGGCGGCCGTCCCGGCCAACGCCGCCGGATGCGCCGCGCCGGCATCGTCGGTGTCGGGGTCATTCTGGCGGCTGCCGCGCTGGCGCTGCTGCGCCGCGCGCTTCCCGGCGGCCGGCTGCGCCCGGCCTGAGCTCAGGCGGCGCCCGAGGCGACGACGTCCTCGGCGTGGTTCAGCACCACCCCGACCAACGGCTTGTCCTCGCCCAGCCGGCGCACCGATTCGCGGACCTGGTCGGCGCGGGTCCGGCCACCGCCGACCACCATCAGCACGCAGTCGAACCGGTCGCGGAACGCGATCACGTCGTCATGGCTCAGGACCGGCGGCAGGTCGTAAAGCACCACGTCGGGCTCCATCTCGGCCTCCATCCGGTCGAGAATCCGCGCCGTCGTCGGGTCCTGCAGCAATTCCGCGGGGTAGCTTTCGGCGCCGCCGTTCAGCCCGATCGCCAGCCCGCCACCGATCCGCAGCAGGTTCTGCCCGACCCGGCGCAGCTGGGTTTCCGAACTGGCATGTCCGCGCAGCCAGCTGCCGATCGGCCCCGGCGCCGGGGTGCCGAACACCTGCGCCAGCGACGGCGCCCGCAGGTCGAGATCGAGCAGCACGGTCCGGCAGGCCTCGTAGCGCGACAGCGCCACCGCCAGGTTGGCCGCGGTGAAGGTCTTGCCGCAGCCGGCGGTCGGCGAGGTGATCGCGACCCGGCGCCAGCCGTTGTCCCGCAGCGCCTGCACCAGCCTTGTGCGCAGCACGTCGAAGGCGGCGTGCGCCGGGTCGCGCCGGGTCGCGGCGATCACCAGGTTGCGCTCGAGAGCGGCCTCGTCGATCGGCAGCGACTTCAGGTTGCCCCACAGGTCGACGACCTGCAGCACCAGCGCCGCGCCGGGGCCCAGCACTGCGCTGCGCAGCTCGGTCGAAGGGGACGGCGCGGCGTCGCCGTCGAGCCGCGCGATCTCGGCCAGCAGCCGGTCGCGTTCGCCGGCGTCGAGCCGGGGCCGTCCGGTGCGTCTGCTCTGGTTCATCTGCGGGCGGTCCTTCGGTGCCGGCTGGGTCGCGCAAGCCTAGCCCGGAAACCCGGGCGAAATTAAGCCCCCACGGTGCTACGACCCGCGCCGTGCGGCACAACCGCTA
>JBFGEI010000151.1:0-7234 GCA_041580155.1 Limimaricola sp.
CGGGCGTGATCAGCGCCCGGGCCACCGCCGCCGCCAGCGCGGCAAGCGATCGCGGCGCGCTGGCCTCGGCGCCCCAGGCCCGGGCCAGCGCACAGAAATCCGGGTTGCGCTGAACCACCGCGTTAGGCGCGATCTGCGCCGCGGTCATGCTGGCCTCGATCTCGCCCAGCTTGCCGTTGTCCCAGACGATGATCGGCAGCGACAGCCCCAGTTCGACGGCGGTGCCAAGCTCCTGGATCGTGTATTGCAGCCCGTAGTCGCCGGCGATCGCCACCACCGCGCGATCCGGCTGCCCGACCTTGCCGCCGATCGCCGCCGGCAACGCGTAGCCCAGCGTGCCGAAGCCCGATGGGTGATGCCACAGCCCCGGCGCGCTCAGCGGCCAGACCTCCTTGGCGGCGTAGGCGAACTGGGTCATGTCGGAATAGATCAGCGCGTCGGCCGGCAGCGCGTCGCGCAGCGCGTCGGCGACCGGCAGGATACCGGGACGCTCGCTGTCGATCTCGGCGCGCCAGCGAGCCCGGGTCGCGGCGATTTCGGCGGGCCGCCAGCCGCTGGACGGCGCCCCCTCCCCAAGCCGCTCCAGCAGCGCATCCAGTGCCGGTGCCGCGTCGGCCTCGATCCGCAGCCCGGCGCGGCGGTCGGCGTCGAGGATCTGCGGGTCGATGTCGATCCGGATCACCTCGGCCTCGGGATCGAAACCCGGCTCGTCGCGCCACAGGTCGACCTCGGACAGCACGCAGCCGACCACCAGCACGCAGTCCGCGGCGGCGATCCTTGCCGCGCTGTCGGGTCGCGCCAGGCCGGCGCCGAAATGCAGCGGGTCTGCCGGGTCGATGACGCCGCGCCCGGCATAGGACACGAAGCTGGCGGCGCCGAGCCTGCGGGCCAGCGCCCGCGCCTGCGGCGCCGCGCCGCGGCAGCCGCCGCCGAGGATCAACAGCGGCCGCCCGGCCCGCGCCAGCCGCGCCGCGGCGTCGGCGATGCCACCGGCGTCGGGCGGCAGCACGGCGGCCGGTTCGGGCGCCGCGCCGGCCGCCGGGGCTGCGGCCTCGAGCATCGGGATCGGCACCTGGAGATGCACCGGCCGGGCCCGGCGGCCGCGAAACCCGGCCAGAGCCCGGTCGATCAGCGCGTAGGCGTCGGCGGCGTCCGCGGCTTCCTCGGACCATGCCGTCACGGTCGCCGCCGCGCCGCGCTGGTCGCGCATCTCGTGCAGCCGGTGGTCGAGGCTGCCGCCCTCGGGCAGGCAGGACGAGATCGCCAGCACCGCGACGCTGTCGGACCAGGCCTGGCCCAGCGGCGTCAGCATGTTGCACAGCCCCGGACCGGTGATCACATAGGCCACGCCGGGCCGGCCGGTGGCGCGGGCATAGCCGTCGGCCATGAACCCCGCCCCCTGTTCGTGCCGCGCCAGCACGTGGCGCAGGCCCGATTCCTCGATGCCGCGGTACATTTCCTGATTGTGGACCCCGGGTATGCCGAAGATCACCTCGACGCCGCGCGCCGCCAGGGCGTGGCTGATCTGCGCGCCCAGCGGGCGGTACGGCATGTCCTGCATCACGATCTCCAGAATTCGGTGGTGACCAGCACCAGAACCACCAGCAACTCGAGCCGGCCGACGAACATCGCCAGGGTCAGGATCCACTTGGCGATGTCGGGCAGCGGCTGGAACGTGCCGGCCGGGCCGATCACCGTGCCGAGCCCGGGGCCGACGTTCGCCAGCGCGCTGGCGGCACCCGACACGCTGGTCAGGAAATCGAGCCCGGTCAGCGACAGCAGCACCGACACGATGCCGATCGACACGATGAACACCACGAAGAACGCCATCACCGAGCTCAGCACGTCCTGCGCCACCGGCCGATTGTCGTAGCGCACGCTGAACACGCCATGCGGCTGGTGGATCTTGCGGATCTGCGCGCCGATCGACGAGAACAGGATCTGGTAGCGGAAGATCTTGACCGAACAGGCGGTCGACCCGGCGCAGCCGCCGATCAGCCCGATGAAGAAGAACATGGCGACCGGAAACGGCCCCCATTGCATGTAGTCGGCGCTGGCGTAGCCGGTCCCCGAGATGATCGACACCACGTTGAACAGCGACTCGCGGAACGCCACCTCGGTGAAGCCGTGCGAATAGGCCGCGAGCGACAGCGAGATCAGCAGCACGCAGACCATGATGGTCAGGAAGAAATCCCGCACCTGCGAGTCGCGGATCAGCGGCCGCGCATGGCCGGCGGCAAGCTGGACGTAGCGCACGTAGGGCAGCGCCGACAGGAACATGAACACCGCGCCGACGTAATGCGCCCCGGCGCCGTAAAGGCCGAAAGAGCTGTCCGAATTGGCGAAACCGCCGGTCGAGATGGTCGTCATCGCGTGCACGACCGCGTCGAACGGCTCCATGCCGGTGGCCATGTAGGCCATGGTGCAGACCAGCGTCAGCCCGACGTAGATCACTGCGATGCCGGAGGCGATCTCGGCGGCCCGGGGCAGGATCTTGCCCATCGTCTCGAACGCCTCCGAGCGGAACACCTGCATGCCGCCGACCTTGAGTTCGGGCAGGAACACCATGGCGACCACGATGATACCGATGCCGCCCAGCCATTGCAGAATACCGCGCCACAGCTTGATGCCCTCGGGCAGATCCTCGATCCCGGTCAGCACGGTGGCGCCGGTGGTGGTGATCCCGGACATCGCCTCGAAGAAGGCGTCGGTGAGGCTCGAGTCGGTGTCGCCGAGCATGAACGGCAGCGCACCGAAGGCCGGCAGCACGATCCAGACCGTCGAGGTCAGCAGGAAGGTCTGGCGCAGCGTCAGCCCGGTGCGCACGCCGTTCGAGCACGACAGCGCCATCAGCCCGCCGGTCAGCACCGTCAGCACGGCGCTTTCCAGAAACACCGGCCAATGGCCGTTGGCGGCGGCCAGGTCGGCCACCATCGGGCCCAGCATGGTCAGTCCCAGCACCGCCAACAGAAGGCCGATCACGTATCCGACGGGGCGCAGGTCGATCATCCCGGAGCGTTGGCCCAGCCCTCTCTTGGTGTCAAGCACGGCGGGATATCTTCTCGGCGCCGTCTCGGGGACGTCACAATCGGACCCGAATGTGCCACTACTCGGAAGCCGGCGGACCTGATCCGCGACAGGATTCCAGCGAGCGAGGCGACGATGCCCTATCTCGAGACCCCAGACACCACGCACCTGACCGCGGATTCGCCGGTGCCGCGATTCCGGATCGGCCGGAGCACCGCGGTCGCCACCTTCGGCAGCTGTTTCGCACAGCAGCTGGGACTCGAGCTGCGCCGCGCCGACGCCCTTCTGCTTGACGCCGACCCGGTGCCGCGCGGCATGGCCCCGGCGATCGCGCGCCGGCACGGCTACGGCGACTTCTCGGCCCGCACCGGCGAGATCCCGACCGCGCGGCAGCTGCGCCAGCTGCTGGGCGACGTGCTGGCGCCGGCCTGCGATCCGCGCCTGGTCTGGCGCCTGCCCGACGGCGGCCATGTCGACGCGCTGCGGCCGGCGGTCGACCCCGACGGCATGGCGACGGTCGCCGAGGTGCTGGACCAGCGCCGCGACCACCTGGTCCGGCTGCGCGACATGCTGGCACGGGTCGAGGTGCTGGTGTTCACCCTCGGGCAGAGCGCAGCCTGGGAGGACCGCGCGACCGGACGGGCGCTGCCGTGGCGCCCCGGCGCCATCGCCGGGTGTTTCGACGCCGAGCAGCACCGGCTGCGCCGCTTCAGCCGGTCAGAAGTGCTGCAGGACCTGCACGCGATCCACTGCGCGCTGGGCTGGATCAACCCGGCGATCAAGCTGCTGCTGACGGTGTCACCGTTGCGGCACGACGCGGCGCCTCTTGGCACGCTCGACTTGCGCGCGGCGGCAATCGACGCGGTGGCAGCGCTGCCCGGCACGGACTACTTCCCGGCCTACGAGATCGTCGTTTCCGCGAATCCGGGAACGCCCGAGGTCGACGCCGTAAGCCCCGAGGCGGCAGAACGGGCGATGTCGCGCTTCTTCGCGATGCATCGGCTGGTGCGGACGTCGCCGCATGCCGCCGCCCGGCGCGGCGGCGTCGATCCGATGCCGGGGCGGCCCGAAACGATGTCGGCACGAGGCCCGCGACCGCTGCGCTGAACCGGCCTGGCTGCGCGTGGCCGTCGGGCCTGCACCGTCGGCTCAGCCGCCGTGATGCAGCCCGGCAAACAGTTTCGGATCGAGACTTTCGGCGGCGAAGGTCGACCCCTCGGTCAGCAGGCTGACCGCGTCGTGGCTGTGCAGGCTTTCTTGATGGCTGGCCAGCACCCGGAAGTCGCCGATCCGCGGATCAGCCTGCAACTGCTGTGAGAACAGCCGGACCGCATCCTCGACGAAGATCGGGTTGGCGGCGTTGAGCTCGGCGAAGGCCTGCTCGTCCTCGCGTTTCACCATCACCTGGGTTTCGGTCGGGACCGCGGCGCGGGCCATGTCGATCAGATCCTCGAACCACAGCACCGGGCCCGGCTCGGCCACCACCGAGATCCGCGCCACCGAGCGCTGCGAATGCGGCGTGGCCAGCTGGCCGCGGAACTGCCGGGCATGTTCGGACAGTTCCAGCGAACAGGGGCAGGTCGACGAATAGACGTAGTCGAGATGGATGATGTTCTTGGCGACGCCGTCGATCTCGATCAACTCGAGCGCGACATCGTAATACTGGAAGCCGGTCAGCCCCGAGCGCAGCGACGAGACCCGCAGCGGGAACGAGAACCGCATCTGGATCCGCGCGTCGAAGCTGTCGAGATCGGTCTTGTAGGCGGCCAGCGCCGCCTTGATCACGTCGAAGCTGAAGGTTTCCTCGGCATGGCGGTAGAATGACCGCATGATGCGGCTCATGTTGATGCCCTTCTTCTCGGCCTCGAGGCTGACCGTTCCGGTCACCGAGGTTTCGAGTGTCAGGTCGCCGCCGCTGCGGGTGTGGAACCGGATCGGCAGCCGGAAGTTCGAGATCCCGACGTGCTGGATCGGCCGCACCGCGCCGCGGATCAGGCTGGACGGACCGTTCTGCAAATCGGGCAACAGCGCCCGATAGGCGTCATCGACCGCGAATTCCTCGGGGTAGGCCCGGGCCAGCGCCGGGTAGTTCGACACCGCCCGCCCGGGCAGCAACCGCGACACCAGCGGGTCGAGCGCCGCCACCTCTTCGGGCGTCACCCCGCCGGCCCAGCGCCGCAGCACCGCGAGCGCGGCGGCGGCGTCATCGCGGTCGGGCGCGGCCGCTTTCGCGGGTTTGCCGTGCAGGTCGCGGGTGGCTTGGGTCATCTGCCTCTTACCTCCGGGCCAATCAGATAACACGATATAGGGCGATAGTTTAAATAATCGTATCTCGGGTTCCGCAGCGCCCGTAAGCGCTGCGGGTCAGCTCGGCCGTTGGCCTCAGATCGCCGCGATCGCGCGCTTCAGATCGTCGATCAGATCGTCGGCATCCTCAAGCCCGACCGAAAGCCGGATCAGCCCCGGGGTAATGCCCAAGAGCGTCTTGCGATCGGCAGAAAGCCTTTGATGCGTGGTAGATGCGGGATGCGTCGCGATCGATTTCGTGTCGCCGAGATTGTTCGAGATGATGATGATCTCGAGCGCGTTCAGCAGCCGGAACGCCGCTTCGCGCGACCCTGCGTCGAACGCCAGCATGGTGCCGCCCGCGCCGATCTGCCGCATCACCAGGTCATGCTGCGGATGGTCCGAGCGGCCCGGATAGATCACCGAGTGCAGCTTCGACTGGCCGGCCAGTGCATCGGCGATGCGGCCGGCGCTCTCGGTCTGCGCCCGGACCCGCAGCTCGATGGTCTCGAGCCCCTTCAGCATCAGCCAGGCGCTGAACGGCGACAGCGACCCGCCGGTGTGCTTCATGTAGGGCTCGACGGTGCCGCGGATGAACGCCTCGGTGCCCAAGATCACGCCGCCCAGCGCCCGGCCCTGGCCGTCGATGTGCTTGGTCGCCGAATAGACCACCACGTCGGCCCCTTGCGCGATGGCGTCGGAATAGACCGGCGTGGTGAACACGTTGTCGCAGACCACGGTGGCGCCCACCGCATGGGCCAGTTCCGACACCGCGGCGATGTCGATCACCTCGAGCGTCGGGTTCGACATGCTTTCGAAGAACACCGCCTTGGTGTCGGGCCGGATCGCGGCGGCCCATTCATCAAGGTTACGGCCGTCGACGAAGCTGACCTCGACGCCGTAGCGGGTCAGGATCTCCTCGAGGATGTACAGGCAGGAGCCGAACAGCGCCCGGCTCGATACCACGTGATCGCCGGCCTTCAGCATCGAGGTCAGCGCGCCGTTGACCGCCGCCATGCCGGAGGCGGTGGCAAATCCCGCCTCGGCGCCTTCCAGCGCCGCGATCCGGTCCTCGAACATCGCCACCGTCGGGTTTCCGTAGCGGGCGTAGATGAATTCGTCGCCCTCGATGCCGATGAAGCGCTTCTCGGCGTCCTCGGCGGTGTCGTAGACGAAGCCCTGGGTCAGGAAGATCGCTTCGCTGACCTCGCCATACTGGCTGCGTCGGGACCCGGCGTGAACGGCGCGGGTGCGTTTGCGGAACTCGGACATCTCGTGCCTCCTGTTGCGGGGGCCGGCAAAAAGCCCCGATACCCGAGAGGCATCGGGGCGCGTCAGGCGTCCCTCCCCCTCTTTAGCGGCATGTTTAACGTGGCCCGCAATCCGGTGTTCAAATCGCCACGCAGCGCGGGATAGACCCGCCCGCCCGTTGCGTCAAGCGCAGCGGCCGGGCGCCACGGGGCTTGCCCTCGCGCCGCCCGGCGTCATTGTTCCCGGCGACACGACGGCTGAAAGGATATCCGCCATGACCGACGCCACCGCCCCGATCGAGCTGTACTACTGGCCGACCCCGAACGGCTGGAAGGTCTCCATCGCGCTCGAAGAGATGGGCCTGCCCTATACCACCAGTCTGATCGACATCGGCGCCGGCGACCAGTTCGCGCCCGACTTCCTGAAGATCGCGCCGAACAACCGGATGCCGGCGATCACCGATCCCGACGGCCCCGACGGCGCGCCGATCTCGATCTTCGAAAGCGGCGCGATCCTGCAGTATCTCGCGCGCAAGACCGGCAGCTTCTGCGGCGCCACCCAGCGCGACCGGATCGCCATCGACCAATGGCTGATGTGGCAGATGGGCGGCGTCGGCCCGATGGCCGGCCAGGCGCACCACTTCCTGAAATACGCCCCGGAAATGGACCCG
>JBFGEI010000152.1:0-7209 GCA_041580155.1 Limimaricola sp.
CGGAACAGGTCGAGAACGCAGCCGAGATCGCCCTCGAGCATCACCTCGGGATGACCTGCGACCCGGTCAAGGGGCTGGTGCAGGTGCCCTGCATCGAGCGCAACGGGCTGGGCGCGATCAAGGCGGTAAGCGCGGCCTCGCTGGCGCTGCGCGGCGACGGCACCCATCTGGTGCCGCTCGATGCCGCGATCGAGACGATGCGCCAGACCGGCCGCGACATGAGCGACAAGTACAAGGAAACCTCGCTCGGCGGCCTCGCGGTCAACGTGCCGAACTGCTGATCAGCTGTCCCAGTCGCGCAGCCGGGCGACGTAGCGCGCCATGGTGTCGATCTCGAGGTTGACCAGCTGACCCTCGGCGATCTCGCCCCAGTTCGTCACCTCGCGGGTGTGCGGGATCAGGTTGATGCCGAACTCGCGGCCCTCGACCTCGTTGACGGTCAGCGAGGTGCCGTTCAGCGCCACCGAGCCCTTCGGCGCGATGAACTTGGCCAGCGCCTCGGGGGCGCGGAACCGCACCCGCAGGCTGTCGCCCTCGTCGCGGGTCGAGATCACCTCGGCGACGCCGTCGACATGGCCCGACACGATGTGCCCGCCCAGCTCGTCGCCGACCTTCAGCGCCCGTTCCAGGTTGAGCCGCTTGCCCGGCTGCCAGCCGTTGCGGCCGATGTTGGTCAGGTTGACGGTCTCGGCCGAGATCTGCACGTCGAACCAGTTGCGCGGCGCGCGGCCCAGCGCCACCACGGTCAGGCAGACGCCGTCGCAGGCGATCGAGGCGCCGATGTCGATGCCGTCGGGGTCGAAGGCGGTGCCGATCCGGGCCCGCAGATCGCCCTCCTGGACCACGTCGAGAACCTCTCCGACGTCGGTGATGATGCCCGTGAACATAAGCGCGCTCCTGATCTGTCGCGCCAGACCTAGCCCCGCCGCGCCCGGCGGACAAGGGATCCGCAACCGTGGCCCCGGCGCGTCGGTCGCGCGGCGAGTTGGCGCGGCGGCGCCCGGACCCTTTCGCCCTGCCCTACCGGCGCCCTAAAACCGCCCAGAGGCGTTGCGATCCGTCTTCGTGATCCGTCAAGGAGTTCCCGGCACCATGGCCGACGTGATGACCGATCCAGCCAACCGCCGCTTCTTGTTCCTGCAGGGACCGCACGGGCCGTTCTTTCACCAGCTTGGCCGGATGCTGCGCGCCGCCGGGGCACAGGTCTGGCGGGTCGGCTTCAACGCCGGCGACCGGGCGTTCTGGTTCGATCGCGCCAGCTACATCGCCTATGACGGCGCCCCCGAGGCCTGGGAGGCGGCGTTCGACGCGCTGATCGACGACAGGCAGCTGACCGACATCGTGCTTTATGGCGACACCCGGCCGGTGCACGCCGCCGCGGTGGCCCGCGCCAGGGCCCGCGGTCTGACCGTGCATGTCTTCGAGGAAGGCTACATGCGCCCCTGGTGGGTCACCTACGAACGCGGCGGCACCAACGGCCATTCGCGGCTGATGCAGATCAGCGTCGCCGAGATGAGCCGGGCGCTCGAGATGTCGGATCTGCAGCAGCCCGAGCCGCCGTCGCATTGGGGCGACATGCGCCAGCACGTGTTCTACGGCGCGCTCTACCACTGGTTCGTGCTGTTCCGGAACGGCAGCTACCGCCAGTTCCGCCGGCACCGCGACCTGCCGCTGGCCGAAGAAACCCGGCTTTACACCAAGCGACTGCTGCTGATGCCGTTCCTGGCGCTCGACCGGATCGCCGCGACGGCGCGGATCAGGCGCGGCGGTTTTCCGTATCACCTGGCGCTGCTGCAGCTGGAACACGACGCCAGCTTCCGGGCGCATTCGCCGTTCACCTCGATGGCGCAGTTCCTCGAGATCGTCGTCGCCGGCTTCGCCGCCGGTGCGCCGCGGCACCACCACTTGGTGTTCAAAGCGCACCCGCTCGAAAACGGCAAGGCGCCGCTGCGGGCGATGATCCGCGATCTGGCGCGGGCGCATGGCGTCGAGGCCCGGGTGCATTACCTGCGCGGCGGCAAGCTGGCGCGGCTGCTCGACCACGCCCGCACCGCGGTCACGGTGAACTCCACCGCGGCGCAGCAGGTGCTGTGGCGCGGCATCCCGCTGAAGGCGTTCGGCCGCGCGGTCTTCGACAAGCCCGAATTCGCCGCGACCCAGCCGCTGGCCGAATTCTTCGCCCAGCCGAAACGCCCTGACGGCCGCGCCTACCGCGACTACCGGCGGTTCCTGCTCGAGACCAGCCAGGTGCCCGGCGGCTTCTACTCGAGCCGCGGCCGGCGGCGTCTGCTGCGCCAGGTGGTCGACATGATGCTGGCCGGCGAAGACCCCTACGACGCGCTGAAGTCGGGCCGCGCCGCGCCGCGCGAAAGTCTTCGCGCGGTCGGCTGAGCCCGGCGCGCCGGCCGCGGCCCCGGCGCAACACCCCCAGTATCGCGACCTTGCCGCACCGCCGGCAAACTGGCATCGCCCGCCGGTCCGGTCTAGCGTGACCGCAAAAGGGGCGCGCCGACGTCCCGCAAAGGATGACCTCGCCCATGCAGGCAGGGTCACGAGGCAGTGAGAACAGGTCGAGGAGACCGCGCAGTGACACCACTCGTATCGAAACGACTCGCCTTGAGCGTGGCCGTCATCGCCGGGCTGGCCCTGGTCGCGGGCTGCAGCCTGGTGCCGCGCTCCGGCCCGAGCAAGCGCGAGATCTACGCCGGATCGGTGCTGCGCGAGGGCGACGCCTTCGTGGTCACCGTGGATGACCGGGTGAACAGGATCGCCGGGGTCACCCCGGCGCTGGGCTTCGCCCAGGCCTTTTCCGGCGCCGGGCTGCTGGGGTCGGACACGATCCAGCCGGGCGACACGCTGGGGCTGACGATCTGGGAGAACGTCGACGACGGGCTGCTGGTGCCCAGCGGCCAGAACGCGACGGTTCTCGAAGAGGTGCAGGTCGACGGCGACGGCTTCATCTTCGTGCCCTACGCCGGCCGGCTGCGCGCCGCCGGCTCTTCGCCCGAGGCGATCCGGCGGACCATCACCGGCAAGCTCGAACAGCAGACCCCGGATCCGCAGGTGCAGGTCACCCGGTTGGCCGGTGACGGATCGACGGTGTCGGTGGTCGGCAGCGTCGGCGCCCAGGGCGTCTACGAGATCGAGCGCCCGACCCGCACCCTGTCGGCAATGCTGGCCCGCGCCGGCGGCGTCACCATCGACCCCGAGGTGGCGCAGGTGACGCTGACCCGCGGCGGCCAGACCGGCGAGGTCTGGTTCCAGGATCTCTACGACACGCCGCGCGCCGACATCGCGCTGCGCGCCGGCGACAAGATCATCGTCGAAGAGGACACCCGCGACTTCACCGCGCTTGGCGCAACCGGCGCGCAGGACCGGATCAGGTTCGACACCAGGACGATCTCGGCGATCGAGGCGATCGCCCAGGTCGGCGGTCTCGATTCGCTGGTCGCCGACCCGACCGGCGTCTTCGTGTTCCGCAACGAACCCGCGGTGATCGCGCAGCAGCTGACCGGCATCGCCGAGCTGACCGGCACCCAGCGCGTGGTCTACGTGCTCGACCTGACCCGGCCCAACGGCATGTTCATGGCGCGCGACTTCGCGATCCGTGACGACGACACGGTCTACGTCACCGAGGCGCCGCTGGTCGAGTTCAACAAGGTGATCCGCAGCCTGACCGGCAGCCTCACCACGGTGCGCAGCGCCGCCCGCTCCGTCGAGTAGGCTTGGACGCCACCACCCCCGGCGCCACCGCGCGCGCGCAGCCGCGGCGGGTCTTCGTGTTCAACGGCGGCTTCCTGCGCGAAGCCCGGTTGCGGCGGATCCTGCAGCTGTCGGGGCTGGCGCCGCGGCTCGGGCTGCCCGGGCCCGGCGACGCGGTCGCGGTCTGGGGGCAGAGCCCGACGGCACGGCGCGGCGTCGCGGTGGCGGCGCGGCGCGGCGCCGAACTGCTGCGGATCGAGGACGCGTTCCTGCGATCGCCGCGGCCCGGCCGCGCCGGGGACCCGCCGCTCGGGCTGCTGATCGACCGGCGCGGCGTGCATTTCGACGCCGCGGTGCCGTCGGATCTTGAACATCTGCTGGCCACGCACCCGCTTGACGACACCGTGCTGCTGGACCGGGCCCGGGTCGGGATCGCCCGCCTGAAGACCGCCGAGCTGTCGAAATACTCAGGCTATGACCCGACGCTGCCTGTGCCGGCGCCGGGCTACGTGATCGTCGTGGACCAAACCGCCGGCGACGCCGCGGTCCGGGCCAGCCGCGGCGATCGCAACCGGTTTCTCGAGATGCTGTTCTGCGCCCGCGAAGAGCACCCCGGCGCGCGGATCCTGATCAAGACCCACCCCGAGACTGCGCAGGGGCTGCGGCCGGGCCACTTCCGGCCCGACGATCTTGGTCCCGGCGTCGAGCTGCTGACCGAGCCGCTGTCGCCGTGGCAACTGCTCGAGGGCGCGGTCGCGGTCTACACCCTGTCGTCGCAGCTGGGCTTCGAGGCGATCCTTGCCGGGCATCGGCCGGTGGTGTTCGGCCAGCCGTTCTACGCCGGCTGGGGGCTGACCGACGACAGGCTGCCGGTCGACCGGCGGCAGCGCCGGCTGACCCGGGCGCAGCTGTTCGCGGCGGCGATGATCCTCTACCCGGTGTGGTACGACCCCTGCCGCGACCGGCTGTGCCGCTTCGAGACCGCTCTCGACGGCTTCGAGGCCGATACCCGCGCCTGGCGCGACGATCACGCCGGCTGGGTCGGCAGCGGCATGCGGCTGTGGAAACGGGGCCACCTGCAGCGCGCCTTCGGCAGCGCCCGGCCGATGCTGTTCGCCGACCCGGCCCCGCGCGCCGCCGCCAAGGCGCGGCAGGACGGCCGCCGGCTGATGGTCTGGGGCGCCCGCGAGGCGCCCGACGGCGCGGTGCGGATCGAGGACGGGCTGCTGCGGTCGCGCGGGCTTGGCGCGGCGCTGGTGCCGCCGCTGAGCCTCGGGCTCGACGATCTCGGCCTGCATTACGACCCGTCGCGCGAAAGCCGGATGGAGCGGTTGATCGCCACGGCGCCGCAGCTGCCGCAACACGCCCGCGACCGGGCCGAGGCGCTGCTGGTGCGGCTGCGGCTGGCCGGGCTGTCGAAATACAACCTGTCCGGCGCAGCCCTGCCCCACGACCTGCCGCAGGGCCGTCGCATCCTGGTGCCCGGCCAGGTCGAGGACGACGCCTCGCTGCGGCTGGGCGGCGGCGCGATCCGGACCAATCTCGGGTTGTTGCAGGCAGTGCGCAGCGCCAACCCGGACGCGGTGATCCTGTACAAGCCGCATCCCGACGTCGAGGCCGGGCTGCGCCCCGGCGCGGTGCCGCAGGCCGCCGAGATCGCCGATCTGGTGCTGCGCGACACCGACCCGGCGCTGGCGCTCGACGCGGTCGACGCGGTCTGGACGATGACCTCGGGGCTGGGCTTCGAGGCGCTGCTGCGCGGCGTGCCGGTCACCTGCCTCGGGATGCCGTTCTACGCCGGCTGGGGGCTGACCGACGACCGCGGCCCGGCCTGTCCGCGCCGCGTCGCGCGGCCCGACCTGATCGGTCTGGCGCATGCCGCGCTGATCGGTTGGCCGCGCTACACCGACCCGGTCAGCGGCCGCCCCTGCCCGGTCGAACTGGCGGTCGACCGGCTGATCTCGGGGGCGCTGCCGGCGCCGCCGACGCTGCGGGCGATGGCCAAGCTGCAGGGCTTGCTGGCCGGTGTCGCGCCGCTTTGGCGGCGCTGACCGAGGGTTTGCCTCGGCGGCGGGTCGCGCATCGGCACGGTCGCGACTGGCGGCTTGCCACCGACCCTGACCCGGTCCCGGAACGGTCGCCTGCGCGCGATGTTTGGCTGTCGGACCTCGGCCGGATGCCGGGGGCTCCGCGACCCTCGGGTCGCAGCAAGACCGAAAGAAAAGGACATCACGTGACCTTCAAGACCAAGAGCCTCACCGCCCTCGCGCTTGTCACCGGCATCGCCGCGACCGGCGCCGCCGGCCAGGCCGCGACCTTCAACATGGTCGATGCGGACGCCGACGGCTTTCTCACCGAGGCCGAGCTCACCACCGCCTTCGGCGAGGTCGGGCTGACGCTGCTGCAATTCGATGTCGACGCCGACGGCAAGCTGACCCCGGACGAGGTGCAGGCCAGCGCGCAGGCCACGGCGCCGCGCGACGATGGCAACCCGACCGCCGGCGTCATCGACGACCAGCCCGGTGCCGATGCGGTCGGCGCAGCCCCGGTCGACACCGGCGAGATCGAAGAGAGCGGCCTTGGCCAGCCCGACGCCGACGCGGTGGTCGAGGATCTCGACGAGACCGCGCTGCCCGACGCCCCGGCCAACTGATCCGGCACCTTGCGATGCGCGGCCGCCCTGCGGGGCGGCCGTCAGCCGGGCCTGCGGCGCCAGCGTGTCATCACGTCGGCGCCGACGCTCTCGACCGCGACCCGGTCGAAGCGCGGCGCCTGTGCCAAAGCGTCGAGCCCCATGGCGGCCAGCGCCGGCGTGCCTTCGGCGCCGATCGCCAGCCCGGCCGAGAATACAACCAATTCGTCGACCAGCCCGGCCGAGAGCAGCGACGCGGCCAGCCCGGCGCCGCCCTCGCAGAACACCCGGGTGATGCCGCGCCCGGCCAGCGCCGCCAGCGCCGCTGCCGGGGCGACCTGGCCGGCGGTGACCTCGCAGGGCAGGCTGGTCGCACCAAGCGCCGTCCAGAGCCGCGCATCGGCGGCAGGATCATGGCACAGCCATAGCGGGATGTCGGCGGCGCTGCGCGCCAGCGCACCGTCGCGCGGCACGTCGAGCCGCCGCGACAGCACGACCCGCACCGGCTGCCGGTCGATGCCGAGACCGCGGATGTTCAGCATCGGGTCGTCGGCCCGGGCGGTGCCGCCGCCGACCATCACCGCGTCGTGCCGGGCCCGCATCATGTGCACAAGGCGCCGCGCCTCGGGGCCGGTGATCCAGCGGCTTTCGCCGGTCGCCGTGGCGATCCGCCCGTCGAGGCTGGCGGCCAGTTTCAGGGTCACGAAGGGCCGGCTTTCGGTGACCCGCAGCAGGAAGCCGGCCAGATCGGCGCGCGCCTCGTCGCCGCGCAGCCCGGTTTCGACCGCGATGCCGGCGGCGCGCAGCATCGCCAGCCCGCGCCCGGCGACCCGCGGGTCCGGATCATCGGCCGCGACCACGACGCGGGCCACCCC
>JBFGEI010000153.1:0-7169 GCA_041580155.1 Limimaricola sp.
AGGTCCCGTCGGGCATCAGCCCCTGCCCCTGCGTGCTGCGGATCGAGGTGCAGAGATTGGTCTTCTGGCTCAGGCAGGACGGGCACTGCCGGCACTCGGGCGTATAAAGCGGGATCACGTGATCGCCCGGCTTGAGCGTGGTCACGCCGGCGCCGACCTCGACCACCACGCCCGCGCCCTCGTGGCCGAGGATCGCCGGGAACAGACCCTCGGGATCGGCGCCGGACAGGGTGAATTCATCGGTATGGCAGATGCCGGTGGCCTTGATCTCGACCAGGACCTCGCCGGCCTTGGGGCCCTCGAGGTTGACCTCCATGATTTCGAGCGGTTTGCCAGCGGCGACGGCAACGGCGGCACGGGTGCGCATGGGGAAGTCCTTTCGGTATCGGGATGGGCCGAGAGGCGTGGCCCGGTGTCCAAGGCAAACTCGCGGAATCCGCGGCAAGAAGCAATCCGCCCCCTTGTGCCAGCCGGCGCCGCGCGGCAGCATTCGCCGATGCGCCATGTCCTGATTGCCCTGTTGTTGCCGCTGCTGGCCGCCTGCGCGCCGGGCCCCGTCGTGGCGCCATCCGTCCCGGCGATCCCGACCCGGCCCGACACCTGCGGCGCCGCGGCGCAGTCCGGCCTGCTGGGCCGCGACGCCACCGCGCTGGAACGGGTGCTGATCCTCGGCCAGGTGCGGCTGATCCGACCGGGCGACGCGGTGACCCAGGATTACAGCCCGCAGCGGATCAACTTCGAGATCGACGCCGGCAACGTCATCCGCGGCATCACCTGCGGCTGATCAAGGCGTGGTTCGGGCGGTGGTTTGGGGATCGGACAGGCCTTCCGGCGACCGCGGGTCAGGTGGGGGCGATGTCGCCGCAGCGCCGGAAAAGCCTGTCTCTGGTTCGACACTGCCGTTGCCGCGCGGCGCTGGCATGGAGCGCTGCGGCCGCTCGGGTGGTGATTTCGCGGCATTGCGGTGGCAGGCGCCTCGGACTTGAAATGTCAGGCCCGACGCGCAATTCTGAAGCCATGACAGTCGTGCCGCCAACGCCTTTCCCGGCCCTTGCCTCCGACCAGGTGGCCTATCACAGGACCGAGTTGGGACCGATCCTGTCGGTCTACGGCAGGATGGTGGCGGCCGGCGAATGGCGCGATTACGCGATCGCCAGCCTGCGCGAGGTCGCGGTGTTCTCGGTGTTTCGCCGCACCGCCGAAACCCCGCTCTACCGGATCGAAAAGCGCCCCAAGCTGCGGCAAAAGCAGGGCCAGTACGCGGTGATCGGCCCCGAGGGCCAGGTGCTGCGGCGCGGCAACGATCTGTCCCAGGTGCTGCGGGTGTTCGACGCCCGCAGGTTCCGCATCGTCGATTAGACCGGGGCCTGGCGCGGCAGCCGCCGTCGATGCGTCACCGGGCCGCCGTCCTGCGCCGCGATTCGCAGCACCGTCTTGGCGGTTTCTTCGTAGGCCACCGCCATGTGGTGACCGTTGGCGTGGATCAGCGTGTCGGGATCGACCACCATCGCCACATGGCCGCGCCAGAACCACAGGTCGCCGCGCTGCGGCGCCGCCTCAGGCGTCACCGCGTCGCCCAGCGCCTGCTGCAGGTCGCTGTCGCCGGGACAGGCGATGTCGCAAGCCAGCAGCGCCGCCTGCACCAGCCCCGAGCAATCGATGCCGCGGATCGAGTTGCCGCCCCAGAGATACGGCACGCCGAAGAACATCTGCGCCACGGTCACCGGGTCGGAGAACGGCCGGTCAAGCGGCCGCAAGTGCTTTTTCGGCACGAAGCCGTCCGGGGTTTCCCAGAAATGCCGCAACTCGGCGGTGACGCTGATCCGGCTGCCGAAGGAAAGCGCCATCAGGTCCGGCGACTTGATGTCGGCGTCGCGGTAGAGATGCGTCGCCGGCGTCGCGACGACGTGGCTGGCATCGCGAGGCTCGGCCAGCAGAACCGCCCGCAGGTAGCCGACGTAGCCGTCGCGGGCCGATTGCACGAAGGCCCAGCCGTCGCATTCCTCGTAGACCGTGACCGCGGTGCCGAGCAACAGCTGCCGGTCGCGCGCCCCGTCCGGCGCCGCCAGCAGGTCGGCGACCGGCACCGCGACCCGCGCCGCTCGGCCCGGCACATATCGCTCCGCCTGCACCCTGCCGGCGAGTTCGAGCGCCGCGACCCGGCCGTTGGCCGGGGTCAAGCGGCGGTCCAGCGCGGTCATCGTCACAGCCCCAGCAGGTCGGGCAGCGCCTGCAGCAGCGCCCGCGCCCCCATGCCGACGCCGCCCTTGGGCCGGCCCGGCGCCGCGGTCGGGTTCCAGCCGTAGATGTCGAAATGGGTGTAGCGCGCGTCGCCGGCAAAGCGGCGCAGGAACAGCGCCGCCGTGACCGACCCGGCCATGCCGCCGGAGGGCGCGTTGTCGAGATCCGCGATCCCGGGTTCGATCAGCGCTTCGTAGGGCGCATGGAACGGCATCCGCCAGACCGGGTCGGCGACCTTTGCCGCGGCCCGGGCGATCGCCGCCGCGTCGGCGTCGGCATCGGTGTAGAACGGCGACAGGTCGGGGCCGACCGCGACCCGCGCGGCGCCGGTCAACGTCGCCATCGACACCATCAGGTCGGGCGATTCCTCGGCGCCCAGCGCCAGCGCGTCGGCCAGCACCAGCCGTCCCTCGGCGTCGGTGTTGTTGATCTCGACCGTCAGCCCCTTGCGCGAGGTCAGGATGTCGCCGGGACGGAACGCGTCGGCCGAAACCGAGTTCTCGACCGCCGGGATCAGCACCCGCAGCTGCAGCTTCATCCCCAGCGCCATGATCATCCGGGTTAGGCCAAGCACGGTCGCGGCACCGCCCATGTCCTTCTTCATCAGCCCCATCGAGCTGCCGGGCTTGAGATTCAGCCCGCCGGTGTCGAAGCACACGCCCTTGCCGACCAGCGTCAGCCGCGGGCCTTCGTCGCCCCAGCGCAGGTCGATCAGCCGCGGCGCCCGATTGGCGGCGGCGCGGCCGACCGCGTGGATCAGCGGCAGGTTGCCGGCCTGCAGGTCCTCGGCGCCGGTCACCGCCATCCGGGCGCCGAACTCGGCCGCGAGATCGGCGGCGGCCTGCTCCAGCTCGGCCGGGCCCATGTCGGACGCCGGCGTGTTGATCAGGTCGCGAGTCAGGGTTTCGCCGGCGACGATGGCCCGCAGCCGGTCGGCATCGACGTTTTCGGGCGCGACCAGCCCGGCGGCGGCCCGGCCCGGCTTGCGGTAGCGCTCGAAGCGGTAGCTCTCGAGCAGCCAGCCCAGCGCGGTTTCCTCGGCCAGGGCCGGGTCGGTTTCGGGGTCGAGCTTCCACGGCCCGGCGGGCAGCCGCGTCGCGGCCTGCGCCGCGATGAACCGGCCGCGGCGTGCCGCCTCGCCGTCGCCCAAGCCGACCACCGCGCCGCAGATCGCGCCCGCGGCATCGGGCAGCGCCAGGCAGGCACCGGCGGTCGCGGCAAAGCCCTGCGCCCTGGCCCAGGCGCGGGCGGTGTCGGGCAGCCGCGACAGCGCCGCGTCGAGCGTATCGGGCGACACCAGCCAGAGCGGCAGGGCGTCGGCGTCGTGCGGGGCGAAATCGGCGGCGGGCATGGCGGACCTTTGCTTGGGGTCGGGACTGTCGGATCGGCGCCGAGACTAGCCGGACCCGACGCCGCCGCAAGCCGAATGCCCGGCCGCGCACCGTGACGTGACCGAAGCCGAAGCGCCTAGCCGCCCGGCGCCGACAGCCGGTGCAGCAGCCGGCCCAGCCGCGTCACGGTCGCGGAAAGCGCCGCCGCATCGCCGGTCGCCAGGCAATCGAGCACCGCCTCCGCGGCGCGGTGCAGCTCGGCATCGCCAAGTCGACGGCCGAGCGCCAGGGCGATCCGCGCCCGCGCCGCGACGAGGTCGAAGGCGCAGCTGCGCAGGTCCGCCCCGAGATCGCCGGGCCGGGTCGGTGGCGCGGGGCGCGCCAGCGCCACATGGCCGGCCGCGGCCGGCGCCAGCCGGTCGATGGCGGGGCGGCGCGGATCGTTGATCGGGGGATCGTGGATGCTCATCCGCGCATCATCGCGCCGCAGCCTTGGCAAAGCGTTGCGGGGCGGCGAAGAAATCGCTCGAAATCCGGGCAAATCCTGCCTATTCCGAGAAGCATCCTGACCGAGGGAGAAGGCCATGACCAACGCGAGACCGCTGCCGGAATACCTGGTGAAACGCTATCACGGCTGGAAAGCCACCTCCTATTCCGAGAACCGCAGCTGGTACCGGAAGCTCGCCGAGGATGGCCAGCATCCGCGGGCGATGGTGATCTCGTGCTGCGACAGCCGGGTGCATGTCACCTCGATCTTCGGCGCCGATTCCGGCGAGTTCTTCATCCACCGCAACATCGCCAACCTGGTGCCGCCCTACGCCCCCGACGGCGCCCAGCACGGCACCTCGGCGGCGGTCGAATACGCGGTCGGCGCGCTGAAGGTCCCGCATCTGATCGTGCTCGGCCATTCCGGATGCGGCGGCGTCAAGGGCTGCTACGACATGTGCTCGGGCAACGCGCCGGATCTCGAGAAGACCTCGAGCTTCATCGGCCGCTGGATGGACATCCTGCGCCCCGGCTTCGAGGCGCTGCCCGAGGGCAGCCCGGAGGACCGGCTGGCGGCGCTCGAGAAATCGGCGGTGCTGGTGTCGCTCGAAAACCTGATGACCTTCCCCTTCGTGCGCGAGGCGGTCGAGGCCGGCACGCTGACGCTGCACGGGCTATGGAACGACATCGGCGCCGGCGGGCTGGAAGGCTTCGACCCCGACGAGGACCGCTTCGTGCCGCTGTGATCCGCCGTCAGCGGCGCCGCAGCAGCACGAACACCGGCTGCGCCGCGAAGATCACCAGCACGATCCGCACCAGGTGCAGCACCGAGACATAGGCCACGTCCTGACCCATCGCCAGCGCCAGCAGGCTCATCTCGGTCAGCCCGCCCGGCGAATAGCCGAGAAAGCTCTGCGACAGCGGAATCCCGGTCGCGGCGGTCAGCGCCGCGGCCAGCAGCACCGCGACGCAGATCATCGACACCGACGACGCAGCGCCCAGCAGCAGGTCGCGGCCGATCTCGCGCGGGGTGACGCCGAGAAACCGGCAGCCGATCACCGTGCCGATCACAACCTGGGCGACGATCACCAGCACCGCCGGCGGCGGCACCGTCACCAGCCCGCCGACATGCGCCGCACCGCTGAGCAGCATCGGCCCGATGATCTGCGGCGCCGGCAGTCGCAGCCATCGGCCCAGCGGCAGCCCAAGCAGCGCCGCGGCGCCCAGCACCAGCCAGTCGCGCGCCGACAGCGCCGCGACATCGGCGCCGCGCGCAGCAGCGCCCCCCGGCTGCACATCGAGCACGAGGCCGTAAAACAGCACCACGAACAGGATCACCATCAGCACCCGGCTGGCATGCGCCAGCGCGATCCGCTTCTCGTTGCCGCCGGCGGCGCCGCCAAGGATCAGCATGTCGTTCAGCCCGCCGGGCATCGCGCTGAAGAAGGCGGTGACCGGATCGTAACGCCCGAGCCTGCGGTACACCGCGTAGGAGACGCAGGCGGCGAGCGCCAGGAACGGCAGCAGCAGCGCGAAGCTCGTCGCGTAGCGGCCGGCGTCGGCGAACATGCCCGCGGTCATCGCCGAGCCGAGCATCACCCCGATCACCGGGATCACCAGCGGCCGCAGCCGGTCCGGCCCGCGCACCGGCGCCCCGGCCAGCGCAGCGATGGTGTTGCCGATCATCGGCCCGAGCATCCAGGGAAGCGGCAGCCCGAGCGCCGCCGCGAGACCGCCGCAGCCGGCGCCGATCGCAAGCGCGAACACCGCCCTCGGCCCCGGTATCAGCTCGCGCAGCATCGCTGGAAATCTCACCATGCCGCCTGCCTAGCCAATGCCGCCGGGAAGGTGTAGCGCGAATCGGTTTTCAGCTTTCGGTTGCGCCGCGCTGCCGCGCCAAGCCGATCTGGCGCTGCCGCTCGGCGAAGCGTGCCTTGTCGGCCTCGGACGTTTCGTCGACGCAGGCCGGGCAGGACACGCCCTCGACATAGGCCGGGTGCCCGGTCATCTCGGGCGCCACCGGGCGGCGGCAGGCGTGGCAGATGCCGTGCCGGCCCTGCGCGAGCCCGTGGCCGACCGCGACCCGGCCGTCGAACACGAAGCAATCGCCGCGCCAGGCGCTGTCGGCCTGCGGCACCGTCTCGAGGTACTTCAGGATGCCGCCCTGCAGGTGGAACACCTCCTCGACGCCCTGCGCCTTGAGATAGGAGGTCGACTTCTCGCAGCGGATCCCGCCGGTGCAGAACATCGCGATCCGCTTGCCGTCGAACCGGGCCTTGTTGGCGGCCCACCAGGCCGGGAACTCGGCGAAGCTCGCGGTGCCGGGGTCAATCGCGCCCTCGAAGCTGCCGATCGACACCTCGTAGGCGTTGCGGGTGTCGATCACCGCCACGTCGGGCGCCGCGATCAGCGCGTTCCACGCCGCGGCCGGAACATGGGTGCCGACCGAGGCCAGCGGGTCGACCCCGGGTTGGCCCATGGTGACGATCTCGCGCTTGACCCGCACCTTGAGCCGTCGGAACGGAGCGGTCTCGGCCCGGCTTCGCTTCCAATCGAGCCCGGCGAACCCCGGCCAGCCGCGCAGATGCGCGATCACCGCTTCGACGCCGTCGCGCGGCCCGGCGATGGTGCCGTTCACGCCTTCCTGCGCCAGGATCAGCGTGCCAGTGACCCCGGCCGCCTCGCACAGCGCGAACAGCGGCGCGCGGCGCGCCTCAGGGTCGGGCAGCGGCGCAAAGTGATACAGGGCGGCAACGGTGATCATGGCGTAGGCACCTATGCGCGCGCCGTCCGCCACGCAAGTCCGCCGCCCGGTTACTTTGTCCCGCAAATACGCAAATCCGATCAAAGGATCCGCAGACCGGCGGTGTCCGTCATCGCGCCGACCCGCGCCGCAGGATAACCCGCCGCGCGCAGCTGCCGCAACAGCTCCTCGGCCTCGCTCTCCGGCACCGCCGCCAGCAGCCCGCCGGCGGTCTGCGGGTCGAACATCAGATCGGCACGGGCGCCGCCGGCCCCAAGAACCACCGCGCCAGCCCCGGCGAGATTGTCGGCGAACAGCGTCGAGCGGACCCCGGCCTCTGCCAGGTCCAGCGCGCCGGGCAGCAGCGG
>JBFGEI010000154.1:0-7164 GCA_041580155.1 Limimaricola sp.
CCCCCCCCCCCCCCCCCGCCAGGGGGCCGGTCAGGCGCCCGGGTTGCACTCGCCCAGCGCGCCACCGGCGAACATCGGGTGGTCGTGCGGGTAGGTGACCTGCGCGGTCGGGGTGATCTCGACGATGTCCACGAGGTTGAACTCGTCCTGCGGCGATTCCGCGCCTTTCACCACCACCACGTCCTTGAAGCACTGGTGATCGTCGGCGCGGTACAGCGTCGGGCCGTTGCCCATGCCGTCGAACTCGAAGCCTTCCAGCGCCTCGACCACGGCGCAGGGGTTGAAGCTGCCGGCGCGCGACACGGCATCGGCATAGAGCAGCGTCTGCACGTAGCAGGTGTGCGCCGCCTGGCTCGGCGGGAAGCCGTACTTCTCGCCGAAGCTCTTGACGAAGGCCTTGGTGCCGGCGTCCTCGAGCTTCCAGTCCCAGTTCTGGCTGCCGGGGATGCCGGCGATCGCCGACCCGGCGCCGCGGGCCATCAGCTCGGAGTAGAGCGGCACCACGATCTGGAAGTCCTTGCCGTTGGCCTGGCGGTCGCGCAGGCCGAACTGCACCGCCTGGGTCAGCGAGTTCACCATGTCCCCGCCGTAGTGGTTCAGCACCAGCACATCCGCGCCGGAGTTCAGCACCGGAGCGATGTAGGAGGAGAAGTCGCCGGCACCGAGCGGGGTGCGCACCTTCTCGGTGGTCTGCCAGCCCAGCGCCTCGGTCGCCGCGGCGATCGATTCCTCCTGGGTCCAGCCCCAGGTGTAGTCGGCGGTCAGGTGGTAGGCCTTGCGGTCGGCGCCGTACATGTTGTTCAGCACCGGCGCGAGCGCCTGCGCCGACATGTAGGCGTTGAAGAAGTGCCGGAAGCCGTTGGCCTTGCGGTCCTTGCCGGTGGTGTCGTTGGAGTGGGTGAGGCCGGCCATGAAGATGACGCCGGCTTCCTGGCACAGGCCCTGCACCGCGATCGCCGTGCCCGAGGAGGACCCGCCGGTGATCATCACCGCGCCGTCCTTCTGGATCATCGACTGCGCCGTGGCGCGCGCGACGTCCGACTTGGTCTGGTCGTCGCCGGTGACGTAGGCGACCTTCTTGCCGAGGATGCCGGTGCCGTCGAGCGTCTGCGACGAGAAGGTCTGCAGCATGCCGCCGTCGCCGCCGCCGTTCAGATGCTCGACGGCGAGTTCGAGCGCCCGCAGCTCGTCGGCGCCCTCGTCGGCATAGGCGCCGGTCTGCGGCACGTTGAAGCCCAGCGTCACGCTGTCGCCGGTCGGCTCGTTGGTGAAGGCAGAGGCCGAGGATGCGGTGAAGATCGTCGGCAGCGCCAGCATGGTGCCGCCCGCAGCGCCGGTCTTCAATACGCCGCGCCGCGAGAAGTTGGATCGTGTCATGAGGTCTCCTCCCTGAGATGCTCAGGGCCGCCGCTGGCCTCCCCACCCGCGGCAGCCCCCACCTTTCGGTGATGCACAAGTATCAGGGCATTCGTGAAAACGGCTCAACAAGTGTTGGACAGAGAAGCGCAATTTTGTAAATTACTGAACAGAGGCGGCAGTAAATCCGTCAACTGATTTTCTCGCGGCTGCAGAAAGCCACGGTGGCAAAAGGACAATTCGGATGGCGGCCACCAGCCCTACCCGCGAGGCCGGCGACCAGCGTTTGCCGGCCGGGTCGCGGATCCGGCTGCGCCGGATCGACGCCGGCATGCGCCAGGTCGATCTGGCGGCGGCGGTCGGGATCTCGGCCTCCTATCTCAACCTGATCGAACACAACCGTCGGCGCATCGCAGGGCGGCTGCTGAACCGGATCGGCCGGGCGCTGGGCCTCGATCCGGCGGCGCTGGCAGAAGACTCCGACGGCGCTCTGGTCGGGGCGCTGCGCGGCGCTGCGGCGGCGCCCTGGCTCTCCGGTCCGGCGCCGGCGCGGCCGGCCGAATTCGCCGGCCGGTTTCCCGACTGGGCCGGGCTGGTCGCAGCGCAGGGCGCCCGGATCGCGGCGCTCGAGGACCGGGTGGCGGCGCTGGGCGACCGGCTGGCGCACGACCCCGAGCTGGCCGCCTCGCTGCATCAGGTGATCATGGCGGTGACCGCGATCCGCTCGACCTCGTCGATTCTGGTCGGCGGCGAGGATCTGGACCGCGACTGGCAGAGCCGGTTTCACCGCAACATCCACGCCGAAAGTCTGCGGCTGGCCGAAAGCAGCCGGTCGCTGGCGCGGTTTCTCGAAGCGCCCGAGGCGACCGCGGTGGCGCTGACGCCGCAGGATGAAATCGCACGGTTCCTCGAGGCGATGGATCACCATGTCCCGGCGCTCGAGGGGGCGGCGCCGGCGATGCAGCCGGCCGAGGTCGCCGCCGGAGCCCCCGGTCTCGGGGCGGCGGCGCGCGATCTGCTGACCGGCTGGCTGACGCGCTACCGCGCTGACGCCGCGGCGCTGCCGCTCGAGGCGGTGGCGCGCGGCTGGTCCGAGACGCCGGATCCGGCAGAGCTGGCGCGGCGCTTCGGCTGCGACCTCGCAACGGTGCTGCGTCGTCTGGCGGCGCTGCCGCCCGGCGCCGGGCCGACCCGCGCCGGGCTGGTGATCTGCGACGCGGCCGGGGTGGTGCTGCACCGTCGGCCGCTGCCCGGGCTGACCCTTCCGCGCGGCGGCAGCCCGTGCCCGCTGTGGCCGCTCTACGAGGCACTTGGCCAGCCCGGACGGCCGGTCCGCGCCGTGGCGATGCTGCCGGGCGACGACGCGCCGACCGGCCGGCTTTTGTGTTATGCGGTGGCCGGGCCGCGCGCGCCGACCGGCTTCGACGCGGCGCCGCTGACCGAGGCGGTGATGCTGATGCTGCCGGACCCGGCCGCCGATGCCGCCGGCCCGATCCGCGCCGTCGGCCCCGGCTGCCGGATCTGCCCGCGCGACGGCTGCCCGGCCCGGCGCGAGCCGTCGATCCTCGGGCGCTGAGCCCGCTACTTTGTTCCTGAAATACGCATGGCGACCACCGCGCCATCACGCCCGACCTCGGTCGATCGGCGCCCGGTCGCCTTGCGTATTTGAAGAACAAAGTAACGCCGGGCGATGCGCGTGTTTTGACAGCGCGACGCGCGGCGGCAATAGTGGATTGGCGGACGTGGTCACCTGTGGTGGTCGCGGCGCCTGGGGGAAGGAAGCCAACGCATGGCCAAGCGTGTCCTGCTGATCGAGGATGAGCCGAACATCATCGAGGCGATCAGCTTCATCCTGAGCCGCGACGGCTGGACCGTGCACGCCCATGCCGACGGGGCGACGGCGGCGGCGCGGGTGCGGGCGCATCCGCCGGACCTGGTGATCCTTGACGCGATGCTGCCCGGCCGGTCCGGCTATGACATCCTCGGCGAGCTGCGCGGCGATCCCGAAACCCGGGCGCTGCCGGTGATGATGCTGACCGCGCGCGGCCAGGCGCGCGATCGCGACCTGGCGCTGCGGCTCGGGGCGACGCATTTCATGACCAAGCCGTTCTCCAATGCCGAGGTTCTGGACCGGGTGCGGGCGCTTGTCATCGGCTGAGGACCCCCTGCGGCCGCCGCGGCCGGCGCCGTCCTATCCCGGTCGACCGGTGTTTCTGGCCCGCGCCTCGTATCGGCAGCGTCGGCTGCACGACGCCGCGCGGCTGGCGCCGACGATCGGCGCCGGGCTGTGGCTGCTGCCGCTGCTCTGGCCGCGCGGCGACACCCCGACCTCGGTGACGCTGATCTATCTCTTCGCGGTCTGGGTCGGGCTGACCGGGCTGTCGGCGCTGCTGTCGCGGGCGCTGCGCGGCGCCGCACGGCGGCCGTCGGACCCGGCATGATCCCCCCGTCGGACCCCGGGCCATGCTGACCTTCAACCTGCTGATCCTGGTGTCGCTGGTCTATGTCGCATTCCTGTTCGGCGTCGCGTTTGCCGCCGAGCGCCGCGCCGCCAGTGGTCGCGACGGCTGGATGCGGTCACCGCTGATCTACACGCTGTCGCTGTCGATCTACTGCACCGCCTGGACCTTCTACGGCGCGGTCGGCTACGCCGCGCGCTCCGGGCTCGAATATCTGACGATTTACCTCGGCCCGAGCCTGGTGATGCTGGGCTGGTGGTCGCTGCTGCGCAAGCTCGTGCGCATCGGCCGGGCGCAGCGGATCACCTCGATCGCCGACCTGATCTCGTCGCGCTTCGGCAAGTCGGCACTGCTCGGCGGCATCGTGACGCTGCTCGCCGTGGTCGGCGTCACCCCGTATATCGCGCTGCAGTTGCAGTCGATCAGTCAGAGCTTCGCGGTCTTCGCCGAGGCCGGCGGCGCGCGCTGGTCCGGGCTTGGCGCCGGGTCGGTGGCGCTGTGGTCGGCGATCGGGCTGGCACTGTTCACCATCCTGTTCGGCACCCGCAACCTCGACGCCAACGAACGCCACCATGGCATTGTCATGGCGGTCGCGGTCGAGGCGGTGGTCAAACTTGGCGCGCTGCTGGCGGTCGGGATCTTCGTGGTCTGGGGCCTGGGCGGCGGCCTCGCCGCGACGCTGGCCCGAATCGACGCCTCGCCGATCGCGCAATGGCAGCAATCCGGCGGCCGCTGGGCCGGTCTGATGTTCCTGTCGGCGGCGGCGCTGGTCTGCCTGCCGCGGATGTTCCAGGTGCTGGTGGTCGAGAACGCCGACGAAGGCCATCTCGCCACCGCGAGCTGGGCATTCCCGCTGTACCTGATGCTGATGAGCCTGTTCGTGGTGCCGATCGCGGTCACCGGCCTCGAGATGCTGCCGGCCGGCGCCAACCCCGACATGTTCGTGCTGACGTTGCCGCTCAGCCAGGGCCACGAGGGGCTGGCGATGTGGATCTTCCTCGGCGGCTTCTCCTCGGCGACCTCGATGGTGATCGTCGCGACGATCGCGCTGGCGACCATGGTGTCGAACCACATCGTGGTGCCGGTCTGGCTGCGATCGCGGGCCGGCGGCGCGACGATGTCCGGCGACGTGCGCGCGATGGTGCTGACCGCGCGGCGGCTGTCGATCGTCGGGGTGTTGCTGCTGGGCTACGTCTATTTCCGCCTGTCGGGCGGCGGCGCCGCGCTGGCCGCGATCGGGCTGGTCGCCTTCACCGGCGTGGTGCAGGTGCTGCCGGCGATGCTGGGCGGGCTCTATTGGCGCGGCGCCACCCGCAGCGGCGCCGCCGCCGGCCTGCTGACCGGCTTCGCGGTCTGACTCTGGACCATGTTCCTGCCAAGCTTCGGCGACGGCACGGTGATCGGGGCGCAGGTGATGCAGGCCGGGCCCTGGGGCATCGGCTGGCTGCGGCCGCAGGCGCTGTTCGGCAGCGCCGGGTTCGACCCGGTGCTGCACGCCGTGCTGTGGTCGCTGTCGCTCAACACGGTGCTGTTCGTCGCGGTGTCGCTGGTGTCGTTCCCGGGCCCGGTCGAACGGCTGCAGGGGGCGCAGTTCGTCAACGTGTTCGACCATTCGGACGGCACCGGCGGCTGGACCCGCGGCGATGCCGACGCCGAGGACCTGCTGGTGATGGCGCAGCGGATCCTCGGCGCCGCCGAGGCGCAGGCGATCTTCGCCCGCGCCGCCGCGGCGCAGGGCAAGGCCGGCTGGCTGCCCGAGGTCACGCCCGGCTTCATCCAGTCGCTCGAGCGCGAGCTGTCCGGGTCGGTCGGCGCCGCCACGGCGCATGCAATGGTCGGCCAGCTGACCCAGGGCGCCACGGTGTCGGTCGAAGACCTGATCGCGGTGGCCGACGAGGCCGCGCAGATCATGGAATACTCGGTCCAGCTGGAACAGAAATCGGCCGAGCAGGAGCGCACCGCGCGGGCGCTGCGCGACGCCAACGACAAGCTTACCGCGCTGTCGGTGCAGAAGGACGGGTTCCTCAGCCAGATCAGCCACGAGCTGCGCACCCCGATGACCTCGATCCGGGCCTTCTCGGAGATCCTGCGCGACGGCGGCATCCAGCCCGCCGACCAGGCGCGGTTCGCCGGGATCATCGGCGACGAGGCCGGGCGGCTGACCCGGCTGCTCGACGATCTGCTCGACCTGTCGGTTATGGAGGCCGGGCAGGGCCGGCTCGACCTGCGGCCGGTGCAGCTTGGCGACCTGCTCGACCGGGCGCTGGACGCGGCGCAACCCGGCGGCGGGCCGCTGAAGGTCCGGCGGCGGCGCGGCGACGAGGCGATGACGCTGGTCACCGATCCCGACCGGCTGACCCAGGTGTTCATCAACCTGATCGCCAACGCGCGGAAGTACTGCGATTCCGAAACGCCCGAGCTGCGGATCACCGTGACCCGCGACGGCGCCGCCAGGGTGGTGGATTTCGTCGACAACGGCAGCGGCATCGACGTCCGGCAAAGCCAGGTGATCTTCGAGAAGTTCTCGCGGCTCGGCGATCCGGGCAAGGCCGGCGGCGCCGGGCTGGGGCTGGCGATCTGCCGCGAGATCATGACCCGGCTGGGCGGCGCCATCGGCTACCTGCCGGGGCAGGGCGGCGCGGCGTTCCGGGTCACCCTGCCGGCCGACCCGTCTTAGACATTCCTCAACCGCTTGCGGCGTAACTGGTGCCGGGCGGTTGCACCCGAAGGCAGCGCGGCGGAACGAACGGAATGGCGGATAGTGAACTCAAGTCGGTGCTGCGGCGGCTGTTGCGCGGCGCGGGCGCTGATCCCAAATCGCAGGCGGCGACGCCGGCGCGGGCGCTGCGGCTTGCCGCCAGCCGCGCCGCCGAGGCGGCGGTCGGGCTGGTGCTGTCGGTGGCCGAGATCGAGGTCAGCCTGCTGACCCTGGAAGACCTGCTGGCCAAGCTCGAGGCCAGCCAGCTGCTGATCGGCATCGCCCGCGGCGCCGGCCCGGTCGGCATCGCGGCGCTCGATTTGCAGACCCGCGCCGCGGTGGTCGAGATGCAGACCCTCGGCAAGGTTCGCGGCGACGCCGCCGAAGCCCGGCCGGTCACCGGCACCGATACCGCGCTGACCACGCCGCTCGTCGCCCGGCTGCTGACCGAGATCGAGGCCGCGGCCGAGGCCACCGAACTGGCGGGCTGGACCCCGGGTCACGCGCCCGGCAGCCGGATCGCCGATCCGCGCGCCGCCGGGCTGGCGCTGCCGCAGGCGACCTACCGGCTGGTGCGGCTTGATCTGGAACTGACCGCCGAGGGGCGCCGCGGCGTGATGCTGCTGGCGCTGCCGGCCTCGGCCGCGGCCG
>JBFGEI010000155.1:0-7146 GCA_041580155.1 Limimaricola sp.
GGCTGGGCCGCGCCGGACGGCCGCGCCTGCTTCAACGTGGCGATCCGCAGCCTGCTGCTCGACGCCGGCCGGGCCACGCTGAACGTCGGCGGCGGCATCGTCTGGGACAGCGACTCCGCCTCGGAATGGGACGAGGCACTGTGGAAGACCCGCTTCGCCCGCCTGGCCTGACATCTCGTCTACTTTGTCCTTCAACTACGCAGACGCGACGCCGGCGCCGCGGCGCGACGCTTGACAGCCAGGTGCTACGCGGTCACCGATCCGCCATGCGCAGACCGCCCGAGCTGAAGATCATCGAAACCCTGGCCTGGCATCCGGGGCAAGGGGCGCTGCGCCGCGACCGGCACCTCGATCGGATGCAGGCCAGCGCCCGGCACTTCGGTTTCGGCTTCGACCGCGCCGCGGCGGCCGCGCTGCTCGATCTTGAGGGCGACGCGCCGCTGCGCTGCCGGCTGACGCTCGACGGCTCGGGCAGGCTCGACCTCACCACCGCGATCCTGCCCCCGACCGCGCCCGCTTGGCGTGTCGCGATCCACCCGACCCGGCTCGATCCCGACGACGCCTGGCTTGGTCACAAGACCACCAACCGGGCGCTTTACGATGCCGCGCGCGCCGCGCTGCCGCCCGGCGTCGACGAATACCTGTTCCTCAACACCCGCGACGAGCTGTGCGAGGGCAGCATCACCAACCTGTTCATCGAGACCGCAGATGGCGCCCGGCTGACCCCGGCGCGGGCCTGCGGCCTGCTGCCCGGGGTGCTGCGCGAAGAGCTGCTGGGGCAGGGGGTCCGCGAGGCGGTGCTGCGGCGGCCGGACCTCTCTGCGGCCCGGCAATTCTGGGTCGGCAACGCGCTGCGCGGGCTGATGGCCGCGCAACTGGTGACGCCGTGACCCCCCGGCTTGCTTGACATCGAGCCGCCAACCCGGTGTATCGGCGCGACACCCGCCCCAAAGGGATTTTTTCCATGCACGCCTACCGCACCCACACCTGCGCCGCCCTGACCCGTGACACAGTCGGCGACACCGTCCGCCTGTCGGGCTGGGTGCATCGCGTCCGCGATCACGGCGGCATCCTGTTCATCGACCTGCGCGACCATTACGGCGTGACCCAGCTGCTCTGCGACCCCGACAGCCCGGCCTTCGCCGAGGTCGAGAAGGTCCGCTCGGAATGGTGCATCCGGATCGACGGCGAGGTGAAGGCCCGTGCGCCCGAGTTGGTGAACCCCAAGCTGCCGACCGGCGAAGTCGAGGTGTTCATCCGCGCCATCGAGGTGCTCGGCGCGTCGAAGGAACTGCCGCTGCAGGTGTTCGGCGACCAGGAATACCCCGAGGAAACCCGGCTGAAATACCGCTACCTCGACCTGCGCCGCGAGGCGATGCAGACCAACATGGTGCTGCGCTCGGACGTGGTGTCGTCGATCCGCAAGCGGATGTGGGGCCAGGATTTCCGCGAATACCAGACCCCGATCATCACCGCGTCCAGCCCCGAGGGCGCGCGCGACTTCCTGGTGCCGAGCCGTCTGCATCCGGGCAAGTTCTACGCGCTGCCGCAGGCGCCGCAGCAGTTCAAGCAGCTGCTGATGGTGTCGGGCTTCGACAAGTATTTCCAGATCGCGCCGTGTTTCCGCGACGAAGACCCGCGCGCCGACCGCTCGCCGACCGATTTCTACCAGCTCGACCTCGAGATGAGCTTCGTCACCCAGGACGACGTCTTCGCGACGATCCAGCCGGTGATGCAGGGGATCTTCGAGGAGTTCGGCAAGGGCCGGAAGGTCGACACCGAGTGGCCGCAGATCTCCTACAAGGACTCGGCGCTGTGGTACGGCACCGACAAGCCCGACCTGCGCAACCCGATCAAGATGCAGGTGGTCTCGGACCACTTCCGCGACTCGGGCTTCGCGATCTTCGCCAAGCTGCTGGAGCAGGACGGCACCGAAATCCGCGCGATCCCGGCGCCGAAGGGCGGCAGCCGCAAGTTCTGCGACCGGATGAACGCGTTTGCCCAGAAGGAAGGTCTTCCGGGCATGGGCTACATCTTCTGGCGCGAGGGTGAGGCCGGCATGGAAGCCGCCGGCCCGCTGGCCAAGAACATCGGCCCCGAGCGCACCGAGGCGATCCGTGAGCAGCTGGGCCTCGGCATCGGCGACGCGGCGTTCTTCCTGGGTGGCAAGCCCGACGCGTTCGAGCGCGTCGCCGGTCGCGCCCGGGTGGTGATCGGCGAGGAGCTGGGCCTGACCGAGACCGACCGCTTCGCCTTCGCCTGGATCGTCGACTTCCCGATGTACGAGAAGGACGACGAGGGCCGGATCGACTTTTCGCACAACCCGTTCTCGATGCCGCAGGGCGGGATGGAGGCGCTTCAGGGCGATCCGCTATCGGTGCTGGGCTACCAGTATGACCTCGCCTGCAACGGCTACGAGCTGATCTCGGGGGCGATCCGGAACCACAAGCCGGAGATCATGTTCAAGGCCTTCGAGCTTGCCGGCTACGGCGCCGACGAGGTGCGCAAGCGGTTCGGCGGCATGGTCAACGCGTTCCAGTACGGCGCGCCGCCGCATGGCGGTTGCGCCGCCGGCATCGACCGCATGGTGATGCTGCTGGCCGACGAGGCGAACATCCGCGAGGTCATCCTGTTCCCGATGAACCAGCGGGCCGAAGACCTCATGATGAACGCGCCGTCCGAGCCCAGCAACGATCAGATGCGCGAGCTGCGGCTGCGCGTGGTGCCGCCGGAAAGCTGATCGGCGCGGGCCCGGTGCTGCAGGCGCCGGGCCCGTTCCCCCGACGCCATCGCTGCCGATGCGGCGGGATTTGCGTATTTCGGGGACAAAGTAACTCGGACGCGCTACAGCAGCAGCCCGCCCAGCACGCAGATCCAGGCCAGGCCGACAGCGGCGCCGCCGAGCGCCACCGCGGCGCTGCCCGAATCCTTGGCCTGCTTGGCGCGGTCGCGTTGCACTTCCGAGACATCGTCGACCACCCGTTCGATCGCGGTGTTCAGGCATTCCAGCGCCAGCACGAAAATGCCGCCCATCAGCAGCATGCCGCGCTCGGGGCCTGACAACGGCAGCAGGAACGCCAGCGCCGCCGAGCAGATGTTGGCCCAGATCCACTGGTGCATGCTGCCCTCGGTGCGCCAGACATGCAGCAGCCCCTGCCAGGACCAGACCACGCGCATCTTCACCCGTTGCCACTTATAACGCATCACGCCACCTCGATTTCGGAGCGCGACAATGCGGCAGCGCCTCGACGATGCCAAGATGCCGTCTGCGCCGTTGCGTCACGGCCGTTGTTGAACTGTGTCGATCGGCGAATTTGCGCTAGATAGAGATCATGACACAGAAAATCGCGCTTGATGATTACCCCGCCTACGCCCCCGCGGAACGGATCGCCGATGGGGTGATCCACGCGCTGGGCGTCGTCTTCGCGATCACCGGCGCGGTGCTGCTGATCCTGTTCTCGACGCTGAACGGCGATCTCGGGATCGACCGGATCGCCGCAGTATCGGTCTATGGCGCGGCGTTGATCGCGACCTTCACCGCCTCGGCGTTCTACCACATGACGCCCTGGACCCGAATCCGGCCGGTGCTGCGGCGGCTCGACCATGCAGCGATCTACCTGAAGATCGCCGGCACCTACACGCCGCTCGTGGTGCTGATCGGTTCGGCCTTCGCCTATGTGGTGCTGGCGGTGGTCTGGAGCATTGCGCTGGCCGGGGCGCTGGCGAAGATCTTCTTCTGGCGCACGCCTGGCCGGCTCGGCCCGACGCTGTACCTGCTGCTGGGCTGGCTCAGCGTGGCGCTGGTCTGGTCGTTGGCCACCACGCTGCCGGCGCTGGCGACCACGCTGATCGTGATCGGCGGGCTGCTCTACAGCCTCGGGGTGATCTTCTATTCCTGGGACTCGCTGCGATTTTCCAACGCGATCTGGCACGGCTTCGTGCTTGTCGCCTCGGTCTGCTTTTTCGCGGCGATCAGCGTCGGTATCGCCTGGGTCTGATCGCCGCGTCGGTCGGGCATGATTGAATACGGGCGCCCGATCGGGCGCCCGTTGTCGTTTCAGCGGCCGACGCCGGCGGCGGTGCGGCGCACCGTCTCGATGCGCCGGGCGTTCGGCGGGTGGGTGCCGAGGAACCTGTCGCCCGGGTCGGGAATCCGCAAGAAGAACTGCGCCCCGTTCACCGGGTCGTAGCCGGCCTGCTTGGCGATCACCGTGCCCAGCGCGTCGGCCTCGAGTTCGAAATCCTGGCTGTAGCTGCGGGCCCCGACGCTGGCGCCGAGCTGTTGTGCGGTCCGGATCGCGTCGGTGCTGCCGCCGCCGATCCGGCCGGCGATCTCGCCGAACACGGTGGCGCCGATGGTGGCGTTGCGCCGCTGCCGCGCCAGGTGGCCGGCGATGTGGTGTGCCGCCTCGTGGCTCAGCACGAAGGCCAGCTCGTCGGTGTTGCGCACGTCGGCCAGCAGCGCCACGGTGAAGGCGATGATCGGCCGACCCCGCGCGTCAAGCGTCTGGAACGCGTTCGACGGCATGCCGGGGCGGTCGTCGACCACGATGCGGAAGTCGCAGTTGGTGCCGGGGGCGTTGGCGCGGCACACCTGTTCGGCGACCGGTTCGACCCGTTCGACCACCGCGACGAAATTGCGCGCCGCCTCGCGCGCCGCCAGCGGATCGCCGACCGGGCCGGGGCCCTTCGACACGGTTTCGGTGGTGCGGCCCGGCGGCGGCGTCACCGTGGTGATGCGGCCGGAGCCGGGCGGGGCGGCGAGCGGCGGCGCGCAGGCCGCAAGGCCGAGGCCGGCGGCCAGGGCCAAGTAGAGGGGACGTGGAATCATCGGGAGGGCGATCCGGTCTGGCGAATGTGAAAGCTGTAGCGGCAGCTTATCGGGCCATGTCGGCAGCGGCCAGCCCCGGTCACGCAATCGGCAACAGCCTGCCGGCGCCGGCTTGCGCAGGCCCATGGCCCCGGCCTAGGCTGGGGTCATGTTCACCATCGAGCACGATTTCGACGCCACCGTGATCACCCTCGTCGACGAGGGTTCGGTCAATCTGCAGGAAGACGTGACGATCTGCGGCTTCGAAGATTGCATCACGGTCGAGCAATATGATCCGCGCCGCGACGACGTGCTGCGGATCACCCTGTCGCAGGCTCAGCTGCGCGAGCTTGCGGCGGCGCTGAACCTGCCGGAAGGGGTCTACCGGATCGCCACCAAGAAGGTGTGATCCGGCGGATCGGCGCGGGTCAGTCGACCTCGCTATGCGCGGGCAGCGCGTTCATTTCCCGGCGCCAGATCTCGACGCCGGCGCGGGCCAGCGGTGACAGATCGGCGGCCTCGCCGGTGTCGAGCATCTCGAAGATCCGGGCGCGCATCCGCGGTTCCCAATACGACCGGAGATGTTCGGCGACCCGTTTCGCGCCGTCGTCGCCGGGCTGGGTCGAGAAGTAGGTGGCGATCTGGTTCGCCATGTAGACGAGTTTTTCCGACGAGGTTCTAGAGGACATGCGCGGTTCCGATGCGGCTGGAATGGGTAAAGATGCGGGTGCCGTGGCGGTTGTGGCTGACCAGGGTGATGCCGGCGGTCTCGGCCAGCCGCACCGCGTGGGCGGTGGGCTGCGACACCGACAGCATGGCGCAGGCACCGATCATCGCGGTCTTCTGCACCATCTCGAGCGATAGCCGCGAGGTCAGCACGACCGCGCCGGACCGCGGGTCGGTGCCGGCCGCCGCCATCGCGCCGGCAAGCTTGTCGAGCGCGTTGTGCCGGCCGACGTCCTCGCGGGCCAACACGATGCCGGTGCCGGGCACGTAGAAGCCCGCGGCATGCACCGCGCGGGTTTCGTCGTGCAGCGGCTGCAGGTCGCGCAGAGTGGTCAGCGCGGTGGTGATGTCGGCGGGTGTCAGCCGCAGGTCAGACGCCGGCACCCGCGCCACCTCGCGCGCCGCCTGGGCCAGGCTGTCGATGCCGCAAAGCCCGCAGCCGACCGGGCCGACCTGGGCCCGGCGCCGCGCATCGAGCGCCGCCTGGCGCTGTTCCGGCAGCCAGATCCGCGCCTCGATGCCGTTGGGTTGCGGCACGATCTCGACCTCGCCGATCTCATCCGCCGGGGCGAAGCCTTCGGTGAGGGTGAAGCCGCGGGCAAAATCCTCGAGATCGGCCGGCGTCGCCATCATCACCGCCTGGGTCGAGCCGTTGTAGACCACCGCCACCGGGATTTCTTCGGGCAGGGCAACGGGGGCGGCCGACGCCGCCCCCGGAGAGATCGCCGCAACCCGGCGCAGCGGGTGCAGCTGATCGGTCATTCGGCCGCCGGCAGGATGCGGCGGGCCTGCTCGGCCTGGAGCGCGTAGTCCTCCTGCCACTCCGACGGGCCGTTCGACGGGCTGACCTGCACCGCCGTCACCTTGTATTCCGGACAGTTGGTGGCCCAGTCCGAGAAGTCGGTGGTGATCACGTTGGCCTGGGTCACCGGGTGGTGGAAGGTGGTGTAGACCACGCCCGGGCTGACCCGGTCGGTGATCGTCGCGCGCAGCGAGGTGTCGCCCGAGCGCGAGGCGAGGCGCACGTAGTCGCCGTCCTTCACGCCGCGGACCTCGGCGTCGTGCGGGTGGATCTCCAGCACGTCCTCCTCGTGCCAGCGCGAGTTCTCGGTACGGCGGGTCTGCGCGCCGACGTTGTACTGCGACAGGATCCGCCCGGTGGTGAGCAGCAGCGGGAACCGCGGCCCGGTCTTTTCGTCGGTCGCCACGTATTCGGTGCGGATGAAGCGCCCGCGACCGCGCACGAAGCCGTCGATATGCATCAGCGGCGTGCCTTCCGGCGCGGCGTCGTTGCACGGCCACTGCACCGAACCCTGCTCCTCGAGCAGCTCGTAGCTGACGTTGGCGAAGCTCGGCGTGGTCGCGGCGATCTCGGCCATGATCTGCGCCGGGTGGGTGTAGGTCCAGCCGCCGCCCATCGCGTTGGCCAGCAGCTGGGTGACTTCCCAGTCGGCGTAGCCGTTCTTCGGCTGCATCACCTTGCGGACCCGGTTGATCCGGCGCTCGGCGTTGGTGAAGGTGCCGTCCTTCTCGAGGAAGGTCGAGCCGGGCAGGAACACATGCGCGTAGTTCGCGGTCTCGTTCAGGAACAGGTCCTGCACGATCACGCA
>JBFGEI010000156.1:0-7134 GCA_041580155.1 Limimaricola sp.
CTCGGCCAGCGCCCGCGCGTTGCCGACCAGCGCCACCCTCGATCCGGCCAGCCGCGCCATCAGCTCGGGTTCGGGCCTGCCGAACCGCGCCAGCCGGGTTTCGTCGCGCAGCAGCCGCGCGATGTGAAAGCCGATCATGCTCCGTCTCCCCGGGCCAGCGCCGCGATGTCGGAAAACAGCGTCTCGGCGCGCGTCACCGCCATGTTGCGGAACTCGCGGATCGCGGCAAGCTCGGCGGCGTCGAAATCGCGGGTCTGCGGCGGTCGGGCCAGCGCCTCGGCAGCGACCAGCCGGTCCGGACCAAGCCCGGCGTCGCGCAGCAGGCGTTCGATCTTCGAGGCGTTGGAGCTGAGCGCCAGGAACGGGGTTTCGACCAGCATCGACAGGCAGACCGCGTGGAACCGGCCGGTGATGTGCAGCCGGGCGCCTGCGATGCGGTCCAGGTAGCCGGCCTCGTCCTTCGGCATCTGCATCGGCGGCAGGCCGAGCCGGCCGAACCAGGCCCGGGCCAGCGCCGCGCGGGCCGGGGCAAGGCGCCAGATCGGTGCGGTGAGCGTCTTCGTCGGCAGCAGCAGCGCGCCCGGCAGCCGCGCCGCGGCGCCGCCCAGCACCCGGCGCGGCCCGGGCTTCACGCTGTCGCCGACGATCACCCCGGCGCGGCTTCGCGGCGCGGTGTCGGCCGGGGCCGAGAGCGACAGGTCAGGCAGCCAGCGCACCGGCGCGCCGCTGGCCCGCGCCATCGCTTCGGCGCTGGCGCTGTCGCGCGCGGCGATCAGCGCGCAGCGGCCGAGTGCGGCGTTCCAGTCGGGCGGGTTGTCCTGCCAGAGCGCGTTGACCAGCGCCACCGGGGTCGTGCCGCGCGCCGGGTGATCCGTGACCCCGAGCAGCGCCGCGCCTGCGGGCCGGCCGTGGTGCAGCGTGCCTTCGCCGTTGATCACGATCACCTGGGCCGCCCGCATCCGGGCGAGGAAATCGGGGTCGCGGGCCCAGTCGTGCCGCGCCGGACTGCGGCCGATCACCGTCAGCCCGTGGCGTTCCAGCCCCTGCGTCAGCAAGCGCATCACCCGGGTGCAGCCGTGGTGATAGCGCGTGGAGGTGTCGTTGAGGATGACGGCCGTGGTGCTCATGGAACCGTGGGATATGCGTATTTTCGGGACAAAGTAACCCGCGTCGCGCATCAGCCGCGGCGCAGCAACGCCAGCAGCGCAATGCGGGTCCGGCTGCGCGCCTGGCCGCGGTCCGCCATCAGCCGCAGCGCCGCGTCGCGCGCCGCCTGCAGCGCCGGTTGGCCGATGAGATCGGCGACGGCGGTGCCAAGCGCCGCGCCGTCCGCGACCATCCGGCCGGCGCCGGCGGCGTCGAGCTCGGCGTAGGCCGCGGCGGCGTTGCGCAGCCGCGGGCCGTGCAGCACCGCGGCGCCGAGCCGCGCCGCCTCCCACGGATTGTGGCCACCCTGGGCGCCGAACGAGCCGCCGAGAAACACCAGCGGCGCCAGCCGGTAGATCAGCCCGGTATCGCCGAGCCGATCGACCAGCCAGACCTCGGTTTCGGGCAGTATGGCGTCGCCGCGCGAGGCGCGGGCGGTGACCAGCCCGGCGGCGTCGAGCAGCCGGGCCACGGCGTCGCCGCGTGCCGGGTGGCGCGGCGCCAGGATCAACCGCAGCCCGGGGTGCCGGTCACGCGCCGCGAGATGCGCCGCGATCACTTGGGAGTCGTCGCCGTCATGCGTCGAGACCGCGGCCCAGAGCGGCCGCGCCGCGAAGCTGGTCGCAAGTTCGGCCAGCCGCGCCGGATCGGCAGCCAGAGGCGCCGCGGCGGCCTTGAGATCGCCGGCGGTCAGCAGCCGGTCGGGCGGCAGCCCGAGGTCTGCGAGCTCGGCGGTGACCGCCGGGCCCTGGGTGGTGACCAGGTCGAACGGCGCCATCAGCGCCGCCATCAGCCGCGGGGCCCGGGTCCGGCTGCGCGACGGCCGCGCGTTCAGCAGCGCCAGCGGGATCTCGCGCCGCGCGGTTTCGGTCAGCAGTCGCGGCCAGAGATCTCCTTCGACCATGCAGGCCAGGTCGGGCTTCCAATGATCCAGGAACCGCCGCGCCGCGCGCGCGGTATCAAGCGGCTGGTACTGGTGCAGCGCCGAGGAGATCGCCGCGGTGCGGGCGCCGCCGGTGGTGGTTGTGGTGGTGATCAGCACCCGCAGCCCTTCGGCCGCCAGGTCCGAGGCGAGATCGGCGATCGAGGCGACTTCGCCGACCGAGGCGGCGTTGATCCAGACCAGCCGCCCGTCGGGACGCGGCCGGGTGGCGCGGCCGATGCGTTCGCGCAGCCGCGCCGGCTCCGAGCGCTGGCCGTTGTGCACGCGTCGCGCCAGCGCGTATTCGGCGAGCGCCGGCAGCCCGGCCGAGCCACCGAGCCAGAGCCGCAGCGCCAGTGGACGGGTCATCCGCCGGTGTGACTCATGTGGCGGCTGACCTGACCGCTGACGGTCTGCCGGTCATAGTCGAAATCATGGCCCTTGGGCTTCAGCGCGATCGCGGCGCGGATCGCCGTCTCGAGCGTGTGGTCGCCTTCGCTGCTGCGCAGCGGTGCGCGCAGGTCGGAGTGACCCTCCTGGCCGAGACAGGTGTAGATCTCGCCGGTGCAGGTGACCCGGACCCGGTTGCAGCTTTCGCAGAAGTTGTGCGACATCGGCGTGATGAAGCCGATCTTCTGCCGGGTTTCGCCGATCCGCACGTAGCGCGCCGGGCCGCCGCTGCGCTCGCTCAGATCGTGCAGCGTGTAGCGGCTTTCGAGTTCGGCGCGCAGCTCGCGCAGGTTCCAGTACTGGCCGATCCGGTCCTCGTTGCCGATGTCGCCCATCGGCATCACCTCGATGAAGGTCAGGTCGAGATCGCGGGCGGCGCAGAACTCGGTCAGGTCGAACAGCTCGTCCTCGTTGAAGCCCTTGAGCGCCACGGTGTTGATCTTGACCCGGATCCCGGCGGCCAGCGCCGCGTCGATCCCGTCGAGCACCTGGCCGAGCCGGCCCCAGCGGGTGACGCGGGTGAATTTCTCGGCGTCGAGCGTGTCGAGCGACACGTTGATCCGGCGCACCCCGGCCTCGGCCAGCTCTTGCGCGTATTTGCCCAGCTGGCTGCCGTTGGTGGTCAGGGTCAGCTCTTTCAGCGCCCCGCTGTCGAGATGCCGGGTCATCGCCCGGAAGAAGGTCATGATGTCGCGCCGCACCAGCGGCTCGCCGCCGGTGATCCGCAGCTTTTCGACGCCGAGCCGGATGAAGGCGCTGCACATCCGGTCGAGTTCCTCAAGCGTCAGCAGGTCCTTGCGCGGCAAGAAGGTCATCTTTTCCGACATGCAGTAGACGCAACGGAACTCGCAGCGGTCGGTGACCGACACGCGCAGATAGCGGATGGCGCGCGCGAAGGGGTCGATGAGCGGGGTCGCGGGCTGCGAAGGCTGGGGTGCGGTCATCTGAGAAAGGTAGGGTCGGGCAGGGGGGAAGGCAAGCGCGGGCGGCGCTTTGCCGGGTGCCGGGTCGCCGCGGGCTGGGTGGCGGGATCGTGCCGGTTCCGGACCCGCGACGGCGATGCCGCGCGGCATCGCCACCGCGGGGATTGCGCGACGGTCCCGGCGCGCTAAATTCGCGGCATGAAACGGATCCTCACCCTCTCCGCCTTCGCCGCGCTGGCAGTTCTTGCCGCCTGCGCCGAGATGCAGCCCCCAACGACCGAGGTCGCCGCCCCGGTCAGCCCGGCCCCGGCACCGGTCGCCGCGTCGGCCCCGGCGCCGTCGCGCGCCGCCAGCACCGCCGAGGCGCTCGACACCACCACCGCCGAACAGCGCGCCGCCGCGGTGGCGCCGGCCGCATCGGCGGGTGGCGAACGGCTTGGCACCACCATCGCGTCGCTCGGATCGCCGGCCGATCCGGGGCTGTGGCTGGAAACGCCGCTGGTCAGCGCGGTGACGCCGGGCCGGGTCGAGACCGCGGCCGGCAAATCGGTGAAGCTGGAGCTGCGGCCGTCGGGTGGCGCCGCCGGCGCCGGCAGCCAGATCAGCCTGCCGGCGATGCGGCTGCTGGAGGTGTCGCTGACCTCGCTGCCCGAGCTGACGGTGTTTCGCGACTGATCCGGGCGGACCGGCCCGAAACGCAGACGGGGGGCGCCATGGCGCCCCCCGTCTTCGCGTTTCGCGCCGGGTTATTCGACGGTGACCGATTTCGCGAGGTTGCGCGGCTGGTCGACGTCGGTGCCCTTGGCGACCGCGGTGTGATAGGCCAGAAGCTGCGCCGGGATCGCGTAGAGGATCGGCGCCCAGAGCGGGTCGACCTCGGGCATCACCAGGGTTTCCCAGGCGCCGTCGCCGGCCTCGCGGGCGCCGCGCGCATCGGTGATCAGCAGCACCTTGCCGCCACGCGCCATCACCTCCTGCATGTTCGACACGGTCTTGTCGAACAGCTCGTCATGCGGCGCCATCACGATCACCGGCACGTGTTCGTCGACCAGCGCGATCGGCCCGTGCTTGAGTTCGCCGGACGGGTAGGCCTCGGCGTGGATGTAGCTGAGTTCCTTCAGTTTCAGCGCGCCTTCCAGCGCCAGCGGGAACATCCGGCCGCGACCGAGGAACAGGATGTCGCGCGCCTCGGCAAGGCCGCGCGCCACGCGCTGGCACTCGGCCTCGATGCTCAGCCCCTGCTGGATCAGCCCCGGAAGCCCGCGCAGCCCGGCCTCGTGCCGCGCCAGCGTCGCGGCGTCGAGCGCGCCGCGCTGCCGCGCCGCCTCGAGCGCCAGCGCGCCAAGCACCAGAAGCTGGCAGGTGAAGGCCTTGGTCGAGGCGACGCTGATCTCCACCCCGGCGAGGATCGGCAGCGCCATGTCGCTGTCGCGGGCGATCGAGCTTTCGGTGACGTTGACCAGCGACAGGATGCTGTCGGCGCGGCCCTTGGCGTAGTGCAGCGCCGCCAGCGTGTCGGCGGTCTCGCCCGATTGGCTGACGAACAGCGCCGCCGACCGCGGCGGGATCGGCGGCTCGCGGTAGCGGAATTCCGAGGCGACATCGACCTCGACCGGCAGCCTTGCGACCTGCTCGAACCAGTATTTCGCGACGAGGCAGGCGTAGGAGGCGGTGCCGCAGGCGACCAGCGTCAGCCGGTCGATGGCGGTGAAGTCGATGCCCGGATCGGGCAGGGCGACGCCACCTTCGGGGCGCAGGTAGTGGCGCATCGCCTCGGCCAACACCCGCGGCTGCTCGGCGATTTCCTTGGCCATGAAGTGCTTGTGCCCGGCCTTGTCGACCTGGGCCGACCCGGCGGCGATGCGCTTTTCGGGGCGCGAGACCGCGCGGCCGTCGATGTCGAAGATCGTCACGCCGTCGCGGGTGACCTCGGCGCGGTCGCCCTCTTCGAGATAGGTGATCCGGTCGGTGAGGTTGCCAAGCGCGATGGCGTCGGAGCCGACGAACATCTGTCCGTCGCCATGGCCGATCGCCAGCGGGCTGCCCTTTCGCGCCGCGATCAGCAGGTCGGGTTCGTCCTCGAACAAGAAGCACAGCGCGTAGGCGCCGGTCAGCCGGGCGATGGTCGCGGCGGCGGCGTCGCGCGGCGACATCTGCCGGTCGATGAACAGCTGGCACAGCAGCGCCACGGTTTCGGTGTCGGTCTCGGTCTGGGTCCGGATGCCTTCGGCGGCCAGCTCGGCGCGCAGCTCGCGGTAGTTCTCGATGATGCCGTTGTGGACCACGGCGACGCGCGGCCCGGCATGCGGATGCGCGTTGGCCTCGGTCGGGGCGCCGTGGGTGGCCCAGCGGGTGTGGCCGATGCCGGATTTGCCGCGCAGCGGCTCGTGCACCAGCTTGTCCGACAGGTTGACCAGCTTGCCGACGGCGCGGCGCCGCCCGAGACGGCCCTCGTCCAGCGTGGCGATGCCGGCGCTGTCATAGCCGCGGTATTCGAGCCGGCCGAGCGCCTCGACCAGCAGCGGCGCGGCTTCGTGATTGCCGAGAACCCCGACGATTCCGCACATCTCAGTTGCCTTTCGACTTGGCGGCCTTGGCGGCGCGCAGCTTTTCGAAGAACCGGGTTGCGAAGCCCGGCTTGTTGTCCTGGCGGGCGCGGCCGACCGCCATGTCGCCGGCCGGCACGTTGTGGGTCACCACGGTGCCGGTCGCGGTCATCGCGCCGTCGCCCAGCGTGACCGGCGCCACCAGCATGGTGTTCGAGCCGATGAACACGTCGCGGCCGACCGTGGTGCGGTGCTTGAACACGCCGTCGTAGTTGCAGGTGATGGTGCCGGCGCCGATGTTGGTGCCGGCGCCGATGTCGGCGTCGCCGATGTAGCTCAGGTGGTTGACCTTGGCGCCGGTGCCGATCTGCGCGTTCTTGATCTCGACGAAATTGCCGACATGCACCTCCTCGGCCAGCTCGGCGCCGGGCCGCAGCCGGGCAAAGGGGCCGACGGTGGCGCCGCGCGACACGTGGCAGCCCTCGAGATGCGAGAACGCGCGGATCCGGGCGCCGCTCTCGATGGTGACGCCGGGGCCGAACACCACGTTGGGTTCGATCAGGCTGTCGCGGCCGATCACCGTGTCGCGCGCGAAGGTCACGGTGTCGGGCGCCACCAGGGTCACGCCGTCCTCGATCAGCTCGGCGCGCATCCGGGCCTGAAAGCCGGCCTCGGCGGCGGCCAGCTCGGCCCGGGTGTTGATGCCGAGGGTCTCGGATTCGTCGCAGCGCACCACGGTGGCGGCCAGGCCGCGGGCGCGGGCCAGGCCCACGATGTCGGTCAGGTAGTATTCGCCGGCGACGTTGTCGTTGCCGACCTGGTCGAGCAGATCGAACAGCACCGCGCGATCGGCGGCGATGACGCCGGAGTTGCACAGGGTGATGGCGCGGGTCGCGTCGTCGGCGTCCTTGTATTCGACGATCGCCTCGAGGCTGTCGCCATCGGTGACCAGCCGGCCATAACGGCCCGGATCGGCGGCCTCGAAGCCGAGCACCACCACCGCGGCGCGGGACCGCGCGTCCAGCATGGCCTCGAGCGTTTCGGGCCGGATGAAGGGCGTGTCGCCATAGAGCACGACGACGTCGCCCTGCAGTCCGGCCAACGCCTCGCGGGCCTGCAGCACCGCGTGGCCGGTGCCGGACTGGAC
>JBFGEI010000157.1:0-7087 GCA_041580155.1 Limimaricola sp.
AATGGGTCTTGCCGGTATTGGTCGGGCCGAGAACGGCGCCGATACGCGAGGGGGCGGTCATGAAAAGGTCCTGTGCGGGGCGCGGTCGTGCGGGAGGATAAGGCAGGCGGGCGGGCGCTGGCGTGCGGCGCGGCGGCGTGTCAGAGCGGCTGGCCGCCCAGCATCAGATCGAGCCGCTCGGCCGCGGCCACCGCCTCGGCGTCCCCGGGCACCAGCGCCAGCACCGCGTCCCAGGCCTCGCGCGCGGCCTCGGGACGCTTCATTTCCTCGAGCAGCACCGCAAAGCCCTTGAGCGCGCCGAAATGCTGCGGGTTCAGCACCAGCGCCTGGCGCAGATCGTCGAGCGCCGGGCCGACCCGGCCTGTGAAGTAGTAAGCGGTGGCGCGGGCCTCGTAGGCTTCGGCGAAGCCCGGCGCGTGGTCGATCGCCGCGGTCAGATGCTCGATCGCGGCGGCGGTGTCGCCGGCGTCAAGCGCGTCCTGGCCACGGCTCAGCAGCAGGTCGATCGCCGCGGAGCCGCTTTTCGACCATTCGGCGCGCACCTGGCCGACCAGCCGCGGCGTCTCGTCGGGGCCGGCCTCGCCAAGCTCGCGCATCAGCCGGTCGAGCCGGCTCGACCCCACGGGCGCCTCGGCCGCGACGCCGGCGCCGGGCAGGATCACGCGCGGCGCGACAGGCTCCTGCGCAACAGCCGGAGCGGAAATCGCGAGGCCCAGCGCCAGTGCCGCAAGGATAGGTTTGAAGCCGTGTAATCTTGCACCCATAACCCCAGTGTAGGCATCGGCACCGCCTGATACCAGAGGCGGTGCCTTCACATCACGGAAGGGACGACAGGGATGAGCGACATCGTTAACCAGGCGGTTGCGGCGCTGAACGCGAAGATGAACGGCGAAGGCCTCGAGGGCGGTCCGGCCAAGTTCGTGATCGAAGGCGAAGGCGCGATCATGATCGACGACAGCGGCGCGCGCGCCGGCGACGAGGCTTCGGAAGTGACGCTGACCGCTTCGACCGAGACTTTCCAGGCGATTCTCGCCGACGAGCTCGACCCGACCGCCGCCTTCATGCAGGGCAAGCTCGCGGTCGACGGCGACATGGGGCTGGCGATGAAGCTGGCCGCGGTTCTTGGCTGACACCACTGACCTGTCGGCGGAGGCTCCGTTCTTCGCCGACGTGGCGGCCGGCCCGGCCGCCGGATCGCGGTGGCTGTCGACCGCCGACGGGGTGCGGCTGCGGGCGGTGCACTGGGATGCCGGCGCCGCCGCCGCGGCGCCGCGCGGCACCGTGCTGCTGTTCACCGGCCGCACCGAATACGCCGAGAAATACGGCCGGGTCGCGGCCGATCTTGCGGCGCGCGGCTTTGCCACGGCGACCGTCGACTGGCGCGGCCAGGGCCTGTCCGAGCGCCGCCACCCGAGCGCCGACACCGGCCATGTCGAGAGCTTCGCCGACTACCAGTCCGACGTGGCGGCGCTGCTGGAGCACGTCGCCAGGATCGGCCTGCCAAAGCCGCTTTATCTGCTGGCGCATTCGATGGGCGGTTGCATCGGACTTCGGGCGCTGGCCCATGACTTGCCGGTGCGCGCGGTCTGCTTTGCCGCGCCGATGTGGGGCATCCAGCTGCGCGGCGCGCTGCGGCCGATGGCCTGGGGGCTGTCGGCGCTGAGCCGGCCGCTCGGGCTGTCGCATCTGCAGGCACCGGGCCGCAGCGGCACGCTGGAAGACGCGGCGCGCGCCGCCAGCGCGAACATGCTGACCGGCGACGCCGAAAGCTTTGCCTGGATGCAGGCGCAGGTCGCAGCGCACCCCGAGCTTGAACTGGGCGACCCGTCGCTGCACTGGCTGCACGAGGCGCTGCTCGAGACCCGGGCGCTGGCGGCGCTACCGTCGCCCGCCCTGCCCTGCCTGACCCTGCTGGGCAGCGACGAGCGGATCGTCGACATCGACCGGATCGAGCGCCGGATGGCAAGCTGGCCGGGCGGCCGGCTGCTGCGGATCGATGGCGGGCGCCACGAACTGCTGGCGGAAAACGCGACGCGGCGTGGCGCGCTGATCGACCGGATCGCCGGGCATTTCGCGCCCCTGCCCCGGGGGCCAGCCGGCGACTGACGCCGGCTTACTTGGCAATGACGTCGCCGCGCTCGAGCCCGGCATCGACCCGCGGCGACGGCAGCGGCCGGTCGGCCTTCGGCGGCCGGTGCCGGGCCATGCGCTTGTCGTCGGGGCCGCCGGCGATCGTCTCGTGCAGCCGTTCCGACGGGTCGCGCCCGACCTCGCGCCGGCGCCGTAGCAGGAACAGCTTGTTCCAGCCGCGCCAGGTGCCGATCGACGGCGCGTCGACGTCGCAGGGAAACCGGTCGCGCCAGCCGTCCGGCAGCGGCAGCTTGCAGGCCTCGAGCCGGTCGAGCATCCAGACCAGCGGGATGTTGGCCAGCGGCCGGCAGGCCGCGACGCCCGCGACCTGGCCGCCGACATCGCCGTGGCTGCCGCGGAACCAGACCTGTTCGATATGGCCGGTCCAGCCCTCGGGCGTGGCCCACATCACCGGCTCGTAGGCGTTGCGGGTCTCGTCCAGCGCCAGCGCGTGAAACCCGTGCAGCACATGCGGCCCCAGCGCGTGGTCGTGGAACATGTGCACCGGCTCGGTCCAGCGCCACAGGATCGGCAGCCGCAGCCCCAGCGACTTGACGGTGTCCCACACCGCGAGCGCCTCGATCTCGACGTAAGGGTGGCAATGCAGCCGGGCGAAGACCTTCGCCGCCTCCGAGGTCATCGGCGCGCGGTAGTGGCGGTAGGCCTGGCGGATGTTGCGCTCGGTCGCGGCGTCGGCGCGCAGCAGCCCGATCCGGCCGATCACCCCGGCCAGCGACCGCACCGCGTAGGCGCCGCGCGAATAGCCGATCAGCACGATCTGGTCGCCGGGCCGGAACCGCGAGGCGACGACGCCGTAAGCGCGCTGGATCTGCCTGTTGATGCCGCGCCCCATCAGCACGTCGGGCGTCGACGCCCAGTCGCGCCACTGGATCCCGGCCTCGTAATGCACCGTGAGGTTGGCGCTGCGCCCGGCCTCGCGCAGCAGCTTGTAGGTCAGACCGGCGTTGGTTTCCTGGCCGGCGCGCAGCGTCGACATGGTGCCGTCGAGGATGATGACATGGATCGCCGCCCCGCGAGTCCGCGGCTGGCCCTCGGCGGTGCGGGCCCGCCGGCCGAAAAGCCCCAGCAGCCAGTCACGAACCGACATGGCTGTCCTGCGTCGGGACCGGGTCTTGCCTGTGCCTCATGCGATCCTTCCCCTGCGGGATATCACCGTAGTGGCTGGGCCGGATCTGTCCATAGCGATGCGACGCCGGCGCGGTCGCGGCCGCCGTAGCCGTTGAACGCGGTCGAGACGCCGTTGAGATAAGCGCCGGTGGATCCGAACAGCAGCCAGTCGCCCTCTTGCAGCGTGTCGGGCAGCAGCGGCGCGCCGGGCAGCCGATCGAGGCTGTCGCAGGTCGGGCCGAACAGCGTGAACGGGATCTCGGCGCCCCGCCGCGGCGCGCCGGCGGCGGTCAGCACCGCGAAGCGTGGCAGGCCGATCGACGGGAATTCCGACAGACCGCCATAGGTCCCGTCGTTGAGATAGGCCACCGCGCCGCGCCGCGATTTGACGCGCACCGCATGCGCGAAGGCGTCGGCGACCAGCGCCCGGCCGGGTTCGCAGATCAGCGGCGGCGGCGCGTCGAAGCCCGCCAGCCCGGCGCGGATCGCCGCGAAGATCGGCTCGAGCGGCGGGTCGCCGCCGTCGCGCCCGGCCGGGAACCCGCCGCCGGTGTTGAGCCGGACCAGCGTCACCCGGGCGCGCCTGGCGATGTCGGCGGCCGCCGCCATGTAGGCGGTCCAGGCGCCGGGGTCGGCGCATTGGGTGCCGACGTGGAAGGTCAGCGCCGGTCGCAGCCCCGCCGCCGCAACCCGGGTCAGCAGCGCCACCGCGGCGTCGGGGGTGGCGCCGAACTTGGCGCCGAAATCATAGGCCGCGCCGGGCACCGGCAGCGCGATCCGCACCGCGATCTCGGCATCGCCCGGCACGGCTTCGGCCAGCAGCTTGTCGAGTTCGGCCCCGGCGTCGACCGACCACGACGCCACGCCGGCGGCGATGCCGGCGCGGATCTCGGCGCGCGACCGGACCGGGTTGTGGTAGTTCAGCGTGGCGCCGGGGCACGCCTTGGCGATCTGCGCAATCTCGCCCGGCGAGGCGACGTCGAACGCAGTCATGCCCTCGGCGCAAAGCTGGCCGATCACCACGTCGCAGGGGTTGGCCTTGACCGCGAAGCTGACCGCGCCGGGAAAACCGCGGCGAAACCGGGCATGGCGGGCGGTCAGCGCCGCCGCGCTGAAGAACAGCACCGGCAGATCGCCGCCATGGGCCGCAAGCCAGCCCGCCGGAGTGTCGGCGGGGTCGACGGAGATCGGGGATTGCAGCATCGGGTGTGACCTCTGGCGGCCACGGGGTGTGGCGCTGCCTTCAGCCTTGCCCGCCCCCGCGTCGGTCCGAAGCGTCAATCGGCGCGAAACCGCTGGACCTGTCGGCATTTCGACGACAGGTTGGGCGATATGACCGAACCCGACGCCACCGACCGCGCCATCCTGTCGCTGCTTGCGGGCAACGCCCGGATGCCGGTGGCGCGGCTGGCGCAACGGCTCGGGCTGGCGCGGACCACGGTGCAGGCCCGGCTCGACCGGCTCGAACGCTCGGGGGTAATCGCCGGCTACGCGCTGCGGCTGTCGGACGCGGCGCGGGCGCAGTCGATCCACGCCACCGTGCTGATCCAGATGCAGCCGGCGCGGCAGGCCGCGGTGCTGACCCAGCTGCGCGCCCTGCCCGAGATCGAGCTGGCGCATACCACCTCGGGCCGGTTCGACATGGCCTGCCGGCTGCGCGCCAGCTCGACCAGCGATCTCGACCGGGTGCTGGACCGGATCGGCGAAATCGACGGGGTCAACGCGATGGAAACGCTGGTGCACCTGTCGACCCGGATCGACCGCGCGGTCTGAGATCTTTCCATCAAGCCGCGCCCGCGCTAGAGAAAGCGCCGATCTGAAGGGGACGCGCATGGCCATGGAAAAGACATTCGACTCAGCCGAAGCCGAGGCCCGGCTCTACGCCGCCTGGGAACAGGCGGGCGCGTTCCGCGCCGGCGCCAACGCCAAGCGCGACGAGACCTTCTCGATGATGATCCCGCCGCCGAACGTGACCGGGTCGCTGCACATGGGGCACGCCTTCAACAATACGCTGCAGGACATCCTGGTGCGCTGGCACCGGATGCGCGGCTTCGACACGCTGTGGCAGCCCGGCCAAGACCACGCCGGCATCGCGACGCAGATGGTGGTCGAGCGCCAGCTGGCCCAGACCCAGCAGCCGTCGCGCCGCGAGATGGGCCGCGAGGCGTTCCTCGAGAAGGTCTGGGAGTGGAAGGAGAAATCCGGCGGCACCATCATCGACCAGCTGAAGCGGCTTGGCGCGTCCTGCGACTGGGACCGCAACGCCTTCACCATGGACGAGCATTTCCAGAAGGCGGTGATCAAGGTCTTCGTCGACATGTACGACAAGGGGCTGATCTACCGCGGCAAACGGCTGGTGAACTGGGACCCGCATTTCGAGACCGCGATCTCGGATCTCGAGGTCGAGAACATCGAGACCCCGGGCCACATGTGGCACTTCAAATACCCGCTCGCCGGCGGCGAGACCTACGAATACGTCGAGCGTGACGAGGACGGCGTCGAGCTGTTCCGCGAGACCCGCGACTACATCTCGATCGCCACCACCCGCCCCGAGACGATGCTGGGCGACGGCGCGGTCGCGGTGCATCCCGATGATGCGCGCTACGCCTCGATCGTCGGCAAGCTCTGCGAGATCCCGGTCGGCCCGAAAGAGCACCGCCGGCTGATCCCGATCATCACCGACGAATACCCGGACATGGCCTTCGGGTCGGGCGCGGTGAAGATCACCGGCGCGCATGACTTCAACGATTACGCGGTGGCGCAACGCAGCGGCATCCCGATGTACCGGCTGATGGACACCAAGGGCGCGATGCGCTCGGACGGCGCCCCCTACGCCGAGGCCGCGACCCGCGCCCAGGAGATCGCCCGCGGCGCCGAGGCGTCGGTGGTCGAGGTCGACACGCTGAACCTGGTGCCCGACGAATACCGTGGCCTCGACCGGTTCGAGGCTCGCAAGGCGGTGGTCGCCGACATCACCGACCAGGGGCTGGCGATCATGGTGCCGGCCTGGGATCCGCGGCTGGGCGCCTCGGCCGCCAAGCGCGTCGCCGCCGAGGAAGGCGCGCCGCCGCCCGAAACCGTGCTGGTGCCCTTCGTCGAGAGCAAGCCGATCATGCAGCCCTACGGCGACCGCTCCAAGGTCGTCATCGAGCCGATGCTGACCGACCAGTGGTTCGTCGACACCTCGAAGATCGTCGGCCCGGCGCTCGACGCGGTGCGGTCGGGCGAAACCCGGATCCTGCCCGAACGCGACGCCAAGACCTATTTCCACTGGCTCGAGAACATCGAGCCCTGGTGCATCTCGCGCCAGCTGTGGTGGGGCCACCAGATCCCGGTGTGGTACGGGCCGACGCTGACCGACGGTCACGTCGATCTCGACGCCGACTGGCAGCCGTTCTGCGCCGCCAGCCAGGACGAGGCGCTGGCGAAGATGACGGCCTATTACGGCCATGACGAGATCCGCTTCGTGCAGGACCGCGGCGAGGCGCTGGGACTGTTCGGGGCCGCGATCGGCAACACCACCGACGAGGGCGCGATCCGCAGCCCGCAGGCGCCGGTCGCGATCCCGGTCTACCGCGATCCCGACGTGCTCGACACCTGGTTCTCGTCCGGCCTGTGGCCGATCGGCACGCTGGGCTGGCCCGACGACACGCCGGAGCTGGCGCGGTACTTCCCGACCAGCACGCTGGTCACCGGCTTCGACATCATCTTCTTCTGGGTCGCCCGGATGATGATGATGCAATACGCCGTGGTCGGTCAGAAGCCGTTCGACACCGTCTATGTCCACGCCCTCGTCCGCGACGAGAAGGGCAAGAAGATGTCGAAGAGC
>JBFGEI010000158.1:0-7068 GCA_041580155.1 Limimaricola sp.
CGGCCGCCCGGTGATCTTCGTCACCGGGCATTTCGGCAATCACGAGGCGCCGCGCCGGGTGCTCACCGCGATGGGCTACAGGATCGGCGGGCTCTATCGGGCGATGTCGAACCCCTGGTTCAACGACCATTACGCGGCGACGATGCGCGACGTGTCGGGACCGGTGTTCCCCAAGGGCCGGCGCGGCCTCACCGGCTTCGTGCGGCACCTGAAGTCGGGCGGCATGGCGACCATCTTGTTCGACCTGCACGACCGCGACGGCGTGCCGATCGAGTTTCTCGGCCGGCCGGCGCTGACCTCGACCTCGGCGGCCGAGCTGGCGCTGCGCTACGATGCGCTGCTGGTGCCGTATTTCGGCATCCGCAAGCCCGACGGCATCGGCTTCGACATTGCGGTCGAGCCGCCGATCCCCGCCAGCGATCCGCTGGCGATGACGCAAGCCATGACCCGGCGACTCGAAGCCCGGATCACCGCCGATCCGGGACAGTGGTTCTGGGTTCACAATCGCTGGAAGACCGACACCCGCAAGCGCCCGGACACCGCTGCCTAGCGCAGCGCCGCAGAGGCGAGAATCGCCCCCGGCCCGTCGGCCTGCACGATGACCACCGAGCGGTCTTCGCCCGGCACCGGCGCATCGAGCACCAGATCGTCGGCCCCGGTCCAGCGCACCAGGACCTGCCACGAGGTCACGACATTGGCGTAGCGCAACCGCTTGCCGGCGTTCTCGCCGCGCTCGATCTCGACCACCTTCTCGGGATGGTAGCGCACCAGCTGCACCAGCATCGGCGTCGGGTCGGCGGCCAGCGACCGCGCCGAAATCCGCAGCGTGTCGCCGTCCCGAGTCACCTCGAGCCCGACCGAGGACGGCGCCTCGGTCTGGTCGAGCACCGCCTGCATCACCTGCATCGGCTTGGCGCCGACGATCCGCGCGCGGCCACCGACGACGAATTGCGGCGTATAAACCATCCGGTCGCCGAATTCGACGGCGTAGCTTTGCTGACGGCTGGTGAAGCCGGGCTGCGCGAAGGCGTCCGCCCAACCGATGTAATCCCAGTAATCCACGTGCAGCCCCAGCGCGATGACATCGTCGCGCTGCGCCAGTTCGACCAGCATTTCATCGGCCGGTGGGCAGGAAGAACAGCCCTGCGAGGTGAACAGCTCGACCACCACCGGCCCCTCGGCGCGGACCGCGCCCGACGCCAACAGTCCGATCAGTGTCATCGCCGCCATCAAACCGCGCATACTGTCACTCCGTGCTTGCCCCATCCGGTGTAGGCCCGTTGCCCGGGCATGGCCAATCAAGCCGCCGCGATACACGGTAAGAAAACGCCGCCGTGAGCCCGGCGGAGGTCACTGGACATTTGTGTGCAATGGTATACATCAGCCGCGCAACCCCTCTTGAACGCCCCCTGACCATGGGGCAGAACCGGGGCAAAGAACCCACCAGCTCGCAGCCAGAAGGGACATCCCATGCCGATTCAAGTTGGCCAGGACAGCTCGAAGACCCGCAAGACGCTCAGCGTCGGATCGCAAAGCCTGTCGTATTACTCCATCCCGGCCGCCTCGGCCGCCGGCCTGGGCGATTTCTCCCGCCTGCCCGCCGCGCTGAAGGTGGTTCTCGAGAACCTGCTGCGCTTCGAGGACGGCGGATTCTCGGTCTCGACCGATGACATCAAGGCCTTCGCCGAATGGGCCGACAAGGGCGGCAAGAACCCGCGCGAGATCGCCTACCGCCCGGCCCGCGTGCTGATGCAGGACTTCACCGGCGTTCCGGCCGTGGTCGACCTCGCGGCGATGCGCGACGGCATCGTGGCGCTTGGCGGCGACGCGCAGAAGATCAACCCGCTGAACCCGGTCGACCTGGTGATCGACCATTCGGTGATGATCGACGAATTCGGCAACCCGCGCGCCTTCAAGGCCAACGTGGAGCGCGAATACGAGCGCAACATCGAACGCTACACCTTCCTCAAGTGGGGCCAGAAGGCGTTCGACAACTTCCGGGTCGTGCCGCCGGGCACCGGCATCTGCCACCAGGTGAACCTCGAATACCTGGCGCAGGTGGTCTGGACCGACACCGACCAGAACGGCGAGATGGTCGCCTACCCCGACACGCTGGTCGGCACCGACAGCCACACCACCATGGTCAATGGTGCGAGCGTGCTGGGCTGGGGCGTCGGCGGCATCGAGGCCGAGGCAGCGATGCTCGGTCAGCCGATCTCGATGCTGATCCCCGAGGTCGTCGGCTTCAAGCTGACCGGCAAGATGGTCGAAGGCACCACCGCCACCGACCTGGTGCTGCGCGTCGTGCAGATGCTGCGCGAAAAGGGCGTGGTCGGCAAGTTCGTCGAATTCTACGGCGACGGTCTCGACAACGTGCCGCTGGCCGACCGTGCGACGATCGGCAACATGGCCCCCGAATACGGCGCCACCTGCGGCTTCTTCCCGATCGACGACGAAACCCTGCGCTACATGGACACCACCGGCCGTGACAAGGATCGCATCGCGCTGGTCAAGGCCTATGCCCAGGAAAACGGCCTATGGCGCGACACCGGCTACGAGCCGGTCTACACCGACACGCTCGAGCTCGACATGGGCACCGTCGTCCCCGCCATCTCGGGTCCGAAGCGGCCGCAGGACCACATCGCGCTCGACGCCGCCGCTCCGGCCTTCGCCGACTACATCAAGGGCCAGCGCGACGGCAAAGAGCCGTCGGTCAACTCCGAGATCCGCTGGGAAAACGAAGGCGGCCAGCCCGAGCCGCGCGACATCCCCGGTGACCAGGGCCATCACGCCCGTGGCTACGTGCAGACCGACGACGGCCATTACCAGCTGCACGACGGCTCGATCGTGATCGCCTCGATCACCTCCTGCACCAACACCTCGAACCCCTACGTGATGATCGGCGCCGGTCTCGTCGCCCGCAAGGCGCGCGCGCTCGGCCTGACGCGCAAGCCCTGGGTCAAGACCTCGCTGGCGCCGGGCAGCCAGGTGGTGTCGGCCTATCTCGAAGCGGCCGAGCTGCAGGAAGATCTCGACGCGATCGGCTTCAACCTCGTCGGCTACGGCTGCACCACCTGCATCGGCAACTCGGGCCCGCTCGAGGCGCCGATCTCGAAGGCGATCAACGACTACGACCTGATCGCCACCTCGGTGCTGTCGGGCAACCGCAACTTCGAAGGCCGGATCAGCCCGGACGTGCGCGCCAACTACCTCGCCTCGCCGCCGCTGGTGGTGGCCTACGCGCTGGTCGGCGACATGAACGTCGACATCACCCGCGATCCGCTGGGCCAGGACAAGGACGGCAACGACGTCTTCCTGAAGGACATCTGGCCGAGCCAGGCCGAGATCGCCGAGCTGGTCGAGAAGACCGTGACCCGCGAGGCGTTCCAATCGAAATACGCCGACGTGTTCAAGGGCGACGAGAAGTGGCAGGCGGTCGAGACCACCGACAGCGAGACCTACGACTGGCCGACGCAGTCGACCTACGTGCAGAACCCGCCGTATTTCCAGGGCATGTCGAAAGAGCCGGGCAAGATCCACGACATCGACGACGCCCGCGTTCTGGCGATCCTCGGCGACATGGTGACCACCGACCACATCTCGCCCGCAGGCTCGTTCAAGGACACCACCCCGGCCGGCAAGTACCTGGTCGAGCGTCAGGTTCCGGCGCGCGAATTCAACTCGTACGGGTCGCGTCGCGGCAACCACGAGGTGATGATGCGCGGCACCTTCGCCAACATCCGGATCCGCAACGAGATGCTGGACGGCGTCGAGGGCGGCTACACCACCGGTCCGGACGGCAGCCAGATGTCGATCTACGATGCCGCGATGGCCTGGCAGGAGCACGGCAAGCAGCTGGTGATCTTCGGCGGCGAACAATACGGCGCCGGCTCGTCGCGTGACTGGGCCGCCAAGGGCACCGCGCTGCTTGGCGTCAAGGCGGTGATCGCCGAGAACTTCGAGCGGATCCACCGGTCGAACCTGGTCGGCATGGGCGTCATCCCGTTCGAGTTCACCGGCGGCGACACCCGCAAGACGCTGAAGCTCAAGGGCGACGAAAGCGTGTCGATCAAGGGTCTCGAGACGGTGAAGCCGCTGGCCGAAGTGCCGGCGACGATCACCTACGGCGACGGCTCCACCAAGGAGATCACCCTGCGCTGCCGGATCGATACCGCGGTCGAGATCGAGTACATCGAGAACGGTGGCGTGCTGCACTACGTGCTGCGCAATCTCGCCAAGGCGTCCTGATCCGTCATTGACCGCCTGACGACATCACGCCGCCCCGGGACCACCGGGGCGGCGTTTTCATGTCCCTGGCCTCAGCCCTCGCCGCCATCGGGCAGCGGCGGCAGGCTGCGCAGATACAGGATCACCGCGTCGAGGTCCTGCTCGGTCATCCGCGCGTAGTTGGCGAAGGGCATCGGCGGCGTCATCGCGCTGCCGTCCGGACGCACCCCCGTGGTGATCATCTGCTTCAGCTCGTCGTCGCTGTAGCCGGCAATCCCGTCCTCGTGCGGGGTGATGTTCGGCGCGACGCTGGTGCCCCAGGGTCCGACGAACTCGTAGCCGCCGGCGCCGAGATGGCTGTCGAACATCGGCCCCATCTCGCCGAAGCTGGTGTGGCACTCGATGCAATGCGCCACCGGCCCGGCGATGTAGGCGCCGTGCTCGACGGTTGCGCCCTCGGCGCTGGCGGCGACGCTGTCGATCGGCGGGCCGTAGGACGGCGGCAGCGGGATGTTGTAGACGCTTTCGCCCGGATCGTTGTCGACCGCCGGCACCTGCCGCAGATACATCACCATGCTCTGCACGTCGTCGTCGGACAGACCGCGATACAGCCCGATCGGCATCGGCGGCCCGATCACGCTGCCGTCGGGCCGGATGCCTTCACGGATCGCCCGCACCAGCTCGGCGTCGCTCCAGTCGGCGACCGCGCCGCCCGGGGTGATGTTCGGCGCGATCGCGGTGAAGACATCGAGTTCCTCGACGAGCCTGCCACCCAGCTCCATCCCAGGAACCGGGCCGTCCGGCCCCATCGGACTATGGCAATTGCCGCAGGCAGCAGGCCCCTCCACAAGGTAGGTGCCGCGCTCCAGCGACGGCTCTGCCGCCGCCGCGCCGGACAGGCTGAAAAAGAGCGTCGCACCAGCGGCGCGCGCCCAGGTCTTGCGCTGGAAAACCATGGTAACCTCCCCCAAAAACTGCGGGCAGGATACCATGGTAACGCGAAGTTGACCTAGCGTCAGTTTGCGGCGCGCGCGCGCTCCAGCGCCGGGGTCAGCCGCGCCGCCATCGACCTCTGGGTGACCGGCCCGGCCATCCGTTCGACGATCCGGCCCTCGCCGTCGACCACGAAGGTCTCCGGCACGCCATAGACCCCCCAGTCGCGCGCGACCCGGCCGTCGTCCTGGCCGATGGCCGCATAGGGATCGCCCAACTCTTCGAGGAACGCCAGCGCCTTGGCCGGGTCGTCCTTGTAGTTGATGCCGTAGACCGGCAGGCCCTGCTCGGCCAGCGCGCTCAGGTTCGGATGCTCGACCCGGCACGGCGCGCACCAGCTGGCCCAGAAGTTCACCAGCTTGACCTCGCCATCGGCCAGGACCGAGGCGTCGTAGGGCACCCGGCCCGGCAGCGCCGTGGTCGGGGTTTCCGGCGCCTGCTGACCGATCAGCGCCGACGGCAACTCGTCGGGATCGTCGCGCAGCATGCCGGCGGCGAACAGCCCCGCCAGCGCGGCGAAAATCACCGGCGGCAGGATCATCAGCGGCGAAATCCTAGCCATGCGTCTTCTCCACACGGGCCAGTTCGGCCCTGATCTTGCGGTCGCGGCGCAGGCTGATCCAGACCAGCCCGGCGATCAGCCCGAGGCTGATGCCCCAGGCGCTCAGCACTTCGGTGGCGTATTTTCCAAGCTCGATCATCGCGCCACCACCGCTTCGGCGCGCTGCGCCCTTGCTTGCAGCGCAGCGATCCGCCGGGCCCGGATCTCGGTGCCGGTGCGCAGCAGCAGCAGCGCCACGAACAGCAGCACGAAGCCGGCCATGCAGACCACCAGCGGCTGCCAGAACACATCCGACACGTTCTCTTCCTTGTCGAGCGACAGCGACGCGCCCTGGTGCAGCCCCTGGTTCCAGAAATTGACCGCGTAGCGCGACAGGATCGCGAACACAGATCCGACCATGCACAGCACCGACGTCAGATCGGCGGCGGCATCGGGATCGGGGATCGCGGCCCAGAGCGCGATGTAGCCCAGATAGAACAGGAACAGGATCAGGAACGAGGTCAGCCGCGGATCCCATTCCCACCAGCTGCCCCACATCGGCTGGCCCCAGATCGCGCCGGTGATCAGCGCGATCAGCGTCATCACCATGCCGATCGGCGCCGCGGCCCGCGCCGCCAGCGCGCTGACGTGGTGCCGCCGGATCAGCCAGATCAGCGACGCCACCAGCATCATCAGCCAGGCGTTGATCGCCATCAGCGCCGAGGGCACGTGCAGGTAGATGATCTTGACCGTCGATCCGAACCGCGCCGCCTCGGGGGTGAAGAAGAACCCCCAGACCAGCCCGACGCCAAGCACCAGCGCCGCCGCGGCGAACAGCCACGGCACCAGCGGCGTCGTCGTGTCGAGGAATTTCCTCGGGTTGGCGTAGCTCCAGAAAGACATACCTTCTCCTAGCTTGCGGCCCGGCCCGGCTCAATCCCCGACCATCGTGCCGTCACCGCAGCGTGACCCGCAGCGCCGCGGCGGTGGCGAAGGGCAGCAGCGCCATGCAGCCCAGGCCGATGCCGGCCAGCAGCAGCAGCGGCGTGCCGGCCGCCAGGCCTTCGGCGCCACGCCGCGCCGCCTCGGCGCCGAAGATCAGCACCGGCACGTAAAGCGGCAGCACGATCAACGACAGCAGCAGCCCGCCGCGGCGTAGCCCGACGGTCAGCGCGGCGCCGAAGGTGCCGATCAGCGACAGCGCCGGGGTGCCAAGCGCCAGCGACGCCAACAGCCAGGGCATCGCCGGCCCCGGCAGATGCAGCAGCACCCCGAGCACCGGCGCCGCGACGACCAGCGGCAGCCCG
>JBFGEI010000159.1:0-7045 GCA_041580155.1 Limimaricola sp.
CCTTGGACCGGTCCAAGGAAGCGCCGTTTCCCCAGCGCGGCGCCGCATCGCCCTGCCGAAAAGGACCGCCATGACCCGGCTGAAAGGCCTGTCCCGGACCCTGCTGCCGGGCGTTGCGCTGGCGGTGCTGGTGGCGATGGCGGCGCAATTCCTGTCCGAGCATTACGGCGCGCCGGCGATGCTGATGGCGATCCTGCTGGGCATCGCGCTGCAGTTCCTGTCCGAAGAGCCGCGCACCGGCCCCGGCATCGGCTTCGCGTCGCGCGGTCTGCTGCGGCTTGGCGTGGCGCTGCTCGGGGTGCGGGTCAGTCTCGACATGGTGCAGCAGATGGGCCTCGCGACCTTCGGGCTGGTGGTGTCGGGGCTGCTGGCGACGATCGCGGTGTCGCTGCTGGTCGCGGCGCTGTTCGGGCGCGACCGGATGTTCGCCTTCCTCTCGGCCGGATCGGTCGCGATCTGCGGCGCGTCGGCGGCGATGGCGATCTCGTCGGTGCTGCCGAAACGCGAGGATGGCGAGCGCGACCTGATCTTCACCGTGGTCTCGGTCACCATGCTGTCGACGCTGGCGATGATCGTCTACCCGATCCTTGCCGACCGGCTTGGCTTCGACATGCGCCAGACCGGGGTGTTCCTTGGCGGCACGATCCACGACGTGGCGCAGGTGGTCGGCGCCGGCTACTCGGTGTCCGAGGAGACCGGCGACCTGGCGACGCTGGTCAAGCTGATCCGGGTGACGATGCTGGCGCCGATCGTGCTGTTCGCGTCGCTGGTGATGCGGCGCCACGTGCCCGTGGGCACCGCCCGGCCGCCGCTGGTGCCGAGCTTCGTGCTGGGCTTCCTGCTGCTGGCGGCGCTGAACTCGGCGCATCTGCTGCCCGGCTGGCTGACCGCCTCGGCAAGCGAGGTGTCGCGCTGGGCGCTGCTGACCGCGATCGCGGCGGTCGGCATGAAGACCTCGCTGCCGAAGCTGCTGGACGTCGGCGGCGCGGCGATCGCGATGCTGACGGCGCAGACATTGTTCATCGGGCTGTTTCTCGGGGTCGGCATCAGCCTGATGGGCTAGGCGTCGCTACTTCAGCCGGCCGGTGCGGAACATCTGGATCTGCAGCCCGCCATGCGGCACCGGCGCTTCGCGCGGCAGGAACGGCAGGCCGGTCGCCTTGGCCAGCCCGGCTTCGCTGGTCACCAGCCCGACGCGCCAGCCCTTGAAATTGGCCTTCAGGCTTTGCCCAAGCGATGCGTAGAGCCCATAGAGCAGCTTCTTGTTGCCGATCCGAGCGCCGTAGGGCGGGTTGACGATGACCAGCCCCGGCGGGCCGTCGGGCGCGGTCAGATCGCTGGCGGCGTGGGTCTCGAAATCGATGAAGTCGGCGACGCCGGCGCGTTCGGCGTTGGCCTTGCTCATCCGGATCGCGCCGGCGTCGCGGTCGGATCCCTGGAAGCGCTGCGCCGGGGTGCGGGTCGTGCCGCCGTCGCGCAGCGCCGCCCAGGCCTTCGGGTCGAAGCTCGCGAGGTTCTCGAAGGCGAAGCTGCGCGACCGGCCCGGATGCAGACCGGCGGCGATCTCGGCCGCCTCGATCACGAAGGTGCCCGAGCCGCACATCGGATCGACGACCGGCTCCATGCCGTCGTAGCCGCATTGCCGCAGGAACAGCGCCGCCAGGTTCTCGCGCATCGGCGCCTTGCCGACGGCCTCCTTGTGGCCGCGCTTGTGCAGCAGCTCGCCCGAGGTATCGAGGCTGAAGGTCACCATGTTGTCCTCGATCCGCACCTTGATGCAGAGCGCCGCCTCGGCGACCACGGTGGCGCCCAGCTCTTCGCGGATCGCGGTCTCGATGCGCTGGGCTGCGGCGCCGGCGTGGTAGATCTTGGATCCCTTGCAGGTGACCTCGACCCGCACCGGCACGTCCGGGCGCAGCACCTCGGCCCAGGGAAATTTCCGCGACCGCTTGTCGAGCTGCGCCAGGTGGAACGCCATGAAGGACCCGATCCGCGCCAGCACCCGGCCGGCGCCGCGCAATTCGAGATTGGCACGCCAGACTTCGGGCCAGCCGCCCTGGAACGTGACGCCGCCCGGCACCGCCACCGGGTCGGCAAAGCCGCGCTCGCGCGCTTCGTCGCACAGCAGCTTTTCAAGCCCGGGTGCGGCCGCAAGGAAGATCTCGAAGGTCTCGGATGTGTTCATGGCGCGTAGCTATAACCAAAGCCGGGCGCCAGCGACCGTTTTCTTGCGGCCGCGCGCGCCGTCACGTCGCGGCCCCGCCACCGCCGGGCGGTCGCGCGTAAAGCGCCGGGTTTCGTGCTATGCTGCGCGCCGGTCGCGCGGCGCGCGACCGGGCCGGGGCAAGCCTTGGGAGATGCGACATGAAAGCGATTGTTGGAACCGCGGCGCTGCTGATGGCCGCCGCCGCACCGGCGGGTGCCGAGACCTTCGACGCCAGCGGCGTGATGATGGGCATGACCGAGATGGACATGCACGCGATCTCGGAGACCGAGCAGGTGGTCGGGCTAAAAACCCGCTACGAAGAGGTCAGCATGGAGAACCCCGACAACCCGATGAACGGCATGACCGGCGACTGCATCGGCGCGACCTTCATGTCCGAGACCGGGGTGAGCGGCTCGGGCTGGTGCGCCTACACCGGCGAAGGCGGATCGATGGTGGTCAGCTGGACCGCCGACGGTCGCGACGGCGAAGGCGCGATGACCGGCCAGTGGCAGCTGGTCAGCGGTATCGGCAATTGGGACGGCGCCAGCGGGTCGGGGAGCTTCGCGTCGCTGGTCGATCCCGAGGCCGGCACATCGCGCAACACCGTGACCGGCGAGATCGACATCCCGTAGCGCCCGCGCTGGGCGATTGACCACGGGGCGCGCTTCGCGGCATGGCTGGGACCATGCCAAGCAGCCGCGAGGATCCGATGCCCGGACAGGCCGAAAAGATCGCCGCGCTCGATGCCGAGCGCGACGCCGGCGAGATCGCCTACCTGCTCAGCGCCTACGAATTCTCGTGGGACATCGAGCGGGCGCTCGAGTTCGCGCTGTTTCGCACCTATGCGGTCCCGAGCATCTCGGGGCTGCTGGTGAAGACCGGCGAATTCGAGACCCGGCCGCAGAAGCGATACGACGACACCGAGCTGCTGCTGTCGGAGGCGCTGGAGAACGGTCTCGACAGCGATCGCGGCGGCGAGGCGATCGACCGGATCAACGCGATGCACGCGCGCTACCGGATCGCCAACGACGACATGCTCTATGTGCTGAGCACCTTCGTGCTGGAGCCGATGCGCTGGCTGGCGCAGCACGGTCGGCGCGGCCTGACCCCGCATGAATCGCGGGCGATGCTGAACTACTACCGCGATCTCGGCGCCCGGCTCGGCATAAGCGACATCCCCGCGACGCTGCCCGAGTTCGAGCGGTTCAATCGCGCCTTCGAAGCCGAGAGGTTCCGCTTTGCGCCGTCGAACGCCCGGATCGGCGAGGCGACGCTCGACCTGCTGCTGGGCTTCTACCTGCCGCGCCGGCTGTTTTGGCTCGGCCGGCCGGTGGCGATCTCGCTGATGGACCCGCCACTGATCGCGGCGATGGGCTTTGCGGCGCCGCCGGGCTGGGTGCGGCGCGCGACGCAGGCCGCGATGCGGCTGCGGGCAGGTGTCCTGCGGCTGCTGCCGCCGCGACGTCGGCCGCGGCTGGTGTCGCAACGCCGCCGCGCCAGCTATCCGCGCGGCTACAGAATCGCCGATCTCGGGGTGTTCGACCGGCCGTGACCCCGGCTCAGACCTCGCGGGCGGCCAGTTCGGCGCTGTGATGCTCCTTGGCCTGCGCTTCGATGAAGACGTTGCCGATCTCGGGGAAGCGGTCCTTGATCCGGCGCTCCAGACTGGCGACGGTGCGTTCGACCTGGGCGAGCGTAGAGTCGTCCTCGAAGTCGATGCTGATGCTGGCGAGGATGTTCTCGGGTCCGAAATGCACGGTCCGCAACTCGTTGATGCCAAGCACCAGCGGCTCGGCCAGCGCCAGGCGGCGGATCGTGTCGATGGTGCTGTCGGCGGCGGCCTCGCCGGTCAGAAGCCCCTTGGTTTCATAGGCCAGCCCGATCGCGGTCAGCGACAGCACCACCCCGATCGCGATCGAGGCCGCGGCATCGGCCCAGACCAGGCCCCAGAATTGGGTCGCTGCCAGACCGGCCAGCGCCACCAGCAGCCCGAGCATCGCGGCGGTGTCCTCGAACAGCACGGTGAACACCGTCGGATCCTTGGAATGCCGCACTTCCTGCAGGAAGCCGCGGTCGCCGCGCAGCTTGTTGAACTCGCGGAAGGCCAGGGTCCAGGCGACGCCCTCGAACACCAGCGCGAGGCCGAGCACGACGTAGTTGATGGTGAAGCTGGTCACCGGATGCGGATCGGCCAGCTTGGTGAAGCCCTCGTAGAACGAGATCCCGGCACCAAGCCCGAAGATCAGGATCGCCACGACGAACGACCAGAAATACACCTCCATGCCATAGCCGAAGGGATGCGCCTTGTCGGCCGGCCGCTTGGAGCGGGCGATGCCCAGCAGCAGCAGCCCCTGGTTGCCGGTGTCGACCACCGAATGCACCGCCTCGGACATCATCGCCGAGGATCCGGTGTAACCGGCTGCGATGAATTTGGTCACCGCGATCAGCGCGTTGCCGATCAGCGCCGCGTAGATCACCGTTTTCGATCCGCCCTTTGCCGCCATCTGTCGCGCTCCTGCTTGCCGGTCCGGACCCATCGCCGTGGCAGGTCCCCTGCAGGCGCAAGAGCCTTCGGGCGTCGCGGGTTCCGTCGGATCCTGCCCGTCGGTCCGATTTCCGGATTTCGTGATGGACCCCTGCGGCGGCGTACGACGTTGAGGACGGATGCACGTGGGACACGCTTGGCCGATCGAGCGCGGGTCTGACGCAGCAAGACTCTGGCGTGCCGTCGGGCGTCATGCCAAATGGTACCGATCACGTCGGGAATGGTGCGGATGACTCAAGTATTCGATCGCAAGAGCGCGCTGCCGCTGGATGACAGTCAGCGGCGGCTCGAGGCGGTGTTGAACAACGCGTCGGTCAGCATCCTGCTGATGAACGACGAACAGCGCTGCGTCTACATGAACCGCGCCGCCGAGCTTCTGACCGGATACACGCTGAAAGAGGTGATGGCGCTCGACAAGCCGCTGCACGACATCATCCACCACACCTACCCGGACGGCCGGCCGTTCCCGCTGCACGAATGCGCCATCGACCGCGCCTTTCCGGAACACAACCAGACCCAGGGCGAAGAGGTGTTCGTCCACAAGGACGGCAGCTTCTACCCGGTGACCTTCACCGCGAGCCCGATCCGCGACGCCGAAAGCCAGACCATCGGCACCATCGTCGAGGTGCGGGACATCAGCGAGGAACGGCGCGCCAAGGAACGCCAGCGGCTTCTGGTGAACGAGCTGAACCACCGGGTAAAGAACACGCTGGCGACGGTGCAGTCGATCGCCTGGCAAAGCTTCAAGGGCACCGACCCGGACGCCTTCGGCCGGTTCAGCGGTCGGCTGACCACCCTGTCCAAGGCCCACAACGTGCTGACCGAAACCTCGTGGTCGCAGGCATCTCTGGCGGCCATCGTCGACACCGCGACAGAGCCGTTCGACCGGTCGCGCATCACCGTCGACGGTCCCGACGCCGCGGTGCACCCCAAGGCCGCGGTCAGCCTGTCGATGGTGCTGCACGAGCTGGCGACCAACGCGGTCAAATACGGTGCGCTGAGCAATGAGCAGGGCCATGTCGCGATCAGCTGGAGCTGCGCCGTCGAGGACGACCGCACGGTGATCGACTTCGCCTGGCGCGAGCTTGGCGGCCCGGTGATCAGCAAGCCCGAGCGGCGCGGTTTCGGCCTGCGGCTGATCGAGGCGCAGGCGGCGCTCGAATTCGGCGGCACCGCCGGGATCCAGTTCCTGCCCGAGGGGCTGGTCTGCGAAATGCGGCTGGTGATGCCGCACCTGCCCGAGGCGCTGGATCTCGAGCAGCCCGACAACGGATCTCTATGATGGCCTGCGACGAACTTTCAGGGCGGCGGGTGCTGCTGGTCGAGGACGAGGCGCTGATCTCGATGCTCGGCGAGGACATCCTGAGCGATGCCGGCTGCGAGGTGGTGATCGCGATGCGGCTGGCCGAGGCGCTGGCGCTGGCGGCGGCCGAGGATCTGCACCTGGCGATTCTCGACGTCAATCTTGGCAACGAGGCAAGCTACCCGGTTGCCGAGGTGCTGACCCGCCGCCAGATTCCGTTCATCTTCGCCACCGGCTATGGCGCCGCCGGGCTGCGCGAGGGCTTCGCCGACCGCGTCATCCTGCAAAAACCCTACGATCCGCGCTCGCTGATCAGCGCCGCCGTCTCCGCGCTGAGCTGAGCCCGCGCGGCGCCGCCACGCGCCGTCTCGCGGCCATTTCCCCTCATCGATACCCGTCACCTGTCGCCGCACCCGCGGCCGGCGCCGTGCCGCAATTCGGCGCTAGATCGATGAAAGCCGCCGGAAAATCCCTTAACCGAGCCACATTCGCGCCCCGATTGTCCCGCACCTAGTGAGCGTCGCCCTGAGCGGGACAAGTTCCCATCTCAGCGGCGTCGGGGTCTGGCGTACGAGTGTCAAGTTGAAGCCCGCCAGCACCGGCATTGTCCGCTGGTGCGCGCCCGATGGGCGTTGCGGGTCCTGTAGCGGCGTCAGCCGGTCGGACCTCACCCCGAAATTCAGTGCTCCGGCCCGGCCGGAGCGTTCATGGCGCCCGCGTTTTGCGGCGGCTGAAGCTGTCCGCGATGGATGGTCGGCCGGCGTCGCCCCAGATCGACGACCCTTGAGGATGCCATGACGAACACCCAGCCGAACCAGACCCTCGACCTCGTGCGGATGGGCCAGTCCTGGTCGAGTGACAGCTGGCTGATCTCGGAATGGGGCGCCGGGCAGTCGCATGTGATGGACTGGCGCGCGGACCACGTGCGCACCACGGCCGACGGCGTGGTCGAGCTGGTTCTGGATGACGCGGGCACCCACCGGCCTTATGC
>JBFGEI010000160.1:0-7006 GCA_041580155.1 Limimaricola sp.
GTGCCCGGGTAGCTCAGGGGTAGAGCAGTGGATTGAAAATCCTCGTGTCGGTGGTTCGATTCCGCCCCCGGGCACCATTCTCTCGGTCTCTCTGAAACTGGGTATCGCTGCGGGTCCGGATCCTGTCCGACCCGACACCGCCAACCGGCCCCGTATCGGGCGGTCCGGCGGGCGCGACCCGTCGCTGACAGACTTCAACATCGATGTTTCCGGCGCTGATACGGCGCCGAATGTCGAACTCCCGCTCTGCTCGAGGCGCCCCGAAGCGCCGGAGCAAGTCTTGATCCTCACACCCGAGGTCTTTTCACAGCGAGATGCGCATCGCGCCCCGCCGCCTTCGGTCACCCCGAAGCGACGGCGAGCGGCAGGTCGCATCCCGTTTAGTCTTTAATCGGGAGCGCGGCCCAATGCGGCCCCTCCGCACCAGAATCGAACGGTACAACATGACCACCACGACCATTTCCCGACGCGACGGCCTGATGATGTCGCGCAGCATTGCCGATGTCGACGCCGTGCTGTCGCTGCTGCGCCGCCAAGCCGATGTGTTTCGCGTGCGATCCGCGCTCGATGCGGCGGCGCGCAGCATCGACACCTGCCGGCAGAAGGCTCTCGGGCCCGTCGCCCAGCGCGCCACCGCGCGCGCCTTGCTGGATCTGTCGTCGCTGCGCGACCGCGGCGAGATCGAACTCGCGCCGCTGGCGGCGATCTTGCAGAGGCTGCGCGACGCCATCCGGCGTCTGCGGCTTGACGCGGGCCTTCTGCCCGCGGCTGGCTGAGGCCGCTGCGCCAAGGCGGAAACCAATCTACGGCCCGCGTCGCCCGATGCCCCGCGCTTGGGCGACTGGCGGCAGGGCCCGGCTCGTCAGCCCTTGTTCGCAGCCAAGTGCGCGGCATGGTTCCGGTACAGCGCGGGATCGAGCACCAGCATGTTCTGCATCATCCCGGTGTCCTCATGCGGCAGGATGTGGCAGTGATAGACGGCCTTGCCGATCCAATCCTTGAACCGCACCCTGATGGTCACCTGCTTGCCCATCGGAACCCAGACCGTGTCCTGGACCAGGATCTCGTCTTCCGTGAAGCGGGTCTCGTTGCCGGCCGACCCGTCGGGGTTGATGTCGGCGATGGCGATGACCTCGAAGGAGTTCATGTGAAGGTGGAACGGGTGTCCTTCGGTGTTGGCCTGGTGTCCGCAGGCGTGCATCTCGTCGGTCGCTGGCGGATGCGCCGGGGATTGAATGATCCAGTCCTCGACATCGCCGACCATCACCGTGGTCGCGACGGTCAGCGCGTCGTAAAGTTGCCGGTTCAATAGAAAATCGACCCCCACGACCGGGTTGCCCCTGGCCGGGAACTGCATGCCGAACTCGATGGTCCGGGTCTTCATCACCTCGGCGTCGGGGATTGCAGGAAAATGCCGGGCCTGCACCGGAAGCGCGCCGGGCAGGGCCATGTCCCTGGCGTCGCCCGAAACCACGACATTCGCGAGAACCCGACGCCCGCTTTTCAGGAATTGCAGCGATTGCGGCGCCTGGACGAGCTGGTAGGTCCCCGGTGTAATGGCGGCCTTGACCAGGAACTCGCCGCGGTTCGCCGGCGCGAGCAGCAGCTGGTGGTCCGTCTCGGGCGCGCCCTCGGGCAGCGCAGAACGGGTGCGCAGCTTCGGCAGGTTGATGCCGTCCATGCCGATCAGATGCAAGTCGTGCCCCTCGAGATAGATCGGCATCAGGTTGTCGGAATTGGCGTTCAGCATGCGAAACCGCGCTACTTCGCCGGGCGCCAGGTTCAGCGTCGGAACCTCGAGCTGGGTGCCGATCGGCGCCATCGGGTCGTCGGGGTTGTGCACCTCCTTGTAGAACGGCGCGCCGTTGATCAGGTAATAGCGCAAGGCGTAGTCGCCGGTGGTGTAGCCGCCGTTCAGCTCGGGCTGGGTGACGCCGTTTATGGTGACCTGCTTGGGCGCCGGGTTGCCCTCCGCATCAAACGAGAACGTCTGCCACATCGCGTTCTGCTTGGGCTCGTAGATATAGGTGTCCGCGCCGTCGACCTGCGGGTTGTCAGTGGGGAACAGCCCGATGTCCTGCACCGCCAGGACGAACTCCCGGGCTGCCGCGATCTCGGGGACCTCGTCGATGTCGCCGCGGATCACGATGACACCGGCCATGCCGCTCGCCGCCTGCACGGCGGTCGCGCCGTGCTTGTGCGGGTGGTACCAGAACAGCCCGGGGGGCTGGTCCGGCGGGATCGCAAAGCTGTAGGTCTTGGAGCCGCCTTCAGGCGGGATCTCGATCATCGGCGCCAGCGGGTCCGATGTGCCGAGCGGCTCGAAAAGATGCGGCGCGACCTCGATGCCGTGGACGTGCAGATTGGTGGTGTTCAGCCCGTGCGGCACGTTGTGATCGCCGCCCCAGCCCGAGGAATCATAGGCCGTCAGCTTGTTGACCACCTCGACCTCCATGGTGTCGCCGGGCCGGGCCTCGAGCACCGGGCCGGGCACCGTGCCGTTCCAGGCCCGCAGCTTGACCCTGGTCCCGTCCAGCTCGGTCTCCAGCCAATCGGCGGTGAGCCTGTAGCCGGGCTGCGATCCGGTCGATGCGGCGCCCTGGCTTTCGGCCCGGGCCGGTATCAGTGTCGCTGCCGTGCCCGCGGCGATCAGGCCGCTGGTGCTTGACAGGAACGCCCTTCGGGTGACTTCGGTCATCTCGGGTCCTTTCCGGATCGGAACTGGGGAGCGTGCGCGCCGGCACCGTCGTGCGTCGGGGATCGGAAATCAGCCACCGCGACGTCCAGCCGGGCCAGCCGCGGGTTTCCACGCCCGACCGGTCAGGTCGAGAAGCGCCCAGAGCACAACCTTGGCGATGTCTTGCGGTCGAGGAGGGTCAAGCGAGTTTCGATGCATCTCGTGAGCCTGCTGAGCTATTCGCCGACAAACTTGGCGGTCACGATTTTCCTGCTCGTCCACCGGCTTCTGCGTTACACATCTAAAGGTTGAACTTACCTATGGTCAAGTTTTGTGACGTCGGGCGGTCGCGCGGTACCTGCGGCCGCCCCCGTGTCGGGCGGTGGAGCGGGATGACGCCACGCCGCTGTGGCCAGTGGACGGCATCGAAAACCGGCCGGATCCCCGGATGCCGGTGCGCTGCCGGCTGGCCGCTGCGAAGCCCCGCGACGGTGCCGTGCCCTGGTGTCGCGCGACAGCCGGTTCCGGCGTCCGCAGCGGGCCGAGCCGCCGGAGCCAGGCATCAGCCACCAGCGGGGAACCGCCGACCGGGGGCCGTTTTTACAACTTGTGACGTAACTCATAGGTTTAGATATTTGAAATATAAAGGTAATTTCAAGATCGCCGGAAACCGGCGCAAATGTTACAAGGGTGCGCGACGAACCTCCGGCGAAACTTGCCGGCCACGGGGGCGGGTGGCGGTTACCCCCGGCGAACTCGATGCGAGGGTTTCGATGCGAAACGCAATCTCTGCTTCATCCGGCGTCTTCTTCGTTGCGACCGGCGAGGCCTATCTGAATGCCGCCCATGCGGCCGCGCGCAACATCCGGGCGCGGTGCCCGGATATGGCGATCTCCGTCGCCACCGATCTTGTCGACGGTGTAGATCGCGAGGTCTTCTGTTCCGTCGTGCGCATCAAGGCGGGTCACCGCCGCAGCAAGGTCGACGTTCTCGGCAAGTCGCCGTTCGAACACACCCTGTATCTCGACACCGACATCCGCATCGTCGACGACGTCACCGAGATGTTCCGGATCCTCGATCGGTTCGATATCGCGATTGCCCATGCTCACAATCGATACGTCGACCGCACCATGCAGGTCTGGCGCGAGCCGCTTCCCGATGCATTTCCGCAATTGAACAGCGGAGTCATCCTGTTCCGGAAAAGCGACGAGGTGCTGAAGCTGCTGGAGGATTGGTCGAAAGCCTATCGGGACGCCGGGTTCAAGAAGGACCAGGTCACGCTGCGCGAGCTTCTGTGGCAATCCGATCTACGGTTCTACGTCTTGCCGCCAGAATACAACATCCGCAATTCACGGCTGGTCGACTACTGGACCCGCGACGAGGCAAAGCCGCGGATCCTGCACATGGCGCGGTTCCACGAGGCCGCGTCAGACTTGCCGAAGGTCGCCAAGCGCCGAGTTCGCGAAGTGGCGGCGGACTTCAGCGCAGGCTTGCGGGTTCTTTGGGGGGGCGTGAGGAAGTTCGGGCTACTCGCCCGGCGCCGGAGCGACTGGCGCCATTGACGGCGACGGGTCGACGGGTCGCGTCGCGGGGGGGCGATGTTCGAGCGCGATCGCGCAGGACTTCGCGAGATGCAGCGCGGCGCCATTGGCGATCAGCGTCGTCCCGACCAGTTCCAGAAGCTCTTCCAGCAGGACCTGTATCCGGTAGGAACCAATCATCTTGTAGTAGCCGGCGATTTCCACGACCACGCCACCCAGCACCACCAGCATCATTCCGGCGATGATCAGGGCTGTCGCCTGCCGGTCGCCGGTCGCCACCCGCAGGATCGGTTTTCGCAGCGCGACAAGCAGCCCGAGCCCGACGGCGCCATAGATGAAGATCCAGGCGCCGTGATCGCCGCGAAACAGCGGCATCGCGGGGATGTTGGACACGCTGAACTTGGTGAGTCTCTCGTGGATCGCGCAGATTTCATCCAGTGACAGGAAGACGAAGCCGAAGGCGACCACCCGGTAGAACGGCAGGGTCTTCGAGATCTCCGGGAGCCGGAGCAGTGACACCGCGAACACCAGCGCCCCGGCGAGGAAAAACTTGGTCCCCGACCACCAGGCGCCGATGTTGCCTTCACCGTCGAGGTCGAAGAGTTTCGGCACCTCGCCATTGAGAACCGCGACGGCGTAGATCGCGGCAAGCGCGATATCGGCGGTCAGAAATGCGAGAACCAACCTGCGCAGATTGAAGTGAAACAACTTTTCCACCGCGAACCCCGACACTGAAATCCCCAAAGGACCCATAGCACGGGGCCACGTGAAAATCAATCTATATCAATGTCTTGATCCTTTGAGTTCAGACGGGTTTTCTGATCTGCCGCGCGATATCGGCCGGGGTGCCAGCGCCGCTTCCCGGCGGCCGCCGGCAACGGACTGCGGGTCGTTCGACGTCTGATCGCAAGGTGTCCGACGCTGCCCTTGTCGAAACGCGGGTCAGGCTGCATCCTTGGGGCCGATCCGTTCTGGCCCCTGGAGGACTCCGTGACGCAGCTGCTGCACCGGTCGACATTGAACATGCCGCGCACCGCGGTGGCGGCGCAGGGCGTCACCATCACCGACAGCGCCGGGCGCGACTACATCGACGCCAGCGGTGGCGCCGCGGTCTCCTGTCTTGGCCACGGCCACCCCGACGTGATCGCGGCGCTGCATCGCCAGGCCGACACGCTGGCCTATGCCCATACCGGGTTCTTCACCACCGATGTCGCCGAGGCGCTGGGCGCCCGGCTGGTGGCGGATGCGCCCGACGGGATCAGCCATGCCTATCTGGTGTCGGGCGGCTCGGAAGCGGTCGAGGCGGCTCTGAAGCTGGCGCGGCAGTATTTCACCGAGCGCGGCGAAGGCCAGCGCCGGCACATCATCGCCCGGCGGCAAAGCTATCACGGCAACACGCTGGGCGCGCTGGCGGTGGGCGGCAATGCCTGGCGGCGGGCGCAGTTCCAACCGCTGCTGATGGAGGCGCATCACATCGCGCCCTGCTACGCCTACCGCGAGCAACGCCAGGACGAATCCGAGGCCGACTATGCGCTGCGGGCCGCAGGCGAGCTTGAAGCGAAGATCGAGGAGCTTGGCGCCGAGACCGTGATCGGCTTCGTCGCCGAGCCCGTCGTCGGCGCGACCGCCGGCGCGGTGACCGCCGCGGCCGGCTATTTCCGCAAGATCCGCGAGATCTGCGACCGGCATGGCATCCTGCTGATCCTCGACGAGGTGATGTGCGGCATGGGCCGGACCGGCACGCTGCACGCCTGCGAACACGAGGGCATCGCCCCGGATCTGCTGACCATCGCCAAGGGGCTTGGCGGCGGCTACCAGCCGGTGGGCGCGGTGCTGCTGAACCGCAAGATCTACGATGCCATCGCCAAGGGGTCGGGGTTCTTCCAGCACGGCCACACCTACATGGGCCACCCGATGGCGGCGGCGGCGGCGCTTGCCGTCCAGCGGGTGATCGCGCGCGACAACCTCCTGGCCAATGTGCGCGAGATGGGCGACTACCTGCGCGCCCGGCTGACCGACAGTTTCGGCGGGCACCGCCACGTCGGCGACATCCGTGGCCGCGGGCTGTTCCAGGCGATAGAGCTGGTCGCCGACCGCGACAGCAAGGCGCCGTTCGATCCCGGCCACAAGCTGCACGCGCGGATCAAATCCGCGGCGATGGAGGCGGGGCTGATGGTCTACCCGATGGGCGGCACGATCGACGGGGTCACCGGCGACCACGTGCTGCTGGCGCCGCCGTTCATCGTCGGGCGCGACGATATCGACCAGATCGTCGACCGGCTGGCCGGCGCGGTCGACCGGGCGCTCGCCGAGCTGCCGTCGGCCGGGTGACCGAGGTCTCGCCGCTGTCGGACGCCGACTGGCCCGGCGAGATCCGCGACATGCTGCCGGGCTTCGCCGGCCATCTCGATGTCTACCGGCTGATGGCGCATCATCCGGCTCTGCTGCGGGCCTGGCGCGACCTGCGGCAGCACGTGGTGGTCGATACCTCGCTCGGGCTCGAGTTCAGCGAGGTGGTGATCCTGCGCACCGGCCACCGGCACGGGTCGGATTACGAATGGGGTCACCACGTCAGCCGGGCTCGCAGGCTCGGGATGGCCGAGGATCGGATCGCCGCGCTGGCCGGTCCGGTGGCGGCGATGGCGCCGGCCGACGCGGCGCTGGCGGCGGCGGTGGACCAGCTGGTCGACGGCGCCCGGGTCGGCCCGGGGTGCCGCGACGCGGTGATCCAGCTGGTCGGGCTGCAGGGGCTGTTCGACGTGATGGCGACGGTCGGGTTCTACACCAC
>JBFGEI010000161.1:0-6966 GCA_041580155.1 Limimaricola sp.
ATCGCGCCGGGATGGAAGCTCTCGGTGGCGGCGCCCTCGGCGTAGATCACCTGGTGATCGTCGAACATCAGGTGGATATAGGTCACCAGGCCGCCGGGATCGCGTGTCACCGCCCGGCCATCGACCAGATGCGCCGCAGCCACCAGCACCTCGCTGTCGCCGAACAGCAGCTCGGCGCGGTAGCCGCGAAACAGCATCCGGTGCTGCGGCGAGACCACCAGGTCCGAGTCGAGCCCGGTCAGCACCCCGGGGCGCAGTCGGATCGGCGCGAAGCTGCCCTGGGCCGGCACGGTGCGGCGGCCGATCCAGCGCAGCGGCTGCAGACCGTGGTCACGGGTCAGCACCCTGTCGCCGATCCGCAGATCCTCGACCGGGCGGGCGCCATGCGGCGTCGCGATCCGGGTGCCGGGGGTGAAGCAGATGATGTTCTCGATCTCGCTGAAATTCAGCTGGGTGCCATCGTCGAGCAGCACCGAGCCGGCCATGCTGCCGCTGTCGCTGGTCGAGCTGATGCTGAGCGTCGACAGCTGCGCCAGGCTGCCGAGCTGCAGCGTGTCGCCGTCGGTTTCGTCGTCGTTGCCGCCGATCACGGTGATGGTGCCGTTCTCGGATTCGCCGAGATCCTCGAGCACGAACAGGTCGTCGCCGCCGCCCCCCTCGACGCTGTCGCCATCGGCGAAGATGATGGTGTCGGCGCCAAAGCCGCCGAAGCCGGTGTCGGCGCCAAGCCCGCCGGTCAGGCTGTCGTCGCCGTCGTCTCCGAAAAGCGTGTCGTCGTCGGCGCCGCCGAAGACGAAGTCGTCGCCGTCGCTGCCCGATAGGGTGTCGTCGCCGTCGTCGCCGTGGATCGCGTCGTCGCCGAGCCCGCCCGCGACGCTGTCGTCGCCGGCCCCGGCGCGCACCGTGTCGTCGCCGGCCCCGGCACGGATCACGTCGTCGTCCGACCCGTCGGAGGCGTCGCCGGCATCGACCCGGTCGCCGTCCGGATCGCCGATGTAGCCAAGGTCGATCAGGTCGGCGCCGGCCGTGCCCTCGACCACGCCGTCTGTGGGAATCCCGATCGCCGCCAGCTGCGCCGGGCTTGCCAGCGCCGACGGCGGCACGCCGATCAGCGTCAGGCTTTCGCCGCCGGGAAAGCCCAGCACCGCGTTGCCGTCACCGTCGTCGCCGACCGTGACGTCGGTGGTGGTCACCGGCTGGCCATCGGCGTCGGTCAAGCCGCCGACATCAAGCCGGTCGCGCCCGGTCCAGCCGCCGAAGCCGTCGGCTGTCGGAGCTTCGAAATGCAGCAGCACGTCGTCGCCGTCGCCATCGCCGAACACCACCACATCGGTGTCCTCGTCATCGCCGAGATCGAGCCTGTCGTCGCCGGCATCGCCCGAGAAGGAGTCAGCGCCGGTGCCGCCGTAGATCCGGTCATGGCCGGCGCCGCCCGACATCGCGTCGTCTCCGGCACCACCGTCCAGCTTGTCATCGCCGTCATCGCCGAACATCCAGTCGGCCTCGGTGCCGCCGTACAGCGCGTCGTCACCGCTGCCGCCGCGCATCTCGTCGCGTCCGGCGCTGCCGAGCAGCGTGTCGTCGCCGCCGTCGCCACGCAGGCTGTCGTCGCCGTCGCCACCATAGAGCGCGTCGCCACCGTCGCCGCCGAAAAGCGCGTCGTCGCCGGCGTCGCCCTGCATCACGTCGCGCCCCTCGGCGCCGGTCATCATGTCGGCGCCAGGACCGCCCTGCATCCAGTCGTCGCCGGCATCGCCGTGCATCCAGTCGTCACCGGCGTCGCCCTGCAGCCTGTCGTCGCCGTCGCCACCGAACATGAGATCGGTGCCGTCACCGCCGAACATCAGGTCGTCGCCGTCGCCGCCGAAGGCCGCGTCGTCGCCAGCGCCGCCATGCAGCGTGTCGTCGCCGGTCGCGATGCCGCTGCGGTCGGCGCCGCCGTAGATGTCGTCATCGCCCTCGCGGCCGGAAATCGTGTCATCGGCGCTGCTGCCGTAGGTCGCGTGGTCGTAGTCCGGCGCCTCGGCGGCGTGGGCCTCGTCGATGCTGTCGGGGCGAGGACCGTCGGGTACGAAATAGACGTTGCCGTTCGATCCCAGCAGGTAGCTGCCGGTTTCGGTGACGTTGGAATAGGTCGAACCGCCACGGCTGCCGGACCAGGTCCAGCTGCCGTGGCCGATGGTCTCGTCGGCGACGAAGAAGCGGTCGGTGCTCTTGACCGCGTCGCCGCTGTCGAGCCGTCCGTTCTCGAGCCGAACTAGATATCCCTGTGCCATGCCGCGCCCTCAGCCCGTTGCCCGCCACCATGCGGGTCGCAAGATTTCGGGCCGCAGCCCGTGGTGGTTCCCGATCAACGCGAAATGCTTAGCGCCCGGTGTCGACCGGTTTACGGAGTCATTGCGTCGCGGCTGAGGCGAATTCGGGTCCAGCGCCGCCACATTCCACGAAAAATCCGCGGATTGCGTCGGAGCTGGAAACGGCGGTGGCGGGGGTCAGGTCACCGCGGCGCGGCGGCGATACTCGGGCCGGTCCCAGGAGCCGTCGCGCAGGACTCGCTCCAGCACCGCGACCGCGCGGTCGATGTCGGCGGCCGTTGTGTAAAGCGGGGTGATCCCGAAGCGCAGGATATCGGGGGCGCGGAAGTCGCCGACCACGCCCTCGGCGATCAGCGCCTGCATCACCGCGTAGCCTTCGGGGTGGCGGAACGACACCTGGCTGCCGCGCCGCGCGTGGTCGCGCGGGGTCGCCAGTTCGAGATCCGGGCAGGCGGCGAGGGCGGCGTCGATGAACCGGTCCGACAGCGCCAGCGAGGCCCGGCGCAGCGCGGCCATGTCGACCTCGTCCCAGATGTCGAGCGCGGCCTCGAGCGCCGCCATCGCCAGCACCGGCGGCGTGCCGACCCGCATCCGGGCGACGCCGGGGCCGGGGCGGTAGCCCTGTTCGAAGGCGAAGGGCTCGGCGTGGCCAAGCCAGCCCGACAGCGCCGGGCGCGTGGTTTCGGCATGCGCCGGGGCGACGTAGATGAACGCCGGCGCGCCGGGGCCGCCATTGAGAAACTTGTAGGTGCAGCCGACCGCGAAATCGGCCTTGCCGCCGATCACGTCGACATCGACCGCGCCGGCCGAATGCGCCAGGTCCCAGATCGCCAGTGCGCCGACCTCATGCGCCTTCGCGGTCAACGCCGGCATGTCGTGGCGCCGGCCGGTGCGGTAGTCGACCTCGGTGATCATCAGCACCGCGACCTCGTCGGTCAGCGCCTCGGCGACCTCTTCGGGGGCGACGATCCGCAGCTCGTGGCCGCGGTCGAGTTGGGCGATGAGCCCCTGTGCCATGTAGAGGTCGGACGGGAAGTTGCCGCTGTCGGACAGGATCACCCGCCGGTCCGGCCGCATCTCGAGCGAGGCCGCCAGCGCCTGGTTCACCTTGATCGACAGGGTGTCGCCCAGCGTGACGTTGCCGGTGCCGGCGCCGATCAGACGGCCGATCCGATCGCCGAGCGCCATCGGCTGATCCATCCAGCCGGCCTTGTTCCAGCCGGTGATCAGCATCTCGCCCCATTCGTCGCGCACCGCCCGGTCGATCCGCGCCGCCGCGGCGCGCGGCAGCGGGCCAAGCGAGTTGCCGTCGAGATAGGTCATCCCCTCGGGCAGCTGGAACAGCGCTCTGGTGGCGGCGAAATCGGTCATCGGGCACTCCTCCAAGTGATGCGTCACCTTGTTGCACCGCGGCCCGGCGGCGCGCAACCGGCGTGACAAGCCGCGGCAAACCCCGCAGGATCGTCCGCATGAAGTATATCGACATTCCTCCGGCATGGCTCGGGCTGTGCCTGATCGCCGCCTGGGCCATGGCACGGTTCGAACCGGACTGGGCGACGCTGGGCGGCTGGGCCGCGGCGCTGGGCGCGCTGCTGGTCGCGGCCGGGCTGTGGCTGATGGTCTGGGCGGTGCTGCGGATGCGCCGCGCCGGCACCACGGTGCTGCCGCATGGCAGCCCCAGCGCGCTGGTCACCGACGGCCCGTTCCGGCTGTCGCGCAACCCGATCTATCTTGGCGACGCGCTGCTGCTGGCCGGCGCCGCGCTGCTGCTGGATGCGCCGCTGGCGCTGTTGCTGGTGCCGGTGTTCATGGCGCTGATCTCCGGGCGCTTCATCCGCCACGAAGAGGCCGGGCTGCGCGGCGCCTTCCCCAAGGCCTTCGACGACTGGGCCCGGCGCACCCGGCGCTGGATCTGACGCCGGGCCTGTCACCGGGTTGACGCAGTGTCGGATACGTCCCGGGCCGCCCTTGTGAAACAATCTGTCCGTCGCTACTCCTTTCGCAACCGCAGAATAATCCGAAGGGGGACGGCGCGTGAGGATCGGGGCACCGAAGGAAACCTACGAGGGCGAAGCCCGGGTGGCGATGACACCGGCTTCGGCCCGTGATCTGGCCAAGCTGGGCCACACCAGCCTGATCGAAACCGGCGCCGGGCTTGCCGCCGGCTTCACCGACGCCGCCTACGAGGCCGCCGGGGTTACCGTGGTCGCCGATGCCGAGGCGCTGTGGCGCGAGGCCGAGGTGGTCACCAAGGTGCGGCCGCCGTCGGAGGCCGAAATGGCGCGTCTGCGCGACGGTCAGACGCTGATCTCGTTCTTCTACCCGGGCCAGAGCCCCGAGCTGCTCGAGGCCGCCAAGGGCCAGGGCGCCACGGTGATCGCGATGGACATGGTGCCGCGGATCTCGCGCGCCCAGAAGATGGACGCGCTGTCGTCGATGGCCAACATCGCCGGCTACCGCGCGGTGATCGAGGCCGGCTCCAACTTCGGCCGCTTCTTCACCGGCCAGGTGACCGCCGCCGGCAAGGTCCCGCCGGCCCGGGTGCTGGTGATCGGCGCCGGCGTCGCGGGCCTCGCCGCGATCGGCACCGCGACCTCGCTGGGCGCGGTGACGCTCGCGTTCGACGTGCGCCCCGAAGTGGCCGAGCAGATCGAGAGCATGGGTGCCGAGTTCGTCTATCTCGATTTCGAGGATGCGCAGGACAGCTCGGCCACCGGCGGCTACGCCGCGCCGTCGAGCCCCGAGTTCCGCGAAAAGCAGCTCGAGAAATTCCGCGCGCTGGCGCCCGACATCGACATCGTGATCTCGACCGCGCTGATCCCGGGCCGCGACGCGCCGGTGCTGTGGACCGCCGACATGGTCGAGCTGATGAAGCCCGGCTCGGTGATCGTCGACCTGGCGGCCGAGCGCGGCGGCAACTGCGAGCTGACCGTGCCGGACGAGAAGTTCGTCACCGAGAACGGCGTCACCATCGTCGGTTACACCGATTTCCCGTCGCGGATGGCGGCGCAGTCCTCGACGCTCTACGCCACCAACATCCGCCACATGCTGAGCGACCTGACCCCCGGCAAGGACGGCAAGGTCGTGCAGAACATGGAGGATGACGTGATCCGCGGCGCCACCGTGGCGCATGGCCACGAGATCACCTTCCCGCCGCCCAAGCCGAAGACCGCGGCGATCGCGGCGGCGCCCAAGAAGGACAAGCCGCGCGAGCTGACCCACGAGGAAAAGCGCGCCAACGAGGTCGCGACCTTCAAGGCGCAGACCCGCAGCCAGGTCACCCTGCTGGGGGGTGGCGCGCTGGCGCTGGTGCTGATCGGCGCGGTGGCGCCGGAAAGCTTCATGAGCCACTTCATCGTCTTCGCGCTGGCCTGCTTCATCGGCTTCCAGGTGATCTGGAACGTCAGCCACGCGCTGCACACGCCGCTGATGGCGGTGACCAACGCGATCTCGGGGATCGTGATCCTCGGCGCGCTGCTGCAGATCGGCTCGGGCAACTGGCTGGTGGTGCTGCTTTCGTTCATCGCGGTGCTGATCGCGTCGATCAACATCGTCGGCGGCTTCCTGGTCACGCGCCGGATGCTCGCCATGTTCCGCAAGTCGTAAGGGGGGCCGCGCAATGAATATCGGCATCGTCTCGGCCGCCTATATCGCCTCGGCCGTCCTGTTCATCCTGTCGCTCGGCGGGTTGTCGAACCAAGAAAGCGCCAAGCGCGCCGTCTGGTACGGCATCGCCGGCATGGCTCTGGCGGTCTTCGCCACGGTCTTCGGACCGGGCATCCACAACCTGTTCCTGATCCTCGTCGCCATCGCGGCGGGCTCCTTCGCCGGCTACTTCGTCGCCGGCAAGGTGCAGATGACCGAAATGCCGCAGCTGGTCGCGGCGCTGCACAGCTTCGTCGGCCTCGCCGCCGTCTTCATCGGGCTCAACGCCGACATCATGCTGAACTCGGTGCTCGAGATGAAGGCCGCCGGTGTCAGCCTGGCCGACGCCGACCTCACCGGTTTCGGCGAAAAGCTCTGGTCCAAGGACGCGGCGGAAATCGCGATCCTGAAGGTCGAGGTGTTTCTCGGGATCTTCATCGGCGCGGTGACCTTCACCGGGTCGGTCGTGGCCTTCGGCAAGCTTGCCGGAAAGGTCGACGGCAAGCCCAAGAAGCTGACCGGCGGTCACATGCTGAACGCCGCCGCACTGGCGCTGTGCCTGGCGCTGGGCCTGCTCTACATGACCGGGGCCGGGATCTGGACCATGGTGCTGGTGACGATCATCGCCGGCTTCATCGGCTGGCACCTGATCATGGGCATCGGCGGCGCCGACATGCCGGTGGTGGTGTCGATGCTCAACTCCTACTCGGGCTGGGCCGCCGCCGCGATCGGCTTCACCCTGGGCAACGACCTGCTGATCGTCACCGGCGCGCTGGTCGGCTCTTCGGGTGCGATCCTGTCCTACATCATGTGCAAGGCGATGAACCGGCGCTTCGTGTCGGTGATCCTGGGCGGCTTCGGCGGCACCACGGGCCCGGCGATGGAGGTGACCGGCGATCAGATCGCGATCGACGCCGACGGCGTGGCGCAGGCTTTGGACGATGCCGACAGCGTGGTGATCATCCCCGGCTACGGCATGGCGGTGGCGCAGGCGCAGCAATCGGTG
>JBFGEI010000162.1:0-6956 GCA_041580155.1 Limimaricola sp.
TCGATCGCGCCGATCAGGCTGCGCGCCATCGGCGCCCAGCTTTCCGCCAGCGGCGCGCGGGTGCCCGAGGTCGGCGGGATCGCCAGCAGATCCTCGCCCGGCAGCATGTCGTCATGAACTACCACCGACACGTCCTGCGGCACGCGCAGCCCGAGCATCGACAGCGTGCCGTAAAGCCCCTTGGCCAGCAGCATGTTGCCGGTCACGAAGGCGGTGGGGCGGGGGCCGCCCTCGGTCATCATCCGGAACCCGCTTTTTGCGCCGAAGGCCTCGGTCATCGGGCCGCTGGCGTAAAGGCCCGGGTCGAAATCGATGCCGGCTTCTTGCAGCGCCGCGATGTAGCCCTCGCGGCGGCGCGCCACATAGGACATCTCGGCGAGACCGTTCAGGAAGCCGATCCGGCGATGGCCGCGGTCGATCAGCATCCGCGTCAGGTCTTGGCCGACCGCGAAGTTGTCGAGATCGAAATACGGGTAGTCGGGCGCGGCTTCGGTGCGGCCATGCACCACGAAGGGCACGCCGCGCTGGCGCAGGTAGTCGATCCGGCGGTCCCCGAGCTGCGGTTCGATCAGCAGGAACCCGTCGAGCGAGCCGCCGTCGATCAGCCGCCGGTGCACCTTGACCATGTCTTCGCCATCCTCGGCGGCGTGCAGCACGAACAGCCGGCCGCTGCGCGAGAACTCGGCCGACAAGCCGCGGACCATCAACACGAACAGGTTGTCGCGCGGCGTCGAATCCTGCGGCGGCAGCACCAGCCCGACGATGCCGGAATGGCCCGAGGCCAGCTTGCGGGCCGACAGGTTGGGCTGGTAGTTCAGGTCTTTCGCGGCCTGGCGGACCCGGGCCTTGGTGTCGGCGCTGACGTCGGAGTGATCGTTCAGCGCCCGGCTGACCTGGGTGACCGACAGCCCGATGCGGGCGCTGATATCCTTGAGGGTGGCAGACATTCGAGGCTCCTGACCCGCCGCGCCGCATCCTGTCAAGCCGAAGCGCTTCGGGCAAGCGCCGTCGCGGGGCTCAGTGCGGATCGCGGCCCCAGCGCAGCAGCAGTTGCTCTTCCATCTCGGCGGTCTCGCGGGCCTGTTGCGCGGCGCGCTGCCGCGCGGCTTCGCGCGCCGCGACGGCGGCGAAGGTCTTCATCTCGCGGAACCCCTCGCGGACCCGCTCCTCGAGCACCGTCTCGCGCGGGGTCAGCTTGGCGCGGGCGGCCTCGGCGGCGCCGATCTCAGCCCGGACCGCGCGGATGTAGCTGCCGACATAGGGCGCCGCCTCGATCGAGACGATATGCGCCTCGCGGGCCAGGTCGTCGTGCATCTGGTCGCGGCGCCGCTCCAGCTCGGCGATCCTGGCGCGCAGCTGGCCAAGCTCGGTCGCGGCGCCCTCGATCTCGTGCTTGCTGAGCCGCTCGAGCAGCGCCAGCGCCCGCTGACGGCGGCTAGCCACCGTGGCTGTCCGGCGCCGCGGCCGCCGGCTCGGCGGTGGGGGCCGGGCCGGTCTGCGCCAGAAGCGCGGCGCGCATCCGGGCCAGGATGTCTTGCGGGAAGGCGTTGCGCAGCTCGGGCAGGGTGATCGGCACCGGGGTCGCGCCGATCGTCGGCTGCGCCGCGGCCGGCGGCTCGGCGGCCGGTGGCGCGGCGGCGGCCGGGCCGGCCAGCGCCAGCAGAAGCGCTACGGCGCAATGGCGGGGCCGGGGGGTCATGCCGCGGGCAGTTCCTTCTGCGCCGCCTCGACCTTGTAGAAGTCGGGCTGCATGCTGGTCGGGATGTTGCCGCGGCCGATCTCGACGCAGATGTTCGGCGGGTGGTTCGCCACCATCGCCACGAAGATGTCGCGAATGATCATGTAGAACGCGCCGTCCTCGTCCTCGATCTGCTTCAGCCGCCCCGAGATCGGCTGCACCAGGCAGTAGGCCAGGAACACCCCGAGGAAGGTGCCGACCAGCGCGCCGCCGATCATCTTGCCGAGCACCGCGGGCGGCTGGTCGATCGAGGACATCGTTTTGATCACGCCCAGAACCGCCGCGACGATGCCGATCGCCGGCAGGCCGTCGGCCATGGTCTGGATCGCCCCGGCCGAGGCCAGCGCCTCCTTGTGGTGCTTCTTGATCTTGCGGTTGATCACGTCCTCGGTCTGGTACTTGTCGTCGAAGTTCATCGACAGCATCCGGAAGCTGTCGGTGATCAGCTCGGTGGCGAAGTGGTCCTTCAGGATCGCCGGGTAGCGCTGGAAGATGGGGCTGTTCTCGGGCGTCTCGATATGCTCGTCGAGCGCCAGGATGCCCTTGCTTTTGTACAGCCGGGCCAGCTCGTACATCAGGTTCAGCAGGCTTTCGTAATGCGCGGCCTTCCACTTCGAGCCCTTCATCACCTTGACGAAGCCGCGGCCCGAGCTTTTCAGCACCGAGAACGAGTTGGCGATGACGAAGGCGCCGGCCGAGGCGCCGCCGATCATCATGCCTTCGAAGGGCAGCGCGTGCAGCACGATGTCCATCTTGCCGCCGGATAGCATGAACCCGCCGAAGACAAGCCCGAAGACCATCAAGAAGCCAAGGATCACTGTCATCGTCTTACACCTGTATCGTCTGTCTCCGGCCCGGGGCGGCCGGCATTTGCAAGGTTAAGGTGATAAGGATAATTGACATAAACTCAAGTATAAACAAGAATAGACGGCAGCGTATCTACGATAAAACGGCGGATCCGGATGAACAGCGTTGAAACCCTCGCATATTTTCTCGAGGAAGAGACCCTGCGGGGGCTGCTGCCGGGCTGGCCCGGCGGCATGAACCTGGTGCTGTGCCTCGACGACGCCGGCAAGTGCGACCTGATCGTGCATCACCGCGACGAAACCGAACGGGTGCTGACCCGGCTGGCCCGCGAGCATTACGAGATCGACAGCCTGCTCAGCGTCAGCCCGGCGGTCGATGGCTACCCAACGCGCAAGATCCTGTTTTCCGAAGAGCAACAGTTGCTGATGCTGGTCGCCGAGGCGGAGAATCTCGACGAGGTCGCGTATGATTACGCGATCAACTACCGGTTCGCCTGCGACGAGGGGCTCGATCCCGACCTGGTGACAGGCGGCCGGTCGGTCCGGCTCGACGATTCGGATCTCGACGAGTTCGCCGACGAGATTGCCGCGCCGCTGCCGGCCGCGCCCGTCGCGATGCCGCCCGAACCGGCACGGCAAGCCGCCGCCGCGTCGCGCCCGCCGATCGTGGTCCGCCGCAGCGACAGCGCGCCGCAGCCCGAGCCGCAGAATGTCGCCGATGCGCCCGAGGCCGCGCCCGCGGTCCGGCGGGTCGAGCCGACCTTCGGCCGCAAGGTCGGGGTCAGCTTCGGCGACCTGCGGCTGCCCAAGCTGACCGCCTCGCGGCAGGTCGAACCGGCCGCCGTGACCGTCGCGGCGCCGTCGGTCCCGACCTCGGTGCCGCCGGCGCCGCCGCAGCGCCAGGCCGAGCCCGACACCCGCGAGGAGCTGCCGTTCGGATTCGAAAGCGTCGTCGGCGCCGGCAACCGCGACTGCCACTTCGTCGAGGCCGAGATCTACGGCCACGGCGGCCGGATCCGGCTGGTGCTCGACCCGACCCGCATTCACGTCGACGATCTGCCGATCCAGGTCGAGCGGGTCGGCCACAACGTCGATTTCAGCCGGTTCGCGCTGCCGCGCGGCCTGCTCGAGGATTGGCAGCCGGGGCAGGCGGCGGTGTTCGAGATGACCAAGGAGCAGTTTCCGACCGTGCTGTCGCAGCTCTACCGGTCGCAGCCGCATGCCGCGGCGGTGACGGTGACCCGGCGCGGCGTTTTCGTGACCCCGATGGGGGCGCTGGCGCAGCCGGTGTCGCGGATCGCGCCGCAGCGTCTGGCGCTGGGTTGGCTGGCGCGGCAGCTGCGGGCCGCGGTCGGCGCCACCGGGGCGACGGCGCTTCTGGCGCTGACGCTGCATGGTGCGATCGACGCCCCGGCCGCCGCGATCACCCAGCCAGCGGCGGGTTCGCAGCCCGGCGTGTCGCTCTGACCCGCGCGCTGCGATCAGGCCGAGGCGACGGCCGCGGTTTCGGTGTCGAGCACGTAGCCTTCCGAGCGGATGGTGCGGACCGTGTAGCGCGGTCCGGGCACCGCCTGCAGCTTCTTGCGGATCTTGGTGATATGCACGTCGAACTTGCGGTCGCCGTAGATCCAGTCGCAATCGTCGAGATGCCGCGACAGCTGGTTGCGGGTCACGATGCCGCCCTTGTTGCTGAACAGCAGTCGGACGATCTCGGTCTCGACCGGGGTCAGCCCGGCGGCGGTCAGGAACGCTTCCTGCAGCTCGCGGCGCCGCGCCGTGGCCTCGGCCGCCTGGCGCAACCGCAGCTCGAGCCTTGCGGCGAACTCGCCAGGGGCGAAGCCCGGGCGCAGCACGTCGTCGGCGCCGGCGGCGAAGGCGTGGCCGACGCTGTCGGCGTCGTCGGCGTGGTCGATCACCAGGATCACGACGCCCGGCGCCCGATCTCGGCAGTGCCGCACCAGCCCGGCGATCCGGCCGCGCGGGTCGCGCATCCCGACGACCAGCAGCCCGCCCTCGATCTCTGCCAGCTGCGCCGCCAGCGCGTCGTCGCAGCTGGGCCGGGCGGCGACGCGATGCGTCGCGGCCTGTTGGAGCTGCGCGGCCAACCGCTCTCGCAAGCCCGAATCCGGTTCGATCACGACGGCGAGCGGCTGCGTTTCAGACATTCTGTCCAATATCCCGAGGTTGAGGGCGCGGCATGACATGCAACCAAGGTCATGGCCAGACTTCGCCCGCCACACCCCGTCAAAACACGCGACGTCGGCCGCCGCACCTGCGGGACCGGGTCGCAACAACTCGTAAACGCCAAGCGATGCATAGCCTTTATCCGGCGTTCACCTCAAGTTCCTACATAGGAACCGGGCGGCATCGACCTGCGACAGAATCTCGCGCCTCGGGCGACTCGGAAGGACCAAGATGACCAGCGACGACCAGCCGCCGGACGACCGGGCGCCACCGCGGCCCGCGGTGCCGATTTCGGAAAGCGTGACGCCGAATTTCCTGATCTGCCTCGAGACCGGGCTCAGATTGGTGCTGCTGCGCCGCCACATCACCCAGAGGTTGCGCCTGACGCCCGAGCAGTATCGCGAGAAGTGGGGTTTGCCGGCGGAGTACCCGATGGCGGCCCCGAACTACGCTTGTCGGCGCAACAGATCTTTGCCGATGGACACGACAAAGAAGAGTTGAGGCTTGAACCGAACTGTGCAAGGATAGTTGAATATCCGCTGAAGAATTCAGCGTTCCGGCTCGGGTCCCGCAGCAGCGGCGTCCCGGTGGATCGGCGGCGTGTGACTGTCGGACGGTGCTCCGGAAATGGCTTTCCCGCAGTAGGGGGTGTGACGTGACCAAATCCGATACCAAGGCCGATATGCTTGGCAGCATCGTCGCCTCCTTCGCGGCACGTCCGGACGTGAGCCCGGACGATATCGTCGAGCTGGTGGCCAAGCTCAAGCGCGAGCTGGGCATCGCCGACCTCGCGGCCGCGACCGGCCAGCCCGAGACCGCCGCGCCGGCGCCGCTGCGCAACCAGCCCGAACCGGCGCTGCCGATCGAGCAGGCGGTGACCAACGACAAGGTGTTCTGCCTGTGCTGCGGCAAGGGCTTCAAGATGCTGAAGCGGCATCTGGGCGCCGAGCACGGCATGACCGAGGCCGACTACCGGGCGCATTTCTCGCTGCCCGAGGACATGCCCCTGGTCGCGCCGAGCTATTCGAGCCGCAAGGCCTCCTACGCCCGGCAGGTCGGCTTCGGCAAGTATCGCCGCGGAGAGCAGCACGCCGAGACCGAGCAGGGCGAAGGCGTCTCCTGAGACTTTATCGAAACCAGGCCGGGCGCCGCGGTGGCCCCGCGCCGTGCTGCGCCTGACCGCTAGCGCCGACCCGGCCAGCGCATCACGCGCTGGGAAATGGATCGGCACATGACGGACCAGCAGGCCATCATCATCCGCAAGTCGGACGATGACCACCACGACGACCACCACGGCGGCGGCTGGAAGGTCGCCTATGCCGACTTCATGACCGCGATGATGGCGTTCTTCTTGCTGTTGTGGATCGTCTCCGCCTCGGATGAGCAGAAGCTCCGCGGTCTCGCCGAATACTTCACCCCCAGCATGACGAAGCTCGAAGGTGGCGGTCTCGCGGCGGTCGGAAGCCAGTCGGCCGATCCCGGCGCCGTCGCCGGAGCCGGGACCGCCGGCGCGCCGGACCTGCCGAGCTTCGGGCAGGACAGCCCGCTGGCGGTGTTCGACAGCCGGATGCGCGAACAGGCGCCCGAAGTCGTCGTCGAATACGAGCCGCAGGATCCCGAGGCGCTCGACCCCGAGGCGCAGGCCGAGCTGGAACAGCTGCAGCAGCAGCGCGCCGAGCGCACCGAAGAACTCGATCAGCTCGAACAGGAGATCGCGGCGCAGATCGCGTCGATGCCCGAGCTTGCCGACCTCGCCGAGAACCTGCGCTTCGACCGCACCTCGGCCGGCCTGCTGGTGCAGATCATGGACAAGGCCGAACGGCCGATGTTCGCCTCGGGCAGCGCCGAGATCGGGCCGCAGACCCAGGAGCTGCTGGAAATCGTCGGCCGGTCGATCCTCGACATGGCGCAGCCGCTGGTGATCTCCGGCCATACCGACGCGCTGCCGTTCAAGGGGCGCGACGATTATGGCAACTGGGAGCTGTCGTCGGATCGCGCCAACGCGACTCGCCGTGCGCTGATTTCCGCCGGGGTCCAGGCCGAGCGGATCTCCAAAGTGTCCGGCCTGGCCGATACCGAACCGCTTTTCGCCGACCGGCCGGACGCGCCGCAGAACCGCCGAATCAGCGTTTTGCTCGAATATCCTGAACCGGGAATGACTTCGCCGGTCCTGCCGCAGGGTCAATGATCCGGGGCGTCGCGGATTCGGTCCGCGACGCCTGTGTCAA
>JBFGEI010000163.1:0-6944 GCA_041580155.1 Limimaricola sp.
AAGTGCGGTATCAGCCACGTTTTTTTCCTGCGAATTCGAGATAGGCCCAAGGGATCAGCACGACGAGCACCGAGACCAGCATCATCGTCGAGGCGGCGAAGCCCTGCGCCAGGTTCTGGTTCTTGAACATGGAGTCCATGACGTAGAGCGCCGGCATCTGGCTCGAGATGCCCGGACCGCCGGCGGTCTGCGCCACCACCAGGTCGTAGACCTTGATGATGCCGGCCGCGATCAGCACCAGCGCGGTGACGAAGACCGGGCGCATCATCGGGATGATCACCTTGAGGTAGGTCTTGACGGTGCCGATGCCGTCGACGCGGGCGGCCTTCCAGATGTCTTCGTCGATGCCGCGCAGACCGGCGAGCATGATCACCATGATCAGCCCCGAGCCCTGCCAGATGCCGGCGATCAGGATGCCGAAGATCACGAAGTCGGGGCTGTTCAGCGGGTCGAAGGCAAAGCTTGTCCAGCCCATCGCGCGGACGCTGGCCTGGATGCCGAAATCGGGGTTGAGGATCCACTGCCAGGCGAGGCCGGTGACGATGAACGACAGCGCGAACGGGTACAGGAAGATGGTGCGGAACGCGCCCTCGAAGCGGATCTTGCGATCCAGCAGCGCCGCCAGCGAAAAGCCGATCACCAGGATCAGCACCATCGAGCAGATGCCGTAGATCGCGAGGTTTTCGAGCGAGACCAGCCAGCGCCGGGTACTCCAGAGCCGCTCGTACTGGCTCAGACCGTCCCAGCTCAGCCGCGGCAGCAGCTTCGAGTCGGTGAACGAATAGACCACGGTCCAGGCGGTGCAGCCGACGAAGATCACCAGCGCGGTCAGCACCATCGGGATCGATGCCAGCTTGGCCGACAGGTTCTTGAACAATCGTCGCGGCTTGCGCTCTGGCCGGGCCAGGCTGATGCCATCGCTTTCAACTACCGTCATTCGGGTCCCTCCCCGCTGCTGGCAATGAGCGGATCCTCATCGCCGACCGTCGGGCCAGCCGACGATCCGAAGCATTGATGTATAAGAAAAAGGCGGGCCCGGCCGGAGTCCGGCGGGCCCGCCCCTCATGGCCGTGATCAGTCGGCGTCGGCGATGATCTCGGCGAAGCGGGCCTGGGCGTCGGCCGCGCTCATCGAGGTGCCGGCCCAGAACTCGGCCATCAGATCCTCGACCTGGCCGGTGGTGTCGGCGGTCAGCGACATGTCACCCGAGGGCAGCACGCTGTCGCCGCCGCTGGCCAGGATCTCGAGACCCTTCTGCATGCAGGCGTTGGCGGTCGACATGTCGATGTCGCCGCGCACCGGCAGCGACCCTTTGGCGAGGTTGAAGGCAACCTGGACCTCGGGCGACAGCAGCGCCTCGGCCAGTTGCTTCTGCATCGCGGTCACTTTGGGGTCGTCGTTGACCGGGAAGTAGATCGCGTCGCCGCTGGTATCGAGCACGGCGTTGACGCCGAGACCCGGCAGGCAGGAGTAATCCTCGCCCGCGACTTCGCCGGCCATGGCGAATTCGCCCTGCGCCCAGTCACCCATGATCTGGCCGCCGGCCTCGTCGGTGATGACCATGTTGGTCGCCTGGTTCCAGTCCTGCACGTTCGAACCGGCGGCCATCTCGCGCGCGTTGGCGACGGCTTCGAAGGCGGCGGCGTATTCCGGACCCGCGGCGACATCGGCGTTCTTGTCGATGTTCACGGCCTTCCAGGCGTCAAGCCCGGCGACGGCAAGAGAGATCGTGCCGAAGGCGAGGTTCGACTGCCAGGGCTGCTGACCAAGCGCCAGCGGCTGCTTGCCGGCCGCTTTCAGCGCCGGCGCGGCGGCGACGAATTCGTCCCAGTTCGCGGGGACCGCGATGCCGGCATCCTCGAACGCCTTGTGGCTCAGCCACAGCCACTGCGCCGAGTGGATGTTCAGCGGCGCGCAGTAGATCTTGCCATCGACGGTGCAGCCGTCGAGCAGCGACGCCGGGTTGACCACGTCGGTCCAGCCGTTGGCCTCGGCGACGTCGGTGATGTCGAGCATCATCCCGGCCTCGATCAGCTCCTCGGCCTGGCGGCCGTGGGTCATCTGCGTCGCGCCCATCGGGTCGCCGCCCAAGATGCGGCTGATGATGATCGGACGCGCGGTGCCGCCGGACCCGGCGATGGCGCCGTCGACCCAGGTGTTGCCGGTCTTGGACTCGTAGGTCTCGGCCAGCGTCTTCACGGCTGCGGCTTCGCCGCCGGAGGTCCACCAATGGGTGACCTCGAGCTCGCCCGCGGCGACGGTTGTGGCGCCGAACACGGCGGTCATGGCCAGCAGAGACGGTGTAAGTTTCACGATCGCATCCTCCCGATTCTAAATCGTTGTAGCGCGACCTATAACGATTTAGATTAGCCTGACAAGCCGGGGCTGACGTAGCGTGATCCATTTTTTCGCCGTCGGCGCCGGACCGCCAACGACCGTGCATTGCGGCAAGGATTGCTGCAGACAGGACCTCGTCCACCTTGGGAGACCGCGCCGATGCCGCCGCATTCGAACCAGACCGGCGACGGCACGCCGCGCCGCAAGCCGACGCTGAAGACCATCGCGCAACTCTGCGGCCTCGCGGTGCCGACGGTGTCGCGGGCGCTTGGCAACGCGCCCGACATCAGCGCCGAGACCAAGGAGCGGGTGCGCCGCATCGCCGAAGAGATCGGCTACGTGCCGAATCGCGCCGGGGTCCGGCTGCGGACCGGGCGCACCAACGTGATCAGCCTGGTGATGTCGGCCGAGCACGAGATGATGAACATGACCGCAAGGCTGATCTCGTCGATCGCCTCGGGGCTGCGCGAGACCCCCTACCATCTCAACGTGACGCCGTATTTCCCCGGCGACGACCCGATGAAGCCGATCCGCTACATCGTCGAAACCGGCTCGGCCGACGCGGTGATCTTCAACCAGGTCGAACCGAACGACCCGCGCGTCGTCTACCTGATGGCCCGCAGGTTTCCCTTCGCCACCCACGGCCGGTCGAACTGGGCCGATCAGCACAGCTATTTCGACTTCGACAACGGCGCCTTCGCCCGGCTGGGCATCGAGGCGCTGGCGCGCAATCATCGGCGCCGGATCCTGCTGATCGCACCGCCGACGACGCAGAACTATGCCACCGACATGATCGCCGGTGCGCGGGCGGCGGCGCTGGCGGTCGGGGTCGATCTGCTGGTCGCCGACACGGTGGACAGCGACGCCAGCGGCGACGCCATCAGCCGCCACGTCGCGGATCTGGCGCAGCGCGACGCCACGATCGACGGGTTGCTGACCGGGTCGCCCAACGCGACGATGGCGGCGGTTGCCGGCTTCGAGACCGCCGGCCGCAAGATCGGCCGCGACGTCGACGTCTTCGCCAAGGAGGCGATCCCGTTCCTTCGGATGTTCCGCAAGAAGATCATGGTGATCGAGGAGGACGTCGCCAAGGCCGGCGAATTCCTCGCCCGCGCCGCGATCCACGCCGCCCGCGACCCCGACCAGCCGCCGCTGCAATGTCTCGACGTGCCGGAGTGACCCGGCGCTAGCCCGCCGGGCGCAAAGCCGCCAGCGGCGGCCGCCGATGCGCGCGCTTGAACTCGGACGGGGTCATGCCGGCGGTCTTGCGAAAGCACTTGTTGAACGCCGAGACTGAGCCGAAGCCGCTCTCCATCGCGACCTGCAGCACGTTGAGCCGATCGGCGACCAGCAACGCCTGCGCGTAGGACACCCGCATCAGCGCGATGTATTCGCCGATCGACATGCCCGTCGATCTCTTGAACAGGCTCATCGCGTATTTCGGGTGGACCTGCGCCGCGGCGGCGATGTCGGCGCTGTCGATCTCCTCGCGGAAATGGCCGGCGATGAAGCCGAAGATCCGCCGGAGGCCCTGCGATCCCGGCGCGTCGGCCGCGGCGGCTTTGTCGGCCCGGCCCTGGCCCGACGGGTCGAGCAGCCGGTGCGGCTCGATCTCCAGCCGCTCCAGCCGCAGCCTCAGGGCATCGACCGCGTGGTCGAACAGCCGGGCATCGCCTGACAGCAGGTAGCGGGCGAACCGGGCGAAGCCCGCGGCGTCGTCGGGCTGCGGCTCGGCCGACACCAGCGCCGCGCCATGCATCAGCCGGCGCTGCAACTCGGGGTCGATGCGCAGCCGGAAGAACTGGGTCAGCGGCATGTGGATCGCGTAATACAGCGTGTCGTCGGCGGTGGCGCAGACCCGGTGCGGCAGACCGCCCCAGAACAGCGCCAGCTCGCCGGCCCGCAGGCTCATGTCCTGGCCCTGCATCTGGTAGTCGATCCGGCCGCGCAGCACGAAGTTGACCTCGACCTGCGCATGCCAATGCGCCGAGGCCATGATCCCAGGCTGGCCGTGCACGCAGCACAGCTCGTTCGGCAGTCGCTCGACCGTGCTTTCGGCCGGGTTCCAGTCGCGCTGTGCTGCCATCTTACCATTCGCCCGATGCGTATCCCTTCGATCCGAGACCGGGTCCGGGAAATGCCGGAAACCTACGCAAACTCCCGGCGGCGGGCAACGGCTGACGCGCCGGCCACCGACCGGCACGACCCATCACGAGGACGCGACGATGCGCACAGAAACTCTCTTCAATACCGGCTGGCGCTTCGCCCAGGGCTTCGACCCGGCCTCGACCGGCCGCGCGATCGACGCGCCGCTGGTCGACCTGCCGCACAACGCGGTCGACTTGCCGATCAGCTACTTCGACGAAACCGCCTATCAGCGCGCCTTCACCTACCAGCGGGTGCTGCCTTGGGAGGACCGCTTCGAGGGCCAGGAGGTGTCGCTGGTGTTCGAAGCGGCGATGGCCGACGCGGTGGTCTGGATCAACGGCGTCGAGATCCTGCGCCACCGCGACGGCTACACCCCGTTCGAAGCGCGGCTGACCGAGCATCTGTCGCGTGGCGACAACCTGATCACGGTGCGGATCGACGGCTCGGAAAACCCCGAGATCCCGCCGTTCGGCGGCCAGATCGACTACCTGACCTACGCCGGCATCTACCGCGACGTGCACCTGCGGCTGACCGCGGCCGCCTGGATCGACACCGTCAAGATCGAGACGCCAGAGCCGCTGGCCGACCGCAAGACCGTCACCGCCCGGGTGCGGCTTGGCGGCACCGGCGCGACCCGGATCGCGGCGCGGCTGATCGATGCCGAGGGCGGCGAGATCGCGCGCAGCGAAACCGCGGTCGACGGCGCCGAGGTCGCGCTGCGGTTCGACGGGCTGGGCGGGCTGCGGCTGTGGACCCTGCGCGATCCGGCGCTGTACCGGCTCGAGCTGACGCTGGAAAGCGCCGGTGGCGACGACACGCTGTCGACCCGCTTCGGCTTTCGCAGCGCCGAATTCACCCCGCGCGGCTTCCTGCTGAACGGCGAGCCGCTGAAGCTGATGGGGCTGAACCGGCACCAGAGCTTCCCCTATTCGGGCTACGCCCAAGGGGCGCGGTCGCAGGCCCGCGACGCCGAGATCGTCCGCTACGACCTGGGCTGCAACATGGTGCGGACCTCGCATTATCCGCAAAGCCGGCATTTTCTCGACCGTTGCGACGAGATCGGCCTGCTGGTGTTCGAGGAAATCCCCGGCTGGCAGCACATCGGCGCCGCCGCCTGGAAGGCCGAGAGCGTCGAGAACGTGCGTCGGATGATCACCCGCGACTGGAACCACCCGTCGATCGTGATCTGGGGCGTGCGCATCAACGAAAGCCAGGACGACCACGATTTCTATACCGAAACCAACCGGGTGGCGCGCGAGCTTGATCCGACGCGGCAGACCGGCGGGGTGCGGTTCATCACCGAGAGCGAGATGCTCGAGGACGTCTACACGATGAACGATTTCGTGCTGGGCGAGCATGAGCTGCCGACCGGCAACCGGCCGCGCACCGCGCTGCGGCCGCAGCGCGAGGTCACCGGTCAGAAGCAGCCGGTCCCCTACCTGATCACCGAATACAACGGCCACATGTTCCCGACCAAGGCCGGCGACCAGGAACAGCGCCAGGCCGAGCATGTCACCAGGCATCTCGACGTGCTGAACGCCGCCTTCGGCGATCCGGAAATCTCGGGCTGCATCGGCTGGTGCATGTTCGACTACAACACCCACAAGGACTTCGGATCGGGCGACCGGATCTGCCACCACGGCGTCACCACGATCTTCCGCGAGCCCAAGTTCGCGGCGCATGCCTATTCAAGCCAGCGCCCGGCCGAGGAACGCGTGGTGATGCAGCCGGTCACTTTCTTCGCGCGCGGCGAACGCAACATCGGCGGCGTGCTGCCGGTGATGGTGCTGACCAATTGCGACGAGGTCGAGTTCCGCTACGGCGACAACCTGGTCAAGCGCGTCGGCCCGGATCACGAGCGCTTCCCGCATCTGCCGCACCCTCCGGTGATCATCGACCACCGGCATTTCTCGCCCGACGAAATGGGCCGCTGGGGGATGAGCTGGGAGGATGCCAGCTTCACCGGCTATCTGAACGGCGACGCCGTGGTGACCCGGCGCTACGTCGCCGGGCCGCTGCCGACCAGGCTCGAGGTGGCGCCGGATGCGACGCGGCTCGACGCGGCGGCGCGCGACGAGATCCGGGTGATCGTGCGGGCGCTCGACCAGGTCGGCAACCCGCTGCCGTTCCTCGCCGACATGGCGCATGTCGAGGTCGAAGGCCCGGCGCTGCTGATAGGCCCGGCGACGACGCCGTTCCAGGGCGGCAGCACCGGCTTCTGGCTGCGCGCGACCGGCGAGACCGGGACCGTTCGGGTCACCGTGACCTCGGACCGCTTCGCCCCGAGCGTGGTCGAGATCACCGCCCGCTAGGACGCGGGCGGCGCGGCTGCCGGACGGGCCGCTGAACCGGCTCAAGGTCGGCTTGGCCACCAACTTCCGGGCGGCGGCCTTCGACGGCGGCGGCGACACCGACCTGCTGCGCGACTTCGCCGCCGGGCTGAACGACGCGCGGGTGCA
>JBFGEI010000164.1:0-6943 GCA_041580155.1 Limimaricola sp.
CAGGAAATGCATCTTGCGGATCGCAAAGTAGTGGAAGTTGAACGCCAGCTCGGGCGTCACATAGGGGTTCGGCGCCTGCTCGTGCGGCAGCACGATGTTGAGCCCGACCGAGCGGCCGCCGGCTTCCTGGGCGCCGCGGTTGCCAGCCTCCATCACCCCCGGACCGCCACCCGTCACGATGACGTTCTCGGTGCCGCCGGTCCTGAGCGACCATTCGGTGACGCGCTGCGCGAACAGCCGCGCCTCGTCGTAGAAGGCCGACAGGTCGGCCAGCGTCTGGGTCCGCGCGGTGTGCTTCTTCGCCGGCTCGGGAATCCGCGCGCCGCCGAACAGCACCACGGTCGAGTTCACCCCGGCCTCGTTCATCAGCACCTCGGGCTTCATCAGCTCGAGCTGCCAGCGCACCGGGCGCAGCTCGTCGCGCAGCAGGAACTGCTCGTCGGCAAAGGCCAGGCGGTAGGAGGGTGACGTGGTCTGCGGCGTCTGTGGCACCTGCCCTGCCGTGCGTCGGTCTTCCTGACTGTCGCGCAGCAGGTGTCTTCTGTCCTTGGTCATGCCGGTCCTTTACCTAGCGGCGCGTTGCACCGATTGCCGCATCCGGTCTATAGCCGCAGCCGAGCCGCATCACAAACCGGAGCCTCGTCCCATGGCCGATACCAACACCGCCCAGCTCGAAACCGCGATCGAGGCCGCCTGGGAGGCGCGCGACACGATCACGCCCCAGACCACCGGCGAAACCCGCGAGGCGATCGAAGCGACGCTGGACGCGCTGGATTCGGGCGCGTTGCGCGTCGCCGAAAAGCGCGACGGCGGCGACTGGCACGTGAACCAATGGGCCAAGAAGGCGGTGCTGCTGGGCTTTCGCATCAAGGACATGGAAATGCAGTCGGGCGGCCCGCAGGGCGGCGGCTGGTGGGACAAGGTCGACAGCAAGTTCGAGGGCTGGGACCAGACCCGCTGGCGGCAGGCCGGGTTCCGCGCCGTGCCCAACGCCATCGTGCGCCGCTCGGCCTATATCGCGCCGGGCGTGGTGCTGATGCCGTCCTTCGTGAACCTCGGCGCGCATGTCGGCGAAGGCACGATGGTCGACACCTGGGCCACCGTCGGCTCCTGCGCCCAGATCGGCAAGCACGTGCACCTGTCGGGCGGCGTCGGCATCGGCGGCGTGCTTGAGCCGATGCAGGCCGGGCCGACGATCATCGAGGACAACTGCTTCATCGGCGCCCGCTCCGAGGTGGTCGAGGGCTGCATCGTCCGCGAGGGCTCGGTGCTTGGCATGGGCGTGTACATCGGCCAGTCGACCAAGATCGTCGACCGCGAGACCGGTAGCGTCAGCTACGGCGAGATCCCGCCCTACTCGGTGGTGGTCTCGGGCTCGATGCCGTCGAAGAACGGCGTCAACCTGTACTGCGCGGTGATCGTGAAGCGGGTCGACGAACGCACCCGGTCGAAGACCGGCATCAACGAATTGCTGCGCGACTGACGCAATGCCGTAGTCTTTCCAAGGCGGCGGGAACGAATCCCCGGACCGGCACGTTGCCGCCGCAAGAGACCGGGATCGGCCCGGCACACAGACTTGGAGAGACCACATGACTGGACTGGGCTGGATCGCGAGCATCATCGTCGGCGGACTCGCCGGATGGATCGCCGAAAAGCTGATGAAGGCCGAGATGGGCCTGCTGATGAACATCCTGCTGGGCATCGTCGGCGCTCTGGTCGCCAATTGGCTGCTGATCGCGATCACCGGCACCACGCTGGGTGGCTGGATCGGTCAGCTGGTCGTCGCGGTGATCGGCGCCTGCCTGCTGATCTTCGTGGCTCGGGCGGTGCGCGGCCGCAGCTGACGGCCAGACCCGATGACCTTGAAGCCACGCGGTGCGCCGCGTGGCTTTTTCATGCGCTGGTCCGCAAGGTAATGCGCCCGCCGCCCCCTTGCGGCGCGGCGCGATCGGTGCGACGCGTCGCGCGATACGCCGCAGCGGAGCCGCATCATGTCCGATGACAAACCGAAATCCGACGACAAGCCGAAACGCGTGCAGCAGGTCTACACCCTGCTGATCGAGGTCGGCCGCAAGCAGGGCGACGGGCTGCCCAAGGACGCCACCGGCGCGGCGCTGATGTGCTATGCCAGCGGCGTCGACGAGGCCGAGGCGGTGCGCGAAACCGTGGCGATCCTGAAGCAGGCCGATCTCGCGCCGCTCGACGTGTCGGGCTACGGCACGCTGGAAGAGCGGCTGGCCGAGGGCCACGACATCGACGACGACGAACGCGCGCTGATGCAGCGCGCGCTGGACGAGAACTCGGTGATCGTGGCGCAGATGACGCCGTTCTACGACGACGGCTCAGACACCGCCGACACGCTGCACTGACCCCGGCTCGATTGCATCCGGCCAACCCGCGCGCTACGCCTTCCCCGACGAGAAGGAGAGCCCGATGGCCGCACGCCCGACCGACCCCGCAGAGCTGACCGCGCGGCTGATCCGCTGCCCCTCGGTGACCCCTGACGAAGGCGGCGCGCTGGTGCTGCTCGAGGCGCTGTTGACCGAGGCCGGCTTCGACTGCACCCGGGTCGACCGCGGCGGTATCTGCAACCTTTTCGCGCGCTGGGGCGCCAAGGGCGCGGCCAGGACCTTCGGCTTCAACGGCCACACCGACGTGGTGCCGCTGGGCAACCGCGACGACTGGAGCGTCGATCCGTTCGGCGCCGAGGAAAAGGACGGGATGCTCTGGGGCCGCGGCGCCACCGACATGAAGTCCGGCGTCGCCGCCTTTGTCGCCGCGGCGGTGGATTTCACCCGCGACACGCCGCCCGACGGCGCGGTGATCCTGACGATCACCGGCGACGAAGAGGGCGACGGCGTCGACGGCACCCGGGCGCTGCTCGACTGGATGGGCGCGCAGGGCGAGGCGATGGACGTCTGCCTGGTCGGCGAACCGACCTGCCCCGAGACCTTCGGCGAGATGATCAAGATTGGCCGCCGCGGATCGCTGAACGCGCATCTCACCGTCACCGGAGTGCAGGGCCATTCGGCCTACCCGCACCGGGCCCGCAACCCGCTGCCGGCGATGGCGCGGCTGATGGACCGGCTGTCGAGCCACCAGCTCGACAACGGCACCGATCATTTCGACGCCTCGACCCTGGCGGTGGTGACCATCGACACCGGCAACCCGGCGACCAACGTGATCCCGCGCAGCTGCCGGTCGACGCTGAACATCCGCTTCAACGACCTGCATTCGGGCGCCGCGCTGACCGACTGGCTGCGCCGTGAGGCCGACGAGGTCGCCGCCGCCTTCGATGTCGAGATCGACCTCAAGGTGAAGATCTCGGGCGAGTCCTTCCTGACCCCGCCGGGACCGCTGTCGGCGCTGGTGGCGGCCGCCGTCGAGGCCGAGACCGGCGTCACGCCGCAGCTGTCGACCACCGGCGGCACCTCGGACGCGCGCTTCGTCAAGGATCACTGCGCGGTCGTCGAATTCGGCCTTGTCGGCCAGACCATGCACCAGGTCGACGAACGGGTCGAGGTGGCGCAGATCCACGCGCTGAAATCGGTCTACACTCGCATTCTGAAGGACTATTTCACGTGAAACCGGAAATCGCCGTCACCCGCGACATCGCCGCCTGCCACGCGCTGCGCCGCACCGTGTTCATCGACGAACAGCAGGTCCCCGAGGCCGACGAGATGGACGATCTCGACGCCGAGGCGATCCACCTTCTGGCGCGGCTCGACGGCCGTCCGATCGGCAGCGCCCGGCTGCTGCTGCGCGGCGAGACCGGCAAGATCGGCCGGGTCTGCGTGCTGGCCGAGGCGCGCGGCACCGGGCTTGGCGCGGCGCTGATGCGCCACGCCGCCGAGGTGCTGGCGGCGCGGCCAGGGATCACCCGGCTGTACCTGTCGGCGCAGACCCACGCGATCCCGTTCTACGAACGGCTCGGCTACGTCGCCTACGGGCCGGAATACGACGACGCCGGCATCCCGCACCGCGACATGGAGCTGCAGCTCGGCTAGGCCACCGCGTTTCGCCGTGACGAAGCGGGGTGCGCGTGCTACGTCCCCGCGCATGAGCCGAGTGCCTTCGAAAGACGAGATCCTGCAGTGGATCTCTCAGAACCCGACACAAACCGCGAAACGCGACATTGCCAAGGCCTTCGGGGTCAAGGGAGCGGCGCGGATCGACCTGAAACGCATGCTGCGCGAACTTGAGGCCGAGGGTCACCTGGCCAAGCGCAAGCGCAGCTACCGCGACCCCGAGGGGCTGCCGCCGGTCTCGATCCTGCAGGTGCTGCCGCCGGATGCCGATGGCGACCTCTTCGGTCGACCGCTGGAATGGCAGGGCGACGGCGAACCGCCGGTGGTGCGGATGGAGCTGCGCGACGGCGACCTGGCGCTCGGCGCCGGCGACCGGATCCTCGCCAAGCTGACCGCGACGCCCGGCGCCGATCAGGATTACACCGCCCGGCTGATCCGCAAGATCGGCTCGAACCCGCTGCGGATCCTCGGGATCTACCGCAAGGGCTCGGAAGGCGGTCGGATCCTGCCGATCGACAAGGGCTCGGACAAGCTGTGGACCGTCGCCGCCGGCGCCGAGCACGGCGCCAAGGACGGTGAACTGGTCGAGGCCGAACAGGCCGGGCCGAAAGGCCGGCTCGGCCTGCCCAAGGCGCGGATCGTCGCCCGGCTCGGCGACCCGACCGAACCGCGCGCGGTGTCGCTGATCGCGATCCACCAGCACGGCATCCCGGACCACTTCCCCGACGCGGTGATCGCCGAGGCCGACGCGATGAAGCCGGCCGGGCTTAAGGGCCGCACCGACCTGCGCGACCTGCCGATGATCACCATCGACCCGTCGGATGCGCGCGACCGCGACGACGCGGTGCTGGCGCAGCCCGACGATGCCGCCGACAACCCCGGCGGCCATGTGCTCTGGGTCGCGATCGCCGACGTGGCGCATTACGTGACACCGGGCTCCGAGCTCGACCGCGAGGCGCGCAAGCGTGGCAACTCGACCTATTTCCCGGACCGCGTCGTGCCGATGCTGCCCGACCGGCTGTCCGGCGACCTGTGCTCGCTGCACGAGGACGTGCCGCGGGCGGTGATCGTGGCGCGGATGCGGATCGACCCCGAGGGCCGCAAGCTCGACCACCGCTTCGAACGCGGGCTGATCCGTTCGGCCGCCTCGATGTCCTACGAAGAGGCGCAGGACGCGATCGACGGCACCCCGACCGACCGCGCGGCGACGCTGCTCGACGGCGTGCTGCGGCCGCTCTGGGACGCCTACGCGGCGCTGAAGACCGCGCGCGAGGCGCGCCAGCCGCTGGAGCTCGACCTGCCGGAACGCCGGATCGTGCTCGACGACGACGGCCATGTCGCCTCGATTTCGTTCAAGGACCGGCTCGACGCGCACAAGCTGATCGAGGAATTCATGGTGCTGGCCAACGTCTGCGCCGCCGAGACGCTGGTGGCGAAGAAGACGCCGCTGCTGTTCCGGGTGCACGAGGAACCCAACCCCGACAAGCTCGACGCGCTGCGCGAGGTCGCCAAGGGCTCGGGGCTGACGCTGGCCAAGGGCCAGGTGCTGAAGACATCGCATCTGAACCGGCTGCTGGAACAGGCCGAGGGCACCGAGCAGGACGAGCTGATCAACCTCGCGACGCTGCGCTCGATGACCCAGGCCTATTACAACGCCGAGAACTTCGGCCATTTCGGCCTGGCCTTGCGCGACTACGCGCATTTCACCTCGCCGATCCGGCGCTATTCGGACCTGATCGTGCACCGCGGGCTGATCTCCGGGCACCACTGGGGCAAGGACGGGCTGGGCGCCGACGACATCGACCGGCTCGACGAGACCGCGAAGCAGATCTCCGACACCGAACGCCGCTCGATGATGGCCGAGCGCGACACCACCGACCGCTATCTCGCGGCGTTCCTGTCGGACCGGATCGGCGCCGAGATGGCCGGCCGGATCAACGGCATCGCCCGCTTCGGGGTGTTCGTGAAACTCGACGGCACCGGTGCCGACGCGCTGGTGCCGATCCGTTCGCTGGGCGCCGAGTTCTTCCACCACGATGCCGACAGCCAGACCCTGACCGGCTCCGACAGCGGCCGGGTGATCGGGCTCGGCAACCGGGTGACGGTGCGGCTGATCGAGGCGGCGCCGGTCTCCGGCGGGCTGATCGCCGAGCTGGTCGAGCTCGACGGCCAGGTGCTGCCGCGCGGCCGCTCGGGGCGCCCGGGCAAGCCGCCGCGCCGCAAGGCCGGTGCCGCCAAGAAGAAGGCCGGCAAGTTCGCCAAGAAGGAAAAGCGCAAGGTCACCCGCAGCCGCAGCTGAGCGCCGCCGGTTACGTTGTCCCCGAACTACGCCGGGGGGTGAGGCCGCAGGCCGAGGGGGGCAGCGCCCCCCTTGCGCCCGACGCCGCCGACGCCACCGACTCCGCGGCCCGCCGAACCAGCGGCGCGCGCGCAGGGTCCGGCCGCGGCTGAGCGGTTTCCCGCCATGCACGCGCAGCGCCGCTTTGCGCCGCACCCGTCGCGGCGGTAGTCGTCGGAAAACGCGGGAGAGCGAGCAGTGCGGAACTTGACGAACTTGGGACGAGCGGCCTTTGTGGGGCTGACACTGACGGTGCTGGCGTCCTGCGGGGCGCGCTCCGGCCCGCTCGAAACCTCGCCGCGGCCGCCGGCCCGGAGCCAGACGGATGAAGCGATGATTCCCCGCGCCAACGCAGGATTTTCCAGCTGGGTCGCCGGCTACCGTGGCCGGGCGCTGGCCTCCGGCGTGTCGGGCGGCACGTTCGACATGGCCTTCGCCCGCGCCGGCTACATCCCCGGGGTGATCGAGAAGGATCGCAACCAGGCCGAGTTCAACAAAACGCTGGGCGAATACCTGTCGACCGCCGCCTCCGATGTCCGGGTCGAGACCGGCCGTCAGATGCTGGCGCAATACGCGC
>JBFGEI010000165.1:0-6909 GCA_041580155.1 Limimaricola sp.
CGCGGCGCCGCGGGCCCAGACCGGCAACCCGGTCGCGGTGACGCCGGAGCGATCGCGGATAACCCCGTCGGTGATCAGCGCCGCGGCGCCGCGCCTGGTCATCCGGGCACAGAGGATGTCGCCGAACACCCCGGCGTCGGTGATCCCCATCGCGTCGATCACCGCCACGGCGCCTTCCGGCATCTCCTCGATCGCGGCGCGGGTCGAGATCGGGCTGGCCCAGGAGGCCGGGGTCGCCAGATCCTCGCGCGCCGGCACGAAGCGGAAGGTGAAGGCCGGGCCGACCACCCGCGCCTCGCCGTCGCGCAGCGGCATGGCGCCGCGGATCCAGACGTTGCGCAGCCCCTTTTTCAACAGGATCGTGGTCAGCGTCGCGGTGGTCACGCCGCGCAGCGTTTCGGCGGCCTCGGGGGTCAGGGTCATCTGTGGTCCTTGTCGATGCGCGGGCAGATCCCGCCTGCGGCGCACTGTGTGGAAGTTTGCGGGTCAAGCCAAGCCGGCGGCGGCGAAATTCCGCGCCCGGCGGCGCGCGGTGCGGCGCCGACTGCGGCCGCAATGTCGCAGAACGCCATGCCTCGGGGCGAACCGGCCGGGCCGCGTCCGCCGGTCCTTGAGCCGGATGGTGCGGCCGGTGTAGCGAGGCGCTGTCCGGCGCCGCCGGACCCCGCTGAAAGGTCTTAGCATGCCCGTTTTCCTGCGATCCGGCCTGACGCTGCTTCTGGCGCTGGCATCTCCGGCCGCCGCGCAGGACCGGCCGTTTTCGGTGACCAACGCATCGGGGCAGGCGCTGCTGCAGTTCTTCGCCTCGCCGACCAATGCCGGCGACTGGGACCGCGACATCCTGGGCCGCGACAGCCTGGCCGACGGCGCCACGGCGCGGCTGGCGATCGAGACCGCCGGCGACCGCTGCGCCCACGACCTGCTGATGGTGTTCGAGGACGGCGCGCAGCGCAGCGACACCGTCGATGTCTGCGCCACCCAAAGCTACGTGATCGACTGATCCGGCCCGCGACCCCGTGGAACTCGGGGTTGGAATGGGTTATGGCCGCAATTTCCGGCGTTTGGCTGGACATGCCGTCACCGCGGCACAGTTCAGACGCATCAACAGGCGGCCGATCGGCGCGCAACCAGCGCCCGCAGCGCGGTCCACAAGCAATGGCAGGGCGAATGGAACACTTGGAACGCGTGTTTGGATGGATCGGCGACGCCACCTGGGGCTGGTCCCTGATCCCGTTTCTGGTGGTGCTCGGGGTTGCCTTCACGCTGATGTCGGGGCTGGTGCAGTTCCAGTTCTTCGGCCGGATGTTCCGGGTGCTGGCGCCCGACAGGGCGACGGCCTCCGGCCGGGTCAGCTCGCGCGAGGCGCTGCTGGTCAGCATCGGCGGACGGGTTGGCGGCGGCAACATCGCCGGTGTCGCGGTGGCGATCACCTTGGGCGGGCCGGGCGCGGTGTTCTGGATGTGGGCGATCGCGCTGGTCGGCATGGCGACCAGCCTGTTCGAATGCTCGCTGGCGCAGCTCTACAAGCGGGCCGAGCCGGACGGCACCTATCGCGGCGGCCCGGCGCAATACATCATCCACGGCCTCGGGGCGCGGTTCCGCTGGCTGGCGGTGCTTTACGCCGTCTGCCTGCTGGCGGCCTTCGGACTGGGCTTCAGCGCGTTTCAGGGCAACACCGTCGCGGTGGCGGCGCAGGACAGCCTCGGGCTCGATCCGCTGTGGACCGGCACCGGGCTGGCGCTGATCACCGTGCTGATCGTGTTCGGCGGCATCAAGCGGATCGCCAAGGTCGCCGATGTGATCATCCCGATCATGGCGATCGGCTACATCGGACTGGCGCTGCTGGTCATTATCATGAATCTCACCGAACTGCCGGAGGTGATCCGGTCGATCGTCGCCAACGCCTTCGGCTTCGAGGAAGCGGTCGGCGGCGGCGTCGGCATGGCGGTGGCGCAGGGCCTGCGCCGCGGGTTGTTCTCGAACGAGGCCGGGCTCGGCTCGGCGCCGAACGTCGCCGCGGTCGCCTGGGTGCCGCACCCGAGCAGCCAGGGCATCGTGCAGTCGCTGTCGGTGGTCAGCGACACCATCAGCATCTGTTCGTGCACCGCCTTCGTGATCCTGCTGGGCGATGTCTACGTGCCCGGCGCCGAGAACGTCGACGGCGTGGCGCTGACCCAGCAGTCGCTGGTGCAGCACCTCGGCGCCTGGTCGCAGTACTTCCTGACCGGCGCGGTGCTGCTGTTCGCCTTCAGCTCGATCATCTACAACTACTACCTCGGTGAAACCGCGCTCTCGGTGCTGACCAACAGCCGGGCCTGGCTGATCGTGCTGCGGCTGGCGATCCCGGTGTTGGTGTTCCTTGGCGCCTCTGCACCCGGCGCGACCGAGGTGTTCTTCTTTTCGGATCCTCTGATGGGGCTTCTGGCGATGGTCAACCTGCTCAGCCTGACGATGCTGTTCCCGACCGGGCTGCGGCTGCTGAACGATTACCGCCAGCAGCTGCGCGGCGGCGCCTACGAACCGGTTCTCGACCCCGAGCAGTATCGCGATCTCGACATCGATCCGGCGGCCTGGACCGCCGCGCCATCGGGCGCCACGGTCGCACGCTGACGCAAAGGGCCCGGGGCGCGCGGGCGCGCGCCCCGGAGCCGTCGGCCGGCTCAGGCCAAGTTGACGCCGCGCTGTGTGAGGATCACCGCCATCTCGTGGATCCGCGCCCGGGTTCCGGCCGCAAGCGGCTGCAGGTCCGCGGTGGCGTCGTGCATCCGTTGGATGATCTCGCCGATCTCGTCGATCTCGTATTGCAGGAAGTCGCGGTCCGACCGGGCGAGGCCGCCGAAGCTGACCGCGTCTCCCGCGTGGATCGACCGGGTGAGGCCATGTTCGATGCCGAAGTCGCGCGCCCGGCGCAGCACCGCGGCCCGATCCTGCGATTCGAGATCGGCCCAGCGGACCACGCCGGGGTTGTGCATTGCCCAGTGGACCGTGGGATCGACCATCAGCAGGCCTTCGCGGGCATAGATGTCGATCCAGGCCTGCGGATAACTTTCGAACATGCAAGCCGGTGTGGCGTAACGGACATGAAATCCTATCGCAAATCCGGCCGGCGCAAGAATAGTGAGCCTTTTCAAGGATTCGATAATGGCATGGTCTGCCTGCACTTCTTGCTTCCCAATTCAATGCATGTAAAAAGATTGGGCCTTGCTCAGCGCCCAACCGAGGCCCGGCATACCGACGGCATCCGCGAAGATGAAGGGGCCGTCCCGAAACTGGATCGTTATGGATCGGCCGGACCTTTGACCGACACGCCCGCACGACAGACGATTTCGACCATGGCGCCGAACGGGTATTACCTCGGGCTGCGCATTCGCTTCGCGTTTCCGGCAGAAGAGGTCAACGCGCTGCCGAAGGGCTGGATCGATCTGTATTCGCGCAGCAAGTTCTTCTTCGGCGATCCGTCGCTGCGCTGGAGCTTCGACAACATCGGCGCGATCCGCTGGAGCGCGCTGTGGCGTGACGATCCGCAGTCGATGATCGCCAGATCCGCGGTTTTCGGAATGCGCTACGGCGCCGTGGCCTCGTTCAGCGATCCCAGCGGCGCCCGGTCCTACGCGCTGCTGTTCCGGCCGGAGCGGGAATACAGCGATTCCGAGCTGGAGCGGATCGCCAGGCTGGTCGCCACGCTGCACCAGGATGCTGCGCCTCCGACCACGCTGACCCGGGCCGAAATCGAGGTGCTGCGGGCGATCAAGGAAGGCAGCCGGCTGAAGCAGGTGGCGCATGATCTCGGGGTCACCGAGGGCGCGATCAAGCAGCGGCTGAAGAACGCCAGGGTCAAGCTCGGCGCCAGCACCGGCACCCAGGCCGCCACCAAGGCGCGCGATTTCGGGCTGATCTGACGCCGCCGCGGCGCGACGCCGGCCCGCGTCTGTGCTAGCATCGTCGCCGCCGGCATCGACCGCGTTCCGCAACCAAGGATACCGATGATGACGACACAGAAGCTGGAATTCACCGGCCATGCCGGCGGCGCGCTCGCGGCGCGGCTCGACCTGCCGGACGGCGCGGTGCGCGGCTACGCGATGTTCGCGCATTGCTTCACCTGCTCCAAGGACCTGATGGCGGTGCGCCGGATCTCGGACGGGCTGACACGGCAGGGCATCGCGCTGCTGCGCTTCGACTTCACCGGACTCGGCGCCTCGGACGGCGAGTTCGCCTCGACCAACTTTTCGTCGAACATCGAGGATCTGAAACGCGCCGCGGCGCATCTGCGGCAGAACTTCGGCGCGCCGCAGATCCTGATCGGCCATTCGCTGGGCGGTGCCGCGGTGCTGGCGGCCGCGGGCGACATCGACGGGGTGCGCGCCGTGGTGACGATCGGCGCCCCGGCCGACGTCGCGCATGTGCTGCAGAATTTCGAAGCCGACCTGTCGGCGATCGACGAGGCCGGGAAGGCCGAGGTGGTGCTGCAGGGCCGCCGCTTCACCATCGAGAAGCAGTTCGTCGAGGACGCCCGCGGGGCCCGCCTGGCCGAGCGCGTCTCGCAACTGCGCAAGCCGCTGCTGATCCTGCACGCGCCGCTCGACCAGTCGGTCGGGATCGAGAACGCCTCCGAGATCTTTCTCGCGGCGAAACATCCCAAGAGCTTCGTGTCGCTCGACGGCGCCGACCACCTGGTGACCCGGGCCGAGGACGCCGAATTCGCCGCCAACATCATCGCCGGCTGGGCCGGGCGCTATCTCGACGCCGCAGCCAGCGCCGAGGCAGGCACCGACTCCGATACCGTCCGGGTCACCGAAACCGGGCAAGGCAAGTTCCAGCAGGCGGTCGATGCGCATGGCTACCGGATGCTTGCCGACGAACCGGCAAGCCATGGCGGCGACGCCACCGGCCCGTCGCCCTATGATTATCTCGCGGTGTCGCTCGGGACCTGCACCTCGATGACGCTGCGGATGTACGCCGCCAAGAAGAAGCTCGAGCTTGGCCGGATCTCGGTCGAGGTGCGGCACGGCAAGGTGCACGCCGAGGATTGCGAGCTCTGCACCGCCGACCAGCAGCAGGGCGGCGGCCGGATCGACCGGTTTGAACGGCTGATCCGCATCGAGGGCGGACCGAGCGAAGAGCTGATCGCAGACCTGTTGCGGATTGCCGACCGCTGCCCGGTGCACCGGACGCTCGAGCAATCCTCGGTCATCGCCACCCGGGTGGTGGCGCCCGAGCCATGAGCCCCCGGCCGGGGTCGGGCTGATGGACCAGACCGCCACGCTCGGGCTGGTGATCGCGGTGGCGGCCTTCGGCATGGGCATGGCGATCCAGCGCGGCAGCACCTGCGCCGTGCTGGCGGTCAGCGAGATCCTGCGCGAGCGCCGGTTCGACCGGTTCCTGAGCTTCTTCGAATGCGGGCTCTGGGTGGCGCTGACGATCTGGCTGGTGTCGAACTCGGTGATGGTGCCGCACCTGGGGTCGCTGGTCTGGGTGCTGGTCGGCGGCGTGATGTTCGGCATCGGCGCCGCGGTCAACGGCGCCTGCGCCTTCGGCTCGATCGCCCGGCTTGGCGAGGGCCGGCTGGACTACCTTCTGACCGGGTTCAGCGCCTATGTCGTGCTGGCGCTGCTCGACGATCCGCGCTGGACGATGATGCCCGAGAGCTCGATGATCCAAGCGCGGCCGATGCACCCGGGCATCGGGGTGCTGTTCGTGCCGCTGCTGATCGCGCTGCGCGCCTGGCTGCGCCCGGAGGCCTGGCGCAAGGTGCTGGCGCTGTCGGGGGTGATGGCGATGATCGGCATCCTCGGGGCGCTGCTGGGCCAGCTGCACCAGCCCTGGCCGTGGATGCAGGTGCTGAAGATGACCGTGGCGGCGGACCAGCTGACCCTAATCGGCTTCGTCGCGCTGCTTGCCGGCAGCATTGCCAACGGCCTTTTGCAGAAACGGTTTCGCCCGGTGCGGCCAAGCCTGTCGGGGCTGCGCGACCGGGTGCTTGGCGGCGCGCTGATGGGGGCGGGCAGCGTCGCGATCCCGGGCGGCAACGACAGCCTGATGCTGCAGGGCATCCCGGCGGCCGATCCGCGGGCCCTGCTGGGCTATGCGATGATGCTGCTGTCGATCGCCAGCATCCTGGCCTTCGTGCAGAGGCTCGGGCCGCCGTGGCGCTTTGGCACCGCCGGGCCGCCGTGATCCGGCCGCTCGGGCCGGGTCGCCGGCTGGTGGGAATGGGCCTGGCGCCGCATCGGGCGTTGGTGGGTAAAATGTCCGACGACCTCTATCCACACACACGACGATCTGCCGAAGAGATGCAGGCGCAAGGGTTGCGCCGACGCTTCCCACCAAGGCTGTTGCCGGCCCGGGTCGCGGCGAGTCGTATCGATCTGAGCGTCTGCCAAAGCGCGGACGACGGCGCGCTTCGCGGCAATGCGCCTCGACTTCGGCGCGCCCGTTTTGTTGGCCAGCCGATATGCGAAAGCTTTTGCCTTTGAAGAAGGTCGGATCCGGCTTTGCCGAAAGGACGTCTCAGGCTTCATTGGAACGGGGCCGGTGGTGAAATCCCGTTGCCTTTGGCGGTGCGCCATCCTGCCGAATTCGCTAGCGTCCTCACACTTCATGTGGGCGCCAGCCACGCCGTCTCACGGTCCAGCGGAAAGCCGCGTCCGGAGTGCGGAAACTACCAAAGGGAATGGTGGTCAAAATGGGGAAAGCAGTAACGCCGATCAATCTTAAATCTTTGATAAATCAAAGAATTTAAGAAAGATCTGGCGGAGAGACAGAACGCCATGTCCGTCGTCAGATGATTTGGGACACGATGGTCTGATGTCGAACGGAGGGTCTGGCTCGTTCGGGTTTCGGTTCATGCCGCCGTCTGGCGATGCAGCGAACGGCGCTTTTCGATCGTCTTGGCTTTGATCTCCTTTCGCC
>JBFGEI010000166.1:0-6864 GCA_041580155.1 Limimaricola sp.
CGATGGAGGTGACCGGCGATCAGATCGCGATCGACGCCGACGGCGTGGCGCAGGCTTTGGACGATGCCGACAGCGTGGTGATCATCCCCGGCTACGGCATGGCGGTGGCGCAGGCGCAGCAGTCGGTGTCCGAGCTGACCCGGCGTCTGCGGGCGCAGGGCAAGACCGTGCGCTTCGCGATCCACCCGGTCGCGGGGCGCCTGCCGGGGCACATGAACGTGCTGCTGGCCGAAGCCCGCGTGCCCTATGACATCGTGCTCGAGATGGACGAGATCAACGACGACTTCCCGACCACCGACGTCGCCATCGTCATCGGCTCGAACGACATCGTGAACCCGGCGGCGCAGGACGATCCGAACTCGCCGATCGCCGGAATGCCGGTCCTTGAAGTTTGGAAGGCCAAGCAGGTGTTCGTGTCCAAGCGCGGCCAGGGCACCGGCTACTCCGGCATCGAGAACCCGCTGTTCTTCAAGGAGAACACCAGGATGTTCTACGGCGACGCCAAGAAGTCGCTCGACGAGTTGCTGACCAAGATCTCCTGATCTCACGACTCGTCCGAAAGGCCCCGCACTGCGGGGCCTTTTTGCATTCCGCGGGCGATGCGGCGGACCGGCCAGGCGGCCACCGACGACAAATTCCTCGCGACGGCGCCGCCCCGGGCTATGCTGCGGGTTCACGGCAGCAGGAGCGCGGCATGGAAAAGGTGACCGGAATCGGCGGGCTGTTCTTCAAGGCCCGCGACCCCGCCGCGCTGGCGGCGTGGTATCGCGACACGCTGGGCGTCGACGATGTCCAGTCCTCGATCTGGCAGCAGCAGGCCGGGCCGACGGTGCTGTCGCCCTTCGCGCTCGACAGCGACTACTTCGGCCGGCCCGACCAGCTGTGGATGATCAACTTCCGCGTCGCCGATCTCGACGCGATGCTGGCGCAGCTGCGCGCCCTCGGGATCGAGGCCGAGCAGCGCGAGGCCTGGGACAGCCCAGAGGTCGGCCGCTTTGCGCGAATTCACGACCCCGAAGGCAACCCGATCGAGCTGTGGCAGCCGGCGCCGCAGGGCTGAGGCGTCAGACCGCGATCTCGCGCCATGCGCCCGGCGCCAGCCCGTCGAGCGCCCAGTCGCCGACCCGCCAGCGCACCAGCCGCAGCGTCGGAAAACCGGCGGCGGCGGTCATTCGCCGGACCTGGCGGTTACGGCCCTCGCGGATGGTGATCTCGACCCAGGCATCGGGCACCGACTTGCGAAACCGCACCGGCGGCACCCGGTCCCACAGCGCCGGCGGATCGATCAGCCGCGCCTCGGCGGGCAGCGTGCGCCCGTCGTTGAGCACCAGCCCGTCGCGCAGCGGCGCCAGGTCGGCATCGGTCGGCGCGCCTTCGACCTGGGCCAGGTAGGTCTTGTCCATCTTGTGCCTCGGGTCGCTGATCCGCGCCTGCAGCCGGCCGTCGTCGGTGAGCAACATCAGCCCCTCGCTGTCACGGTCCAGCCTGCCGGCCGGGTAGACGCCGGGCAGGTCGATGTAATCCGACAGCGTCGCCCGCGGGCTCGGGCTCTTGGTGTCGGTGAACTGCGACAGCACGTCCATCGGCTTGTTGAACAGGATCAGGCGCGGCATCGGCGGCCTCCTTCGGCAAACTCCCGCAACTCCTAGCCGATGCGCGTCGGATCGGCAAAGCCGCGGCCGGTGGCGGGCCGCGGCGTCGCCGTCAGGCCGCGACCGGGGCCCTCATGTCGGACAGGATCTCGGCGCCGATCGCGAAGGACCGCTTGCGGGCTTCGGGGTCGAAGATCATCCCGGTCAGCAGCAGCTCGTCGGGCTGGTAGCGGTCGATCAGCGTCGCCAGCTGGCGCCGCACCGTGTCGCGGCTGCCCGCGGCCGACACCGACAGCGCCGCCTCGGCCCCGGCCAGCGCGTCGCGCGGCACATGCGCGGCGACGTCCTCGACCGGGCGCGGCAACCGCCCCGGGTTGCCGGTGCGCAGCCGGGCAAAGGCCTGCAGCTGCGACGACCGGTGGTATTGCGCCTCGGCGTCGGTCTCGGCGGCGAACAGCCCTGCGGCCATCATGAAATGCGGTTTCGCCAGCCGCGCCGAGGGGCGGAAGCCGTCGCGATAGGCCTGGATCGCCGCGCCCAGCATCTGCGGCGCGAAATGCGACGCGAAGGCGTAGGGCAGCCCGAGATAGGCGGCGAGCTGCGCCCCGAAGGTCGACGACCCGAGGATCCACACCGGCAGGTGCGACCCCATGCCCGGCACCGCGCGGACCGCGGCGCTGCCGTCGTCATCGTCGAGATAACCGATCAGCTCGACCACGTCCTGCGGGAAGGCGTCGGCACTGGCATGGTAGCGGCGCAGCGCCTGCGCCGTGGCGCCGTCGGTGCCCGGCGCGCGGCCCAGCCCGAGGTCGATCCGCCCCGGATACAGCGCTTCGAGGGTGCCGAACTGCTCGGCCACCACCAGCGGCGCGTGGTTCGGCAGCATGATGCCGCCGGCGCCGACCCGGATCGTCTTGGTCGCCTGCGCCACGTGGCCGATCACCACCGCGGTCGCGGCGCTGGCGATGCCGGGCATGTTGTGATGCTCGGCCAGCCAGTAGCGGTGATAGCCAAGGCTTTCGGCGTGCCGCGCCAGGTCGGCGGCGTTGTGCAGCGCCTGCGCCGGGGTTTCGTCCTCGGTCACCGGGGCGAGGTCGAGTAGGGAATAATTCTGCATCGTCTGCTCCTGCTTCGTCCCCGATATGGGGCCGCCGCGCCGCCACCGTAACCCTGGCCGGGTCGGTATGCCGTCGTGTGCAGGCAAGTGGCTGAGGTTGCGATGTTTTTTGCGCGTTTACACGGGCGGCATCGGGGCTATTGTGCCGCGACGTCATCCTCGGGAGACCCCATGCCGCTGACCGATCATCCGCTGCGCTACGAGCTTGCCAACGAACTTCACGCGCGGCCGTTCCCGTCGTTGGGGGTGCCGGGGCAGGCGGCCTATCTGGCGCTTGGTCCGTCCAATGGCACGCCGCGCGACACCGAGGCCGAACGGGCGCATCTGCTGGCGCTTCTGGATCGCTACGGCGCGGCGCATCCGCAGCCCGGCGCCACCCATTGGTCCGGGCAGATCGGCCGGCATTGGCTGAAATGGGAAAGCCACACCGAATTCGTGAGTTACATGATCCTCGCCGACGGGGCCGCCGACCCGCCGTTCGACCCCGCGGGCTTCGGCGTGTTTCCCGCCGACTGGCTGTCGGACGCGCCGGGACGGCGCCTGACCTCGGCGCTGATCCGGGTCGACCTGTTCGCCAGCGAGGACAAGGTGGCGGAGCGCGCCGACGGCTGGTTCGTCCCCGAGAGCATGGCGCTGAGCCGGGTGCTCGACGACCAGCTGATGGTCGCCGGCGATTTCCGAATCGACGCCGCCGGGCACATGCGCTTCGCGGTCTTCGCCCGCCCCGGCACCGGCGCGCGGCGGATCGGCCGGGTGGTGCAGCGGCTGTGCGAGATCGAGACCTACAAGGCGATGTCGATGCTTGGCCTCGCCGACGTGCGGGCGATGGCGCCGCGACTGGCGGCGCTCGAGGCGCGGCTGTCGGACCTGGTGGCCGAGATGTCGGGCGGGCAGGGCGACCCGGCGGACACGCTGGCGGTGCTGCTCGCGGTGTCGGCCGAGCTCGAGAAGCTCGGCGCCCAATCGGGGTTCCGGATGGGCGCGACCAAGGCCTACGAGACGCTTGTCGGCCAGCGCATCGGCGTGCTGCGCGAAGCCCGCTTCGGCGGCCGCCAGACCTTCGCGGAATTCATGATGCGCCGGTTCGACCCGGCGATGCGCACGGTCGAGGCGACCGACGCCCGGCTGCGCGGCATGTCGGTCCGGGCGGCGCGGGCCGGCGACCTGCTGCGCACCAGGGTTGACGTCGAACGCTCGGCGCAGAACCAGGCGTTGCTGGCGTCGATGGACCGCCGCGCCGACGCGCAGCTGCGGCTGCAGCACACCGTCGAAGGTCTGAGCGTGGTGGCGATCAGCTACTACGCGGTGAGCCTCGCGAGCTACCTGTTCGGCCCCGCCGCCTACGGGCTCGGGATCGACAAGACCGCGCTGACCGCGGCGCTGGTGCTGCCGATGGTGGCGCTGGTCTGGCTGATGCTGCGCCAGATCAGAAAGCGGTTCCACTAGGGTCCCGTTCGCCGGCGGTGATCGCCGCGCCAAGCCGGTTCTCGGGGGGCGACAGCGGGCAGACCCAGTCCGGGCTCCAGGCGCAGGACGGGGTATAGGCGAAGTTGAAGTCGAGGATCAGCCGGCCGTCCCGCGACAGCCCCAGATCCGACGACTTGATCGCGTCGATCGCATAGCGGCCGCCGCCGTAGCTGCCGTCGCCGCAGGTGGCGTCGCGGAACGGCAGGAACAGCCCGCCGCCGTAGCCCTCGATCCACCATAGCGTCAGCTCGTCGCCCAGCGCGGCCGTCAGCCCTTCGGTGCGCGCCATCGGCCGCGCCCGCATGGTGCCGTCGGTGCCGAGGTCGAACGCGAGCGCGTCGCCTGACAGCGGTACCAGCCCGACCTCGAAGCGGAACGCCGGGTCGTAGGGCCAGACCGGGATTTCGGCGAAACCGTCCCGGCGGTCGGGCGACAGCGGCGACGCCGGGTGGTCGCGAAACAGCGCCGACCGGGTGGCGAGCCAGTGCCGCCAGCCGGCTTCTGGATCGGGTTCGGCGCGGATCTGCGCGTAAAGATCGGCGATGCGCCGGCGCCAGTCGGCGGTGGCGTAGGGGGCGGGGATCGGCGGCAGGTGTTTCATCGGCTGCAAGCTAGGCCGCCGCGGGTTGCGGCCCAGCCCCTAGCGGCCCCTGATCCGCGGATCGAGCGCGTCGCGCAGCCCGTCGCCGATGTAGTTCACCGACAGCACGGTGAGCGAGATCGCGAGGCCGGGCCAGAGCACACGTTCGGGATAGTCGGCCATTCGGTCGACGCTGTCGAACAACAGCTTGCCCCAGGTCGGGAAGTCCGACGGAAAGCCGAGGCCGAGGAAGGACAGCGCGCTTTCGGTGATGATCGCGGTGGCGAGGCCCAGCGTCGCCGACACCATGATCGGCGACATCACGTTGGGCAGCACGTGCCGGGTGATCATCCGCCGCGACGGGGTGCCGATCGACCGGGCGGCCAGCACGAATTCCTGTTCCTTCAGCGCCAGCACGTCGCCGCGCACGATCCGCGCCGCCTGCATCCACGAGGTGATGCCGATGACGGTGACGATCAGGATGAAGATCCCGGTCTCGGGGCCGAAGGCGGCGCGCAGCGGATCGCGGAACAGCAGCATCATCACCAGCAGCAGCGGCAGCAGCGGCAGCGCCAGCACCAGATCGGTGAACCGCATCAAGGGACCGTCGAGGCGCTTGAAGTACCCGGCCAGCACCCCGATCAGCGTGCCGAGCAGCACGCTCAGCAGCATCGCGGCCCAACCGACGGCGAGGCTGACCTGACCGCCCTGGATCAGGTTGGCCATGATGTCGCGGCCAAGGTTGTCGGTGCCCATCGGGCGGGTCCAGCTGGTCTTGGCCTCGCCGTCCCACAGCGACTGATAGATCGGCCGCAGGTTCTTGTTGCGGATATCGAGGTCGTTGGGTTCGATCGGCCAGAGCCACGGACCGAGCATCACGAACAGGGTGATGAAGATCAGGAAGGCGGCCCCGACCATCGCGCCCTTGTGGCTGCGGAACTGGTCCCACACGTCCCACCACTGGCTCCGCGCCGGGGCGATCGGCGCAGCACCCGGTCCGGCACCGGCCGGCGTGGCGCCTGCGGGGATCATCTCGGGTTCGGTCACGGTCCGGGGCTCAGTCATAGCGAATCCTCGGGTCGAGCACGCCGTAGAGAATGTCGGCGATCAGGTTGAAGGCGACGATCAGCACCGCGAACATGAAGGTCAGGGTCTGCACCATCGGCAGGTCGTTGGCATGGATCGCGGTGATCAGCAGCTGGCCCAGCCCGTTCACCTTGAACACCTGCTCGGTAATGATGGCGCCGCCGAACACCGTGGGCACCCCAAGCGCGATCACCGTGATCACCGGGATCATCGAATTGCGCAGCACATGGGTCAGCACCACGACCCGTTCGCCCATGCCCTTGGCGCGGGCGGTGCGCACGTAATCCTGCCCGAGGTTGTCGAGCATCGAGGCGCGCATGAAGCGGCTGATCTGCGCCGCGTTGTAGAGCGCCAGCACGAAGACTGGCATCGCCATCTGCCGCAGCTGTTGGGTGAAGCTGTCCCAGTCGTCGACCACCAGCGTGGTGTCGTAGATCGACGGGAACCAGCCCAGCTGCACCGAGAAGATCACGATCAGCAGCACCCCGGTGAAGAAGGTCGGCACCGAAAAGCCGATCATCGACACGAAGGTGCCGATCTGGTCGAAGACCGAATACTGCCGGGTCGCCGAGATGATCCCGATCGGCAGCGCGATCAGCACCCCCACCAGGTAGGCCAGACCGACCACCCAGAGCGTCTGCGGAATCCGCTGCACGATCACGTCCATCACCGGCGAGCGGAACTGCCAGCTGAGGATGCGCTGCTGGTCGGCCGAAAAGCTGGTGCCGAACCAGCCGTCCCACAGCACCTGCGGTTCGACCACGAAGAACTGATACAGCCACTTGCCGAAGCGGACCCAGACAGGGTCGCCGAGGCCGAGCGCCTCGCGCATCCGTTCGCGGACCTCGGGCGGGATCGACAGCGGCATCTGCGCCATCGGGTCGCCGGGGGCGAGGTCGAGCAGCAGGAAGATCACCAGAGCGATGAACAGAAGCGTCGGGATCGCGGTCAGGATGCGACGGATCGTGAAGGTCAGCATGGACGCCTCGGGTCAGGTCTCTGAAGTCGGACGGAACGGGCCG
>JBFGEI010000167.1:0-6858 GCA_041580155.1 Limimaricola sp.
GCGGCGGTCGCTACGACGACCTCGTGAAGCGCTTCACCGGCCAGTCGGTGCCGGCGACCGGCGTGTCGATCGGCGTCGACCGGCTGCTCGCCGCACTGGCCGCCAAAGGTCAGACCGAGGCCGAGGCGCAGGGCCCGGTCGTGGTCACGGTGATGGATCGCGACCGGATGGCCGATTACCAAGCGATGGCGTCCGAGCTGCGCGCTGCGGGGATCCGCGCCGAGGTCTATCTCGGCAACCCGAAGAACTTCGGCAACCAGATGAAATACGCCGACCGGCGCGGTAGCCCGGTTGCGGTGATCGAGGGCGGCGACGAGAAGGACCGCGGCGTGGTGCAGATCAAGGACCTGATCCTTGGCGCGCAGATCGCGCAGAACGCGACGCTGGAAGAGTGGAAGGACCGCCCCTCGCAGATCGAGGTGCCGCGGGACGAGCTGGCGGCGCGGGTGCGGGCGATGCTCGACGGGCAAACGGCATGATGCCCGGCCCGATGGGGCCGGCGGCCCGCGCCGAAGCGGCGCGGCTGTCGAAGGTCTTCACCGAGGCCGGCGCGCGCCCCGTGGACACCGCGATCCTGCAGCCCGCCGACGTGCTGCTCGATCTTTATGGCGAGGACATCCGCGCCCGCGCCTACGTTACCGCCGACCCGCTGCGCGGCGAGATGATGCTGCGGCCCGACTTCACCGTTCCGGTGGTGCGGGCGCATATGGAGGAGGGCGGCGACCCGGCGCGCTACACCTACTCCGGCGAAGTGTTCCGACGCCAGGAGACCGATCCGCGCCGGCCGATCGAATTCCTGCAGGTCGGTTTCGAGCTGTTCGGCGGGGACGCCGCCGAGACCGATGCCGAGGTCTTCGCGACCATCGCCGGCGCGCTCGACGGGCTCGGGCTGCGGTCGTCCACCGGCGACATCGGCATCCTGATGGCGGCGGTGCGCGGGCTGCAGACGACCCAGCCGCGCAAGGACGCGCTGCTGCGCCACCTGTGGCGGCCGCGCCGGTTCCGGGCGCTGCTCGATCGCTACGGCGCGCGCAGCCCGGTGCCGCCGACCCGCAGCGCGTTGCTCGCGGCGCGCGATCCATTCGCCGAGGCCGGTCCCGACGCCGGGCTGCGCCACCGCGCCGAGATCGAGGCGCGGATCGAGACCCTGCGCGAGGACGCCACCACGCCGCCGCTGTCGGCCGAGGAAATGGCGCTGATCGACGCGATTCTCGACCTGCGCGAAACCTCTCCCAACGTGCTGAGCGTGCTGCGCGACATTGCGGTCGACATGCCGGCGATCAACGCCGCGGTCACCGGCATGTCGCGCCGGCTCGACGCGCTGTCGGCGCGCGGCATCGACGTCGACGGCCTGGCCTTCGAGGGCAGCTTCGGGCGCACCAGCCTCGAATATTACGACGGCTTCGGGTTTGGCTTCCAGGCGGCCGACCGGGTCGACCTGCCGCCGGTCGCCACCGGCGGCCGCTACGACGCGCTGACCCGGGTGCTGGGGCAGGGCGGTGCGGTGCCGGCGGTCGGCGGGGTGATCCGCCCGGAACTGGTGGTGCAGCTGCGGGAGGCACGGGCATGACGATCCGGCTGGGCGTGCCGTCCAAGGGGCGGCTGATGGACAAGACCTTCGACTGGTTCAAGGCGCGCGGGCTGACGCTGCGCAAGAGCGGCTCGGAGCGGGAATACTCGGGCGTGGTCGAGGGCATCGACGGCGTCGAGCTGGTGCTGCTTTCGGCCGGCGAGATCCCGCGCGAGCTGGCGGCCGGGCGGCTGCATCTGGGGGTCACCGGGTCCGACCTGGTGCGCGAGAAGGTCGCCGGCTGGGACCTGCGGCTGCGCGAACTGGCGCGGCTGGGTTTCGGCGGCGCCGATCTGGTGATCGCGGTGCCGCAGCCCTGGGTCGATGTCGACACGCTCGACGATCTCGACGCGGTCGCCGCGGCGTTCCGGCGCAAGCACGGCTTCCGGCTGCGGATCGCCACCAAGTACCACCGGCTGACCCGCGAATTCCTGCGCGAGCACGGCGTCGCCGACTACCAGCTGGTCGACAGCCAGGGCGCCACCGAGGGCGTGGTGCGCAACGAGACCGCCGAGGCGATCTCGGACATCACCTCGACCGGCGAGACGCTGCGCGCGAACGGGCTGAAGATCCTGTCGGACGGGCTGATCCACGCCAGCCAGGCGACGCTGTTCCGATCGAGCACCGCCGACTGGTCGGACGGACATCGCGGCACGCTGGCCAAGCTCGAACAGCAGCTCGGGCTCTAGCGCCGGGTCAGAGCACGCCGATCTCGGCCAGCGCCGCCGACAGCCCGGGCGGCAGCGGTTCCTCGTGCTCGTGGCCCGGCAACAGGTCGCGCGGCGAATCGCCCGGGGCGAGGTAGCGCCAGCCCTGGAACGCCCGGCGCGGCGTCGCCGCGACCCGGACCAGATCGGGGTCGCAGACGATGGCGCAGCGGTTGATGCCGTCGCCGCGGTCGACCTGGTCGAGCCGCAGGATCCGCTGGCGGCACAGCAGCAGGCCCTTGATCACCCAGTAGATCGAACCGCCATCGAGCACCTCTTCGGCGCGCTTCGGCCACATCCTCGTGACGTGGCACGGCAGCCCGTCGGCGGTTTGCGCCTGCGGCCGGGCCTGCCAGGCGGCGAGGTCGGCGAAGTCTTCGGTGCCGACGGACAGCTTGATGAGATTGATGGTCATGCGCACCCCCAGGGTGCTGATCTAGGGCGGAAGCCGGGGTGTCGCAAGCCGCGGCGAGATGTCCACAGACATCAATTTCTTGTGGATAACGGGACGACAAGCACAAACTGTAGCTTGAGCCGTGCTATGATACGCTATATCTACGATTACCGGCGGGACCTGAACCCGACCGAAAATCCAAAGAATTCCAAGCCTAAGGACCGCCCTCATGACCCGCTTTGCTGCGCCTATTGCCGAACAGATCTGGGACATGAAGTACCGCTTCAAGCAGGCGGACGGCACCGCGATCGACACCAGCGTCGAAGACAGCTGGCGCCGCATCGCCGGCGCGCTGGCCGCGCCCGAGAAGGACCCGGCCCAGTGGGAGCGCAAGTTCTACAAGGCGCTCGAGGATTTCCGCTACCTGCCTGCCGGCCGGATCACCGCCGGCGCCGGCACCGCCCGCGCCGTGACGCTGTTCAACTGCTTCGTCATGGGCACCGTGCCGGACAGCATGTCGGGCATCTTCGACATGCTGAAGGAAGCCGCGCTGACCATGCAGCAGGGCGGCGGGATCGGCTACGATTTCTCCACGCTCAGGCCGCGCGGCGCGCCGGTGCTGGGCGTCGGCGCCGACGCGTCGGGCCCGCTCTCGTTCATGGATGTCTGGGACGCGATGTGCCGCACCATCATGTCCGCCGGCTCGCGCCGCGGCGCGATGATGGCGACGATGCGCTGCGACCACCCCGACGTCGAGGCCTTCATCACCGCCAAATCGGACCCGGCGCGGCTGCGCATGTTCAACATGTCGGTGCTGGTCACCGATCCGTTCATGGAAGCGGTCAAGGCCGACGGCTCTTGGGACCTGGTCTACGGAGGCAAGGTGTTCCAGACGGTGCAGGCCCGCGATCTGTGGAACGCGATCATGAAGTCGACCTACGCCCAGGCCGAGCCGGGCGTGATCTTCATCGACCGCATCAACCAGATGAACAACCTGAACTACTGCGAGACCATCGCCGCGACCAACCCCTGCGGCGAGCAGCCGCTGCCGCCCTACGGCGCCTGCCTGCTCGGCTCGATCAACATGGCGCGGCTGGTGAAGAACGCCTTCGAGCAGGGCGCCTCGCTCGACGAGGCCGAACTCGACGACCTGGTCGCCACCGCGGTGCGGATGATGGACAACGTGGTCGACGCGTCGAACTTCCCGCTGCCGGCGCAGCGCGAAGAGGCCCGCAACAAGCGCCGCATCGGCCTTGGCGTCACCGGTCTCGCCGACGCGCTGCTGATGGTCGGGCTGCGCTACGGCTCGGACGAGGCGGCGGCGCAGACCGAAGCCTGGATGAAGCGGATCGCCCGCGCCTCCTATCTCGCCTCGGTCGAGCTGGCCAAGGAGAAGGGCGCCTTCCCGCTGTTCGACGCCAAGAAGTACCTGGCCTCGGGCAACATGAAGCAGATGGATCAGGACGTGCGCGACGCGATCGCCAAGCACGGCATCCGCAACGCGCTGCTGACCTCGATCGCGCCGACCGGCACCATCAGCCTCTACGCGGGCAACGTGTCCTCGGGCATCGAGCCGGTGTTCGCCTATGCCTACACCCGCAAGGTGCTGCAGAAGGACGGCTCGCGCACCGAAGAGGAAGTGGTCGACTACGCGGTGCAGATGTGGCGCGAGAAGTTCGGCGACAAGGAACTGCCCGACTACTTCGTCAACGCCCAGACCCTGGCCCCGCTCGAGCATGTGAAGATGCAGGCGGCGGCGCAGAAATGGGTCGACAGCTCGATCTCCAAGACCATCAACTGCCCCGAGGACATCAGCTTCGACGCCTTCAAGGACGTCTACATGGAAGCCTGGGATTCGGGCTGCAAGGGCTGCACCACCTACCGGCCGAACGACGTCACCGGGTCGGTGCTGTCGGTCTCCGAGCCGGCCAAGGCGCCCGAGGCCAAGGCGGCCCCGGTCGAGCCCGAGGGCGGCGAGGTGATCTACATGTCCGAGCCGCTGGACCGCCCCTCCGAGCTGGAAGGCGCGACCTACAAGCTGAAGTGGCCGGACAGCGAGCACGCGATCTACATCACCGTCAACGACCTGGTGGTTGGCGGTCATCGGCGTCCGTTCGAGGTGTTCATCAACTCCAAGAACATGGAGCACTTCGCCTGGACCGTGGCGCTGACGCGGATGATCTCGGCGGTGTTCCGGCGCGGCGGCGACGTGTCCTTCGTGGTCGAGGAGCTGAAGGCGGTGTTCGACCCGCGCGGCGGCGCCTGGATCAAGGGCAAGTACGTGCCGTCGATCCTCGCCGCGATCGGCGGCGTGATCGAGAAGCACATGATCGCCACCGGCTTCCTGGCCGGCGAGGGCGCGGGTTTGAAGGAGGACCCGCAGGCGCAGGTCGTCAACCTCGGTAGCCCGCGCGGCAAGTCCTGCCCGTCCTGCGGCGGCTTCGAGCTGCGCATGGTCGAGGGCTGCATGACCTGCGGCAGCTGCGGCCACTCCAAGTGCGGCTGAGCCGCCGGTTGGCGAGTGCCTTGTGCCGCCAAGCAAAGTTTGCACTTTTCGGGCAGTTTTGCGCACATTTTACAAGATATCGGCGCACATTGGCGATCAGGGCGTAAACCGGGAGAGCTGGCACAGCATCACCTTACAGATGTAGGCCGGGGTCATGATCAGAACAAGTCACCTCTTTCGAGCCAGAGAAACACGAGAAAGGGCTGCGGAGTATCCGCGGCCCTTTCCGGTTCCGGTGCCAGCTTTCCCAGGCCCATGGGCCATCTCGAAAAAACGGCGTCCAAGGCTCGCAGTCAGGTGATGACGACGCCGATGGTTCCGCAGCGGCAACCATATTACGATTTGCGAGCACCGCCCGCGCCGTGAGTAGATCGGTGGTGCGCCACGCCGGCCGGGGGAGCTCGTCGAGGCATTGGAGCGAAATTTCGACCCCTCATCCGGGTTCGGTCCCGCCTATGGTATAGGAGTCACCTTCCTCCGTATGGCACAGTGTCGGGGCCACTTCCAACTTTCGAACCAAGGATCGAAGTCGCGGCGATACCTCGCTGGCCTCCTTCAGACCAGACGGTGTCATGGTCTTTTCCGGAGGCGCATTGGATGCATGAGCCAAGGTGAAGCGCATTGAGGGGACAGATCGTTGCGGACATCGAAAATCGAACTTCGAGCCGATGCTGCCTTCCAATCAGGTCTGCCCCTTGGCTTCCCATCCCCGTTATGTTTGCAGTGGAAATGTGCTACATATTGCTTGTCTTGTCTGGTGCCGATAACAAGCCGACACGTCAATCTGGCGCATCCATGCGCCAGATTGGCTCAGGCGGCCATGTCCGCCGATTGCGCTCGGGCTTGTCGCAAGCCGTCGAGAAGCAGACAGATTTCCTCGACGACAGGATCGCAAGGATCGATGCGTGCGAAGTGCTCCGCTTCTACGCTGTCCATATCCTGGACCTTCTCCAGGCTAAGCAGGTCTTCCAGAGCATCAAGCTCTCGTTCCATCCGGCTATTGAGCGGTGATGTAAGGCTCACATCGTCGATGAGACGTTGGACGCGCTCTTCGGCGACTGGTCCGCCCAAGAGCGAAGCCGACGAGCAAATCGCCGCAGCGTTGGCGAGAATGAAGGCGGTGTGGGGAGGCGTGAAACAAAAGTCACGGGGCATAGGAAGTCTCCTTGTGGGTGCCGACCCAACATGGTCGGCGTCAAGTTCCCCACGCCTCGAAGCGGCGCTGTAACAAGAAGATTGGCCATTTTGCTGAAAGCGAAATATCTGGCCGGTTTTTTTCCAATAGCCGAAGAAAGGTTCTTGCCAGCTATCGAAGACGCTTCGAACGTTGATTCATACGACGCGTCACCGGTCCGTGCGTGTGAACCGAAAAATTCCTATCAGCGATGAACGCTTCCGGCCCAGACCCGCCATTGGCTTGATGGTCGAACGCTGCGACGCAGCTTCACGATATCGGCCATTCATCCTTCGCGCATCATTTTCGAAGGTGAAGGTCGGCGGAGTGGACAAAGGAAGCATCCGCTCAAGTTATCTTTATCTCATCAGGCAGTTTCTCGAGGAGCTAAACCGCGCGTGAGAGGTCACGTCCGTGATCCGCGCCTCATCTCGCGATCGTTTTCAAGATGACCTCTGCGGCCTCCGTCGGGCGGTCCCATTGCGGGAAGTGGCCGCATCGCTCGAA
>JBFGEI010000168.1:0-6823 GCA_041580155.1 Limimaricola sp.
GACGAGGTGGTGCACGGCAAGGGATCGCTGCTGAACAAGATGCCCGGCGATCGCTGGCAGAAATTCGCGAACCTGCGCGCCTACCTGGCCTTCATGTGGACCCATCCCGGCAAGAAGCTGCTTTTCATGGGCTGCGAGTTCGGCCAGGAGCGCGAATGGAACCACGACGTGTCGCTCGACTGGCACCTGCTGGGCGACCCGGCGCATGCCGGCACCCAGTCGCTGGTCCGCGACCTGAACACGATCTACCGCGAGGTGCCAGCGCTGCACCAGCTTGACTGCGACCCGTCGGGCTTCGAATGGATCGATCACGGCGACGACGACCGCAGCATTTTCGCATTCTTGCGCAAAGGCTTGGACGGCACACCTCCGGCACTGGTGATCGCCAACATGACCCCCGTCGTGCGCGAGAACTACCGGATCGGCGTGCCGCTCGACGGTGCCTGGCGCGAGCGGCTGAATAGCGATGCCGAAGGCTATGGCGGATCGAACGTCGGCAACGGCGGACAAGTCACGGCGCGGCACGAAGAAAGCCACGGGCTGCCGCAATCGCTGGTGCTGACGCTGCCGCCGCTGGCGACGCTGATCCTGATGCCGGACGGCTGACGGCCCGACCTTGCCGGCCCGGGGCGCGCCGTCCCGGGTCGATCTCCCTTTTGCGCCGGATGCCCGCCATGCCAAGCCTCGACGACCTGTGCCGACACTACGGGCTGACCACCAGCTACGAGACCGCCGATGGCGCCCCCCGCCCGGTGCCCGAGGCGACGCTGCGGCTGATCCTCGAAAAGATCGGCGCCGATCCGGACGGACCGGCAACCGGCCCGGCGGCACCGACCGAGATCACCGTGCCCGACGACGGGGTTTGCTACTTGCCGCCGTTTCTCGAAGATGCGCCGGGCTGGGGCATGTTCTGCCAGCTCTACGAACTGCGCTCGTCGCGCAACCACGGCATCGGCGACTTTGCCGACCTCGCGGCGATGGCGCGGATCGCGGCCCGGGCCGGGGCGGACTTCCTCGGGGTGAACCCGCTGCACGCCCTGTTCCTCGGCGATCCGACGCGCCGCAGCCCGTTCTCACCGTCGAGCCGGTCGTTCCTGAACCCGATCTACATCGCGCTCGACGGCCTGCCCGGGCATCGACCCGACGACATCGACGCAGCGCAGCTGCGGGCCGGCGAGCTTGTCGACTACGAGGCCGTGTTCCCGGCCAAGCTCGCGGCGCTGCGCGCGGCGTTCGACCGTCAGCCGTTCGACGGCGACGAGGCCCACTTCGACACCTTCGTCGCACGGGGCGGCACCGCGCTGTGGCGCCATGCGCTGTTCGAGACGCTGTCGCTTGCCATGGTGGAACAGGGTCACGGCGCCGGCTGGACCGGCTGGCCCGCCGCGCTGCAGGACATCGACAGCCCCGACACCGCCCGGTTCGCCGAAAGCCACGCCGACGCGCTCAGGTTTCACCTCTGGCTGCAATGGCGTGCGGGCCAGCAGCTCGACGCGGCCGAGGCGGCGGCGCGCGAGGCGGGCATGCGGATCGGGCTCTACCTGGATCTCGCGGTCGGCGAAGCGCCGGACGGCTCGGCAAGCTGGGGCGCCCGCGACGTGCAGATGACCGGCATTTCGGTCGGCGCGCCTCCCGATGTCTTTGCCACCGACGGGCAATACTGGGGGCTGGCGGCAGCATCCCCCAAGGCGCTGATCGAACGGGATTTCGCGCCGTTCCGCGACATGATCGCGGCGCAGCTTGCGCATGCCGGGGCGCTGCGGATCGACCATGCGATGGCGCTGTGGCAGCTGTTCCTGGTGCCCGAGGGCGAACCCGCCTCGGCCGGGGCGCATCTGCGCTACCCGATGCCCGATCTGCTGCGAGTGCTGGCGGCGCAAAGCCATGAAAACAAGGCGCTGGTGATCGGCGAGGACCTGGGCTTCGTGCCGGACGGCTTCCGCGCGGCGATGACCAAGGCAAGGATCCTGTCCTACAGCATCCTGTATTTCGAGAAGGACGGACCGCGGTTCAAGCCGCCCGCGGCCTATGCCCGTACCGCGCTGGCCTGCCTGTCGACGCATGACCTGCCGGTGCTGGAACGATGGTGGGCCGGCGAGGACATCGACTTGCGCCTGGCGCAGGGCCTGGTCGGCGAGGCCGACAGCGCCGCCCAAAGCGCCGAGCGCAAGGCCGAACGGCGCGGCCTGCTCGACGCGCTGCGCCGCGCCGGCGCGTTGCGCGGACGCCTGCCCCGCGGCGCCGCGATGCCGTCGCAGCTTCTGGTCGCAACCCACCGATATCTCGCAAGAACCCGGGCGATGCTGGTCGGGGTGAGACTGGCCGACCTGGTCGGACCGAAGGACCCGACCAATATGCCCGGCACCGTCGACACCTACCCGAACTGGCAGCCAAAGGCGCCGCTGCCGATCGACCAGATCGCCGAGCACCCGGATTTCCGCGCCGTGACTCGGGCGATGCGGCAAGAGCGGCCACGTCGGGACTGAGCCTCGATCTACCTTAAGGTCACGACGTATCCGCTTAAAAAATATTGAGAAATATTTTTTAGCCAGCGTCGTGCATCGACCCCGCGGTCGGCCTTCGGTGAATTCGGCTCGGTGCCGGCAGCGCCAGCCGTTCGGGCTGCCGCCGTGTCGCGCGCAGCACCCGGTCGGCATCGAGCAATTCGCTCAGCGCGCCCGAGACCCGCGACGCGACATCGACCGGGTTACGGAACCAGTCGGTCGACCAGACGCGCAGGATCGACCAGCCAAGCCCTTCGAGCACCGCCTGGCGGATCTTGTCGCGGTCCCGCGCCGTGGCAGAGCCGTGGTAGCGCGCACCGTCGCATTCGACCCCGGCAAGATAGCTGCCGGCGCGGTCGGGATGGACCACGGCAAGGTCGATGCGGTAGCCCGAGACCCCAATCTGAGTCCGGACTTCCCAGCCTTGCGCCGACAGCGCGTCGGCGACAGCCTGTTCGAACGGGTTTTCCGCCGGGCCCTGCGACCCGGTATCGCGTGCGGGAAGCGCCACCGCGCCGCGATCGGCAAAGTCGAGAAACGCCTTGAGGTCAGCGACGCCGCGCGCCCGGCTGCGGGCCAGGTCGATCTGCTCGGCGCCGAGCGACGCGAAGACGTGCAGCTCGCGCCGCGCCCGTGTCACCGCGACGTTGAGCCGGCGTTCACCGCCGTCGCCGTTCAGCGCGCCGAAGTTCATCGTCAGCTTGCCGGCGAGATCCGGCCCGAAGGTGACCGAGAACAGCATCACGTCGCGCTCGTCGCCCTGGATGTTCTCGAGGTTCTTGACGATCACCGGCTCTTCGCGGTCTTCCGAAAAGAACCACTCCAGCGCCGGTTCGGCGCGGCGCAGCTCGTCCAGCAGGTCCAAGATCAGTGCCTGCTGCTCGCCGTTGAAGGTGATCACGCCCAAGGTCTGCCGCGCCGCCTCGGGCAGCAGCAGCCAGCCGGTCAGCCGATCGCGGATCAGCGCTACCACGGCGCGCGCCTCGGCCGGGTTGCTGCGCGATTTGCCGCGGCCGTAGGTGCCATCGATCCGGTGCAGCCGCAGCGCGTCGGACCCGGTGTGCGGCGACGGGAAGGTCACCAGCCCGCCGTCGTAGTAGAAGTGGTTCGAGAAGGCGATCAGCGCCTCGTCGCGGCTGCGGTAGTGCCAGTTCAGCCGCCGGGTCGGCACCCCGGCCGCCGCCACCTCGTCGAGGATCGACGGCATGTCGCGCTCGAGATGCGACAGCTCGTCGTCCTCGGGCTCTTCGCCACGACCGAAAAAGTTGGTCGGCGGCAGCTGCTTGGGATCCCCGACGATGATCGCCTGGCGACCGCGGGCGATCGCGCCGACCGCGTCCCAGGTGGTGATCTGCGAGGCCTCGTCGAAGATCACCACGTCGAAGGCGGGCTGACCGGCCGGCAGGTACTGCGCCACCGACAGCGGCGACATCAGCACGCAGGGCGCCAGCTTGCCGAAGTTCTGCGGCAGCTCGGACATCAGACGGCGGATCGGCATGCTGGGCCGTTGCAGCCCGAGCTGGTGCCGCAGCAGCCCAAGCTCGGAATTGCGCGGCACCGCGTCGCGCGCCGGCAGGTCATGGGCGATCCGGCGCAGCACCTCGGACGGCGCCAGCTGCGCCGCGCGATCGTCGAGCGCCCGGAACCGTGTGACCGCATCCTCATGCGCCCAATGCGCGAAACCGCGCAGCAGGTCGTCGGCATCCATCGCCAGCGGCAGCCACCAGGCCGCATACCCCGCCACGAAGGCGTCCTCGGCCGGCCGGTCAAGACGATCCCGCTGCAGCGCCGCGACCAGCGGCGCCAGACCGGCGGCGGTCGCCCTGCTGCGGATCGCGTTCCAGCGGGTCCAGTCGGCCAGCCGGGCGCGCTGCGCCTGCAAACCTGCCAGACCCTCGGCCAGATCGCCCAGCGCGGCGTCGGCATCGGCGCGTCCGCCCAGCGCCACGAAGCCGGCCCGCGCGGCGTCGAATTGCGCCGCGGCGGCGTCGAAGCGCTCCAATTCGGCGCGCAGCGCGCCATCGGGCAGCGCGGCCAGAGCGGCGCGGGCCTGGCCCAGGCGCCCAGGATCGTTGGCCTCGGGCGCGGCGGCGGCCATCATGGCGCGCAGCCCGGCGTTCTGCGCCATCAGACGGTCCAGCCCGTCGATGCCGGCGCGGCCGACGATCGCCGCCAGCGGGTTGCCATCGAGCCGGGCGGTCAGATCCCGGATCCGGATCAGCGCCGGCAGATCCACTGCCGGGTCGGAGCTGCCGCTCTCGGCATAGCTTTGCAGCAGCTTTCGCTGCTTGCGTCGCGCCAGCGCGGACAGCGGCCAGATTCCGGCCACCGCCAGCCGCCAGTCGGCATCCATAAGGTCGAGCGGCATCCGCGCCAGGCTGTCGTCAGGGTAGACCGCGCCAAGCCGGCTGCGCGCCGCGTCGATCCCGGCGCGCGCCTCGGCGGCGGCGTCGCGATGTTGTTCAAGCGCCGCTTCGGACATGTCGGGCAACGCCGACAGATCGGCGGCCTCCGGCGCCAGCCGCGGCCGCAGCCGCGACAGCAGCGCGCGCCGGTCGGCATGGCCGCGCGGATCGGGCCGCAGCCCGAGCCGATCCGACAGCCCGGCTGCCGACCGGCGCAGCGCCTCCGCGGCGCGCGACAGGGTTTCGGCCGCGGCGATCACCTGGTCCTCCCAGGCGAAGGACCAGTCGTCCGCCGCGATCAGCGCGATCTCGGGTCCCTGCCCGACGACCTGGTGCAGCCGGCCCAGATCGGCGGCAAGCCGGCGCAAGCCCTGGTAGCTTTGCGCGTCATGCGCGTCGCGATCCGCGAAGGCCAGCCGCGGCGCCGCGGCGCCGTCCGCCGCCGCGCCGATCGCCTCGAACACCGAGAACCCCTGGCTGCCCTTGCGGTGCAGCGCCGCGACATAGGCGTTCAGATGATCGCGGGTCAGGCGCAGATCCTCGGTCACCTCGATCCACTCCTGCCCGGTATCACGCCCGGCGCGGTCCCAGGCGCGGCCCAGCTGCGACAGCACCGATTTCCGGTCGGTCTTGTTGGAATGCAGCTCGAGACAGGCGTCGCCCAGCCCATGCGCCGCCAGCCGGCGATGCACCACGTCGAGAGCGGCGGCCTTTTCGGCGACGAACAGCACCGTCTTGCCGACCGACAGGCACTGCGCGACGATGTTGGCGATGGTCTGGCTCTTGCCGGTGCCGGGCGGACCGATCAGCACGAAATCCTGCCCCTGCGCCGCCGCCACCACCGCCGCCAGCTGCGAGCTGTCGGCCGGCAGCGGCGTCAGAAGATCGGCCGGCGCCAGCCGCAGGTCCAGCTCGCGCGGCTCGACCGCGGCCAGCCCGGTGCCGGGAAACGCTTCGGTCGGATCGTCAACCAGATGCCGGACCAGCGCGCTCTGGCGCAGATCATCGGTGCGGTCGACCAGGTCCTTCCACATCAGGTAGCGAGCGAAGGAGAAGGTCGACAGCGCCAGGTCCTCGACCACCTCGAAGCCGGCGACATCGCGCACCTGCTGGCGCAGCATCTCGAAGATCCGCGGCACGTCGATGCCGCTGTCGTCGCGCGGCAGCTCGGCCTCGAGCTCGGGCATCCGCAAGTCGAAGTCGCGCTTCAGGAACTCGAGCAGCGTCGCGTTGATCCGCACGTCGTCCTCGTGGTGCAGCATCCGAAACTCGGACTGCGCCGAGCGCCGGTCGAGCCGCACCGGGATCAGCAGGATCGGCGCCCGGTAGACCCGCCCGTCGCCACCCGCCCGGGTCCAACGCAGGAACCCGGCGGCAAGGAACAGGGTGTTGGTGCCGCCCTCCTGCATGTCGCTGCGCGATTTCCGGTAGAGCCCCAGCAGCCGCGCCTCCATGTCCTTGCCGGTCAGCGGCACCGCGAGCTGGCCGTGCGACAGCGCATCGGCGGCGACGGTTTCCTCGATCCGGCGCCGGTCCTCGGGCGTCAGATCGCGCCCGGCCAGCGGGTCGTCGTCCTGCAACGCCAGCGCCGACAGCTTGCCGCCCGCCGCCAGCCGATCCTCCAGCGCCGCCACGTCGGGGCACAGGAACGGCACGCTTTGCTTGCTGTCCTTGAAGTTCAGCAGCCGGTTGCGCAGCGACAGGTCGAGCAGCTTGCGCTGCCAGCGTTCGATCCGCCCGGTCGGGCTGTCGGGGATCTCGTCGATCTCCTCGCCGGGAAGCTGGCCCGGCCCCAGCGGCCGCGGCAGCGCCGCGGCGGTGACCGGCTGGTCGTCGGGCGCGGCGGCCTCGGCCCGGTGCCCGGCCAGAGGCCTGATCCGCGCCGCCCTGGCCCGGGCGATGTCGACCGCCATC
>JBFGEI010000169.1:0-6750 GCA_041580155.1 Limimaricola sp.
CCTCGGCGACGCAGATGCGTCCGCAGGTGGCGGCGGCCGGGTTGAAGTTGCGCGCGGTCTTGCGGAACACCAGGTTGCCGGTCTCGTCGGCCTTCCAGGCCTTGACGATCGACAGGTCGGCAAAGATCCCGCGTTCGAGGATGTAGGCCTGGCCGTCGAAGATCTTCTCTTCCTTGCCCTCGGCGATCACCGTGCCGACGCCGGTCTTGGTGTAGAAGCCGGGGATGCCGGCGCCGCCGGCGCGCATCCGCTCGGCCAAGGTGCCTTGCGGGTTGAACTCGAGCTCGAGCTCGCCCGACAGGTACTGGCGCATGAACTCGGCGTTCTCGCCGACGTAGGAGGAGATCATCTTCCTGACCTGCCGTGTGTGCAGCAGGATGCCGATGCCGAAGTCGTCGACCCCGGCGTTGTTGCTGGCGAAGGTCAGATCCTTGGTGCCGGCGTCGCGGATCGCGGCCAGCAGCAGTTCGGGAATGCCGCACAGGCCAAAGCCGCCGGCAGCGATCAGCATGCCGTCCTGCAGCAGCCCGTCGAGCGCGGCGCCCGCATCCGGATAGATTTTCGTCATCGCTCTCCCCCTTGATCGATCGGCGTGACTGTTGCCGTCGGCCAAGGGGAAGTCAACAAACTGCCGCAGTGCGGCGAGATGCCTAGTCGGAGCCGGCCTCATCCGCGGTTTCGGTGGTCTTGGCCGCGGCCTTCTTCGCCGGCGCCTTCTTCGCGGCGGGCTTCTTCGCCGCCGCAGTCTTCGTCGTAGCGGTCTTCGTCGTCGTGGCCTTCTTCGCCGCCGGTTTCTTGGCGGCCGGCTTCTTGGCCGCGGCCTTCTTCGCCGGGGCCTTCTTCTTGCCGCCCTTGGCCGCCTTTTCATTGACCAGCGCCACCGCCTGATCCAGCGTCACCGCCTCGGGTTCGATGTCGTTGGGCAGCGTCGCGTTGACCTTTTCCCACTTCACATACGGCCCGTAGCGGCCCGGCATCACCGAGATCGCACCGCCGTCCGGGTGATCGCCAAGCTCTTTCAGAGCCTTCGCCGCGGCGCCGCGACCGGCGCGGCCGGCGGCTTTCTGCGCCAGCACCTCGACGGCGCGGTTCATGCCGATCTCGAAGACCTCGTCGACCTCCTTGAGGTTGGCGTAGACCTTGCCGTGCTTGACGAAGGGACCGTAGCGGCCAAGCCCGGCCTCGATCATCTCGCCATCCTCGGGATGCGGCCCGACCTGGCGCGGTAGCGACAGCAGGGTCAGCGCCTTCTCCAGGTCGATCGACTCCTGCGACCAGCCCTTGGGCAGGCTGGCGCGCGGCGGCTTGGGCTGCTCGGTGGTGGCTTCACCGCGCTGCACGTAGGGGCCAAAGCGGCCCGACCGCAGGCTGATCTCGTCGCCGCCATCCTCGCCCAGAACCCGGTCGCCACCGGCCTCGGCGCCATCGCCGCCGATCGGCCGGGTGTAACGGCATTCGGGGTAGTTGCCGCAGCCGACGAAGCCGCCGGTGCGCGAGGTCTTGAGGTGCAGCTTGCCCTCGCCGCAGAGCGGGCAGGTCCGCGGATCGCTGCCGTCTTCGCGCGGCGGGTAGAGCTGCGGCGCCAGCGCCTCGTCGAGCACGTCGAGCACTTCCGTGATCCGCAGCTCGGAGGTTTCCGAAATCGCGGCCGAGAAGTCGCGCCAGAACCGTGCCAGCAGCTCCTTGTAGTCGGCATTGCCGGCCGACACGTCGTCGAGCTGCTCTTCGAGATCGGCGGTGAAGTCGTATTCGACGTAGCGCTTGAAGAAGTTCAGCAGGAAGATCGTGACGATCCGGCCCTTGTCCTCGGGGATCAGCCGGTTCTTGTCCTTGCGGACGTATTCGCGGTCCTGGATCGTGCCGATCACGCTGGCATAGGTCGACGGCCGGCCGATGCCGAGCTCTTCCATCCGCTTGACCAGCGTCGCCTCGGTGTAGCGCGGCGGCGGCTGGGTGTGGTGCTGCAGGCCGAGCACCGCGCCGTCGCCGCCGATCAGCGCCGCGCCGGACTCCGATTCGGTCGCCTTGGTGTGCTGCGCCTTGAGCGCGCCGGCGACGTATTTCGCGGCCTCGCCCTGATGGATCTGCGGCAGCCGGCGGTCGTCGTCGCTCTCGACGTCGTCGCGGCCCTCTTCGTAGACCTTGAGGAAGCCGTCGAACAGCACCACCTGGCCGGTGGCGCGCATCATCACCTCGCCGTCGCGGCTCGACAGGTCGACGGTGGTCCGCTCCAGGCGGGCGGCCTCCATCTGGCAGGCGATGGTCCGCTTCCAGATCAGGTCGTAAAGCCGGCGCTGGTCGGTCTCGAGCTTGGCGAGCTTCGACGGGTCGCGCGACATGTCGGTGGGCCGGATGCACTCGTGCGCTTCCTGGGCGTTCTTCGCCTTGTTCTTGTACATCCGCGGCGATTTCGGAACGTAGTCGGCGCCGTAGCGGGTCTTGATCTCGTCGCGGGTGGCCATCACCGCCTCGGGGGCCATGTCGATGCCGTCGGTCCGCATGTAGGTGATGTGGCCGGCCTCGTAGAGCCGCTGCGCCGCGTTCATCGCCTGCCGCGCGCCCATGCCGAACTTGCGGCTGGCTTCCTGCTGCAGCGTCGAGGTCATGAAGGGCGCCGACGGGTTGCGCGACGCCGGCTTGGCCTCGACCGAGGCCACGGTCAGGTCGCGCGACGCCACCGCCTGCACCGCCATTTCGGCGGCGGTGCTGTCGGAAATGTCGAACTTGTCGAGCTTCTTGCCGGCCAGCATGGTCAGCCGGGCCTCGTATTCCTGGCCGCGCGGGGTCTTCAGCTGGGCCTTGACGCTCCAGTATTCACGGGCGTCGAACGCCTCGATCTCGGTCTCGCGCTCGACCACCAGCCGCAGGCAGACCGACTGCACCCGGCCGGCGGACTTGGCGCCGGGCAGCTTGCGCCAGAGCACCGGCGACAGGTTGAATCCGACCAGGTAGTCCAGCGCCCGGCGCGCCAGATAGGCGTGGACCAGCGGCGCGTCGACCTCGCGCGGGTTCTTCATCGCCTCGGTCACCGCGGATTTGGTGATCGCGTTGAACACCACCCGGCTGACCGGGGTGTCCTTCTTGATCGCCTTGCGGGCGGTCAGCGCCTCCTGCAGGTGCCACGAGATCGCCTCGCCCTCGCGATCGGGGTCGGTCGCGAGGATCAGGTTCGGGTCGTCCTTCAGCGCGTCGGCGATCGCCTTCACGTGCTTGCGGCTGTCGGCGCCGATCTCCCATTTCATGTCGAACTGGTTGTCGGTGTCGACCGATCCGTCCTTCGGAGGCAGGTCGCGAACATGGCCGTAGGATGCCAGCACGGTATAGCCCGAGCCGAGATAACTGTTGATCGTCTTGGCCTTGGCGGGGGATTCGACGACGACAACGGGCATGGGGAATCCTCGGATCAGGGGGGATGCGCTTTGGGCGGGCAACATGTGTCGCCCCCCGAGACATTGTCAATGGAGCCCGTGGCGACCACCCGCCGCTTGCCGCGTCGCCCCCAAGGGGCGGTCAGTCGCAGCGACAAAGCAGCCCGCCGGGCTGGCGGGTGATGCGGCCGGACAATTCCAGGTCGACCAAAGCCGGCGCGATTCGCCCCGGCGCCGCGGCGATGTCGCGGATCAGCTGGTCCTCGGCGACCGGCGAGGGGCCGAGCCGCGACAGGATCAGGTCGCGCAGTGCCGCCGGGTCGGCAAGGTCGCGATGCGGCGCCGGACCCGGGGCGGCGGCGGGCTGTGGGGCCGCGGGCGCGGCCTCCAGCGGCAGTTGCGGCGCATCGGTCGGACCCAGCGCCTCGATCACGTCGGAGGCGCCGCGCACCAGCGTCGCGCCGTCGCGGATCAGCGCGTTGCAACCGGCGGCGCGGGCGTCGAACGGGTGGCCCGGCACCGCCATCACCTCGCGGCCGGCCTCGAGCGCGTCGCGGGCGGTGATCAGGCTGCCCGACCGGGCCGCGGCCTCGACCACGACGACGGCGCGGCACAGCCCGGCGACGATGCGGTTGCGCGACGGGAAGTGCCGGGCGTGCGGCACCAGCCCGACCGGCTGTTCCGACAGGATCAGCCCGGCGTCACCGATCCGGGTGGCAAGCTCGGCGTTTTCGGTGGGGTAGATCACGTCGACGCCGCCGGCCATCACCGCGATGGTGCCGCCGTCCAGCGCCGCCGCATGCGCCGCGGCGTCGATGCCGCGGGCCAGCCCCGACACCACGACGTAGCCGGCCTCGGACAGCTCTGCCGCCAGCCGCCGCGCCATGCGCAGCCCCAGCGACGAGGCGTTGCGCGCCCCGACCAGCGCCAGCATCGGCCGGCGCAGCAGCGTCGCGCGGCCGCGCAGCCACAATAGCGGCGGCGCGTCAGGCAGCGCCGCCAGATCGGCCGGGTAGAGCGGGTCGCCATGCATCAGCAGCGTCGCACCGGCGCGGCGCGCCGCGGTGAGTTCCGCCTGCGCGACGCCGGGCGGGCAGGGGGTGTAGCCGTCGATGCCGGCGGCGCGGGCGATGTCGGGGAGCGCCTGCAGCGCCTGCGTCGCGCTGCCATGTTCGGCGATCAGCCGCCAGAAGGTGGCGATGCCGACGCGGCGCGAGCGCAACAGACGAAGCCGGGCCAGCCTTTCGTCTTCCGTGGTGGGTGGGAGTGGGGGGTGAGCGGAAGAAGGAGTTGCCCCGGCCATTCCCGAACCTCGCCTGTTGCAAGCTCAGGTCTAGGTCGTCGCGGTTAACAGGAGGTGAACGGGGGCCGCGGTGCGGCCCCGCCGGGTCCGCCGGGCTTCAGCCGCCCGACCCGCCGACCGTCAGCCCGCCGATCAGCAGCGACGGCTGGCCGACGCCGACCGGCACCCATTGCCCGGCCTTGCCGCAGTTGCCCATGCCGGGATCGAGCTTCATGTCGGTGCCGATGCCGCGGATCTTCTGCAGCGCGGTGGCGCCGTCGCCGATCAGCGTCGCGCCCTTGACCGGCGCGCCGACGCGGCCGTTCTTAACCCGGTAGGCCTCGGTGCAGGAGAACACGAACTTGCCGCTGGTGATGTCGACCTGGCCGCCGCCGAAGCCGACCGCCCAGATCCCGTCCTTGAGATCGGCCACCATGCCCGCCGGATCGTCCTGCCCGGCCAGCATGTAGGTGTTGGTCATCCGCGGCATCGGCGTGTGGGCGTAGCTTTCGCGCCGGCCGTTGCCGGTGGCGGCCACCCCCATCAGCCGGGCGTTCTGCCGGTCCTGCATGTAGCCGACCAGCTTGCCGTCCTCGATCAGCGTGGTGCGGTTCGACGGCGTGCCCTCGTCGTCGACGGTGATCGACCCGCGCCGGTCGGGGATCGAGCCGTCGTCGAGCACCGTCACCCCCTTGGCGGCGATCTGGCTGCCCATCAGCCCGGCGAAGGCCGAGGACCCCTTGCGGTTGAAATCGCCCTCGAGCCCGTGGCCGACCGCCTCGTGCAGCAGGATCCCGGGCCAGCCCGGTCCCAGCACCACGTCCATCACCCCGGCCGGCGCATCCTCGGCGTCGAGATTGACCAGCGCGATGCGCAGCGCCTCGCGGGCCACCGGCTGCCAGTGATCCGGGTCGATCAGACCGTCGAGCCCGAACCGGCCGCCGCCGCCCATGCTGCCGGCCTCGCGGCGGCCGTTCTGTTCGACGATGACGCTGATCGACAGCCGCGCCATCGGCCTGATGTCGGTATAAAGCGCGTCCTCGGGGCGCAGGATCGCCACCTCCTGGTGCGATGCGGCGAGCGAGGCGGTCACCTGCACGACGCGGTTGTCCAGCGCCCGGGCGAAGGCGTCGATCTCGCGCAGCACCTCGACCTTGGCGGGGAAGCTGGCGCCGGCGATCGGGTCGGCGTCGGTATAGAGCCGACGGTTGGTGCGGACCGGCGCGTCGGCCAGGCTGCCGCCGCCGTCGCCCACCGCCAGCCGGGCGGTGGCCACGGCGCGCTTCAGCGCCGCCGCGTCGATCGTGGTCGAATGCGAATAGCCGGTGGTCTCGCCGCGCACCGCGCGCAGGCCGAAGCCCTCGGCCGCGTCGTAGCTGGCGGTGCGCAGCCGGCCGTCATCGAACGACAGCACCTCGGAGCGGCGCCGCTCGAGAAACAGCTCGCCGTCGTCGGCACCGGCGACCGCCTCGCGCAGCAGCGTCAGCGCGGTGCCGCGGTCGAGCAGGGTGGCGAAGGGGTCGAACGGCGGCTGAACCGGAGTCGTGGCCATGGCGAGGGGTCCTTTCCGCTGGCTGCGGGAGCGCCCGGGAAGCGGCCGTTTGCCGCAACCGGACAGCTTGTTATGCGCGGCAGGATATGGGAATAGGACCGCGGACGACAGGGGATTCCGCGATGATCGGGGTTCTCGGGGCGCCGACTTACGCCAGACACGAAGGTAGAGACATGCACCTTTCCAAGCCCTTCTCCGTGATCGGGACCGCCGCCGCCATGCTGACCGCAAGCACGGCCTCGGCGCAGGAGGCGATCGCCGACCTGCCGATCATCGGCCGCCCCGTCGACGGCGCTCTGGGCTGGCAGCCCGCGGCGACCGAACTGGCGCGCGACATCCATTGGCTCGACGGGATGCTGCTTGTCATCATCACCGCGATCACCCTGTTCGTGACCGGCCTGCTGGCCTTCGTGATCCTGCGCTACAACCGCAAGACCAATCCGAAGCCGGCCAGCTTCACCCACAACTCGCCGCTCGAGATCGCCTGGACCATCGTGCCGATCGTGATCCTGATCTTCATCGGGGCGTTCTCGCTGCCGGTGCTGTTC
>JBFGEI010000170.1:0-6724 GCA_041580155.1 Limimaricola sp.
ATCGCCGGCGGCAGCAACACCCGCAGCACCGGCCCCGGCCCGGCGATTCGCAGCGTCCGCCGGTCCGGCCGGCCAAAGGCCGCGACGCCGTCCTCGAGCGCCTGCATCCCGACCAGCACCCGTTCGGCAAGCCGCAGCAGGGTCTCGCCATCCTCGGTCAGCTGCATTCGGTTCGCGCTGCGGTCGAACAGCAGCGCGCCGACCGCGGTCTCGAGTCCGGCGATCTGCTGCGACAGCGACGGCTGCGCCATGCCGAGCTGCTTCGCGGCCCGGGTCAGCGACGTGGCCTGCGCCACGGCCCAGAAGATCTGCAGCCGCCGCAAGGTGATCTTCGATGTGTTGGACAGATCCAGGCTGACGCGCGGCGGCGTCGCCTGTCCGGCATCGCGCTGACCCGCAGCGCCGTCGTGGTTCGCGCTCACCCCCGGTCCTCCCGCGGGCAGGCTAGCCGGTCGTCGGACCGGCGGCCAGAGCCCGCGCGGCGTCTCAGTTGACCCGGGTCGGCGCGGCGCGGCCGGCGAAATGCGCCGCGAGGTTGTCGAGCACGATCTCGCCCATCCGCAGCCTGGTCTCGAGCGTGGCGCTGGCCTGGTGCGGCATCAGCACGGTGTCGGGCAGGTCGAGGAACTCGGGGCTGATCCGCGGTTCGTTGTCGAACACGTCGAGTCCGGCGCCCTTGATCGTGCCGTCGCGCAGCGCCGCGATCAGCGCCGGTTCGTCGACCAGGCTGCCGCGCGCGATGTTGATCAGCACCCCGTCCGGCCCGAGCGCCCCGAGCACCGGCGCGTCGACCACGCGCCGGGTTTCGGGGGTGGCGGCGGCGCAGAGCGCCAGCACGTCGCTGTCGCTGGCCAGCGCCATGATGTCGGGATGCGCCGGCCAGTGCGGGTGGCCGGAACTGCGACTGCAGAACCGCACCGCCATGCCGAAGGCCTCGGCCCGTTCGCCGAGCGCCCGCCCGATGCTGCCCAGCCCGAAGATGCCAAGCTTTCGGCCGCGCAGGCTGCGGCCAAGCGGCAGGCTGGCGCCGGCCTGCCAGCCGCCCGAGCGGACCAGCAGGTCGCCCTCGACCAGCCGCCGCGACACCGCCAGCAGCAATGCCATGCCGAGATCGGCGACGTCGTCGGTCAGCGCGCCCAGCGTGGTCGCCACCGCGACCCCGCGCGCCGCGGCATGGGCAAGGTCGATCCGGTCGGTGCCGACGCCGTTGACCGCCACCAGCCCGAGCGCCGGCAGCCGGTCGATCCAGTCGCTGGAAATCCCGGTGCCGCCGCCGGTGACCGCAGCGCCGATCCGCGGCAGCGCGGCGTCGATGCTGGCGCGCTGCGCCGGGTCCGACAGCCGATGGACGGTATAGGCCGCGTCGAGACGGCTCTCGATCTGCGGCATCATCGACTCGACGAGGAGGATTTCGGGTTTCACGCGCGGCTCCGGCCGGCTGGGGAAGGGATCGCCGGATTTGGCCGTGAAACCGGGCCGGATGCAAGCGCCGGCGGCGCGTCAGTCGCAGCAGGCCGCGATGGCGTAGCCCTCGGGCAGCCGCCCGGCGATCTCGAGCACCAGCTTGCGGCGCACGGTTTCGGCAAAGCTGGCGCGGCTCTCGGCGGTGACCATGAAGGCGCCCGGGCCGCCGATGATCCGGCTGGCGTATTCCGCCTCGAGGTTGGCGCCGGCGCGGCGGCCGTCCTCGGGGCGCAGGATCGGCAGCGCGTTGATGGTGATCCCGGCAGCCAGCACCGCCTCGCGCGCTGCGCCGATCGCCGGCCCGGACGAATTGCGGATGCTGTCGCCGGAAAAGTCGATCACCGCGCGCGGCGCGTCGATGTCGTTGGTCTCGATCAGACGCTTGCCCTCGAGCAGCGCCGCGCCGATCGCGTTGCTGCCGCGCGCCAGCCGCGGCGGGCCGATCAGCGCCGCGGCGAAGGCCTGGGCGCTGTCGAGGTCGTCGATGATCGCCCAACCGACCACCACCGCGGTGGTGCTGGCCCATTCGACATAGGTGACGGCGACGGTGCCATAGAGCGAGTCCTCGATCGCCGCGACCACCCGCGGGTCCGACAGCGCCGCGGCGTAGCCCTGGCGTTGGAACGCCAACTCGCCCGCGTCGATCGACCCCGAGGCATCGGCGAGCAGCACCAGTTCCAGCCCGGCCTCGCGCCGATCCTGGGCCGCGGACGGGCCGGCCAGAAGCAGCGTCAGGGCGATGCTCAGATACTTCATGCCCGGAAGGCTACCGCGATTCGAGGACCTGGCAAGCCGGCAATTCCGGCATCGCGATGCGTCGGGCACGACAAGGGCCGCACCCGGGGGGATGCGGCCCTTGTCGCGATCCCGGTCGAGGATCAGGCGATGCCGGTCTTCGGCTGCTGGCTGATCTGGCCGCGCAGCCAGGCGATGGCGGCACGGGCGCCGCTGCGGATGGTGCGGGCGCGCAGCGCGCGGGCCTCGTGCATGATCTGCGCGAGATCGGCGGTGCGGCTGTTGGCGACGAAACGGGTCATTTCAGGCTTTCTCATCAGGCGATTGTCGGTGTCGCTCCCTGACAGGCATATGGCGCTGCCGACCGCCCGGCGCCAGTCAACGCCGCCATGCGCCGAGCGCATGGATCGGCGGCCTCGCGGCAAGCGGGCTGCGGGGTCGGGCGGATCGGTCCAAGGGGGGGCAGCTCCGTCCGGGGTCAGCGGCGGGGCGGGGCGGTAGTGTCGCGCACCACCAGCCTGGCGTCGATCTGCCGCGACACCGGCGCCGCGGCGGGGTCGGCCATCCGTACCAGCAGCCGCTCGGCCAGGCACTGGCCAAGCGCGTAGGGCGCGATCGACAGCGTGGTTAGCGCCGGGGTGGCAAGCGCGGCGTCGGCGACATCGTCGAAGCCTATCACCGACACCTCGCGCCCGGCGGTCTCGCCGCGCCGGGCGAGGCCGAGACAGGCCCCGAGCGCCACCACGTCGCCGTTGCAGACCACGGCGGTGATCTCCGGATGCGCCTCGCGCAGCGCGATCATCGCGTCGACGCCGCCGGGCTTGCTGTCGTCGCAGGGCCAGATCAGCGGCGCAGCGAGGCCATGCGCCGCCATCGCGACCCGGTATCCGGCGATCCGCGCGGCGCGCGGCGCCCGCGGCGTGGTGCCGCCGAAGAAGGCGATCTGGCGATGGCCGAGCCCGGCCAGGTGATCGACCGCGCGGCGCAGCGCCGCGGCATCGTCCAGCCCGACGTGATCGAAGTGTTCGGCGACGCGGTGCAGGAAGGTCACCACCGGCAGCCGCTGCGCCACGAGCAGCTCGAGCGTCGCAGCGTCGGTGCCGCTGGCTGGCACCCAGATCAGCCCGCCGCGCATATTGGCGACCAGCGCCCTCAGGTTGCGTCCCTGGCGGTCCGGATCGTCGCGCGAATCCAGCACCGAAACCAGGTAGCCGTCGCGCTCCAGCCGGTCACTGACGCCGCTGACCAGCTCTGCGTTGAACGGGTTGGCGAGGTGGTGCAGCACCAGCCCGATTTCGCGGTTCTCGCCCGAGCGCAGCGCCGCGGCCCGGCCGTCGGGCAGGTAGTTGACCGCGCGCACCGCCGCGAGCACCCTGGCCCGGGTCGCCTCCGAGATCCGCCCGGTGCCGCGCAGCACCTGGCTGACCGTGGCGGTCGACACCCCGGCTTGCGCGGCGACGGTGCTGAGCTTGGGACGGTGGGCCATCGATCTCTCTTGCGCCGGGCGACGCGCTCTTTCCCCGCGCCTGATACAACGATATATCAATTCCGTGCAACGCCAGTTCACCGACCGGGCGCTGTCGCCCGATTTGCCGGCAAGGAGGTTTGCCCATGCAGCCCGTTTCCCCCCCGTCGCAGGATCCGCGCGGATTTCTCGAAGCGCTGTTCGCCGCCGCCGTGGCGCGCGCCGACCCGATGCAGGTGGTGGCCGCGCATCTGCCGCCGCGCCCCGAAGGCCGGCTGCTGGTGATCGGCGCCGGCAAGGCCAGCGCCCGGATGGCCGAGGCGGTCGAGGCGGTCTACGGGCCTTGCGACGGCCTGGTGCTGACCCGCTACGGCTATGCGCGGCCCTGCAAGGGCATCGAGATCGTCGAGGCGGCGCACCCGGTGCCGGATCGCGCCGGGCTCGAGGCGACGGCGCGGCTGCTCGATCTGGTGTCGGATCTCGGGCCGGAGGACACCGTGCTGGCGCTGATCTCGGGAGGCGGCTCGGCGCTGCTCTGCGCGCCGGTCGCGGGGCTGAGCCTCGAGGACAAGCAGGCGGTGAACGCGGCGCTGCTGGCCTCGGGGGCGCCGATCTCGGCGATGAACGTGGTGCGCAAGCAGCTGAGCCGGGTCAAGGGCGGCCGGCTTGGCGCGGCCTGCGCGCCGGCGCGGCTGCTGACGCTGGTGATCTCGGATGTGCCGGGCGACGACCCGTCCGAGATCGCGTCGGGCCCGACCGTCGGCGACCGCAGCACCGCGGCGCAGGCGCTGGACATCCTCGACCGCTGGGCGATCGCGGTGCCCGACGCGGCGCGCGCGGCGCTCGCCACCGGTGTCGACCGAGTGGCGCCGGGCGATCCGCGGCTGGCGCGGTCGGACACGCGGATCGTCGCGGCGCCGGCGCAATCGCTCGAGGCCGCGGCCGACATCGGCCGCGCGGCGGGCTGCGAGGTGCGGATGCTGGGCGACGCGCTCGAGGGCGAGGCGCGCGACCTGGCGCGGGTCCAAGCCGGGCTGGCGCGCGACATCGCCGACCGCCTGCGGCCGGGCGACGCGCCGGTGCTGCTGCTGTCCGGCGGCGAATGCACCGTGACCCGGCGCGGCCGAGGCCGCGGCGGCCCGAACGCCGAATTCGCGCTGGCCGCGGCGATCGCGCTTGACGGCAATCCGCGGGTCCACCTGCTGGCTTGCGACACCGACGGGGTCGATGGATCGGACGAGGTGGCGGGCGGCTACGCCGGGCCGGAAACGCTTGCCCTGGCCGGCGTCGAGGCGGCGCAGGCGGCGCTTGACGGCAACGACGCGCATGGCTTCTTCGCCCGGGTCGGCGGCCAGATCGTCACCGGACCGACGCTGACCAACGTCAACGATTTCCGGGCGCTGCTGGTGCTGCCGCCGGCCTGAAATCGGCCGCGCCGTGCCGGTCCGGGCCGTGGGGGTTTCGGGCCGGCAAGGCGCGGTGATGCGGCGCTGCAGCGTGAAAAACCCCCTGGATTAACGAAATATCAATTGCCGAAACCGGTTTCGGAACGGAACTTCGACTCGAGGGGAGATTCGAAGTGGCGCAGTCGACCGGCAATCAGCACCAGGTTTTCGCACCGCAACAGCGGGTGACGATCACCCAGCTGTCCGCCGCGCTGGGGCTGAGCAAGAGCACCGTCAGCCGGGCGCTGAACGGCTATCCCGACATCTCCGAAAGCACCCGGCTCAGGGTGCGCCGCGGCGCCGAGACCCTGGGCTACCGGCCGCTCAGCCACGCCCAGGCGATCCGCACCGGCCGGGTGCGGGCGCTCGGGCTGGTGATCCAGATCGGCGATCACGACTCGCAGCGGCCGTTCCTGGCGGACTTCCTGGCCGGGATTTCGGCCGCGGCCAGCGCCGAGGGCTGGACCCTGACCGTGGCGACCGCCGACAGCGAGGCGCACGCGCTGCGCACCATGGGCCAGCTGATCGAGGACCGGAAGGCCGATGGCTTCATCCTGCCGCGCACCCTGTCGCAGGACGCGCGGGTCGCCCTGCTGCGGGCCCGCAGCGTGCCCTTCGTGATGTTCGGCCGCACCGCCGATCCCGAGGGTTGCGCCTGGTTCGACATCCTCGGCGAGGACGCGATGCGCGACGCGGTTCTGCACCTGGCCCGGCTCGGCCACCGCCGGATCGCCTTCGTGAACGGCGGGGCGCGCTATAATTTCAGCCGGCTGCGACTGCAGGGCTACCGCGCCGGTCTTGCGGCGGCGGGGCTGCCGGAGGACGCCGCGCTGATCCGCGGCGACGCGCTGCGCAGCGAAGACGGGGCGCGGGAAACCCGGGCGCTGCTGGCGCTGGACGCACCGCCGACGGCGGTTGTCTTCGCGGTCGATCATGCGGCGCTGGGGCTCTACCGCGCCTGCGCCGACCTGGGGCTCGCCGTCGGCCACGACCTGTCGGTGATCAGCTACGACGGCGTGCCCGACGGCGCCTATGCCGCGCCGCCGCTGAGCTCGTTCAAGGTCGACACCCGCGCGGCGGGGCAGCGGCTGGCCGAACTGCTGATCGCCCGGATCCGCGGCGCCGCGCCGGAGACCCTGCGCGAAACCGCGCACGCCGCCTTCGCCGATCGCGGATCGGCCGGGCCGCCGCGGCTTGGCTCCGCGGCGCTGGCGGCGCGGCTTTCCACGACATCATGACGTTCACCAAGGGAGGAGACACCATGACATCGATCCACAAGACCCGGCTGATGGCCGGCGCCGCACTGCTGGCGCTGGTCGCAGGCACCGCGCAGGCCGAGAGCCTGCGGTTCTGGACCACAGAGGAACAGCCCGAGCGGCTGGCGGCACAGCAGGAGCTGGCGGCCGAGTTCGAGGCGGCGTCGGGCCATTCGGTCGAGGTGATCCCGGTCACCGAGAGCGACCTCGGCACCCGCGCCACCGCGGCCTATGCGGCGGGCGACCTGCCGGACGTGATCTAATACGCGCTGCCCTGGGTCGAGGCGGGCATCCTCGACATCGATGCCGCGACCGACGTGATCGAGGATCTCGGCGCCGACAGCTTCGCGCCGGGCGCG
>JBFGEI010000171.1:0-6696 GCA_041580155.1 Limimaricola sp.
CAAAACAACAGCAAGATCTGTCAACTGTCAACAGTTCGGCTGTGCTTCACATATTGACGCGCGCTCAAGCCGGTGACCCAATGCTCGACGACACCCTTATCCCCTGCATCTGGAAGGCTGTCGCGTGGAGGTGCTGATGGTGGCCCTGCCGACCGAAACCCGGCCTTTCGCCTCGCGTTCCTGACCCGTCGGCGCTAGCGGCTCTGACATGCGCGACAGCGGCGATACGCGGTCAGCAGTGCAGCGGCCCTTCGAAAATGCGCTGCACCTCGCCGGCACGGGTCAGCCCCTTCGCGGCAAGTTCCGCATCGCCGGTCTGGTTCAACTGCCGCAGCTGCTCCATCCGCGGACCGGCGTCGGCGATCATGCCCAGAATGCGGAGCACGGCACGGACCGGTGCAAGAGCCGTTTCGAGATAGCCGCGGCCGGCGCTCGCCGTAATGTTCGCATAGGTCATCGGGCTGACACTCCTTGGAAATACCCCGGTTTTCCCGGCCCAGATGCCTGTCCGGTCACTGCGGCACAACGTCCAATAGCGACTAGCCGGGTTGCAGCTGACGTAGACCAGCCACGCGGCGTGACATCCTCGGTCACGGCTCAAGCGCGGCATCGGGCGCCGCAGAGGAAGTAGTTTAGTGACCAGCCATGGCGCAGCGGCCTCAGCCAGCCGCAGGCAGAAGACCAGCGTCAAGCCGCAGACGCCGGATAGCGTCGCGCAGCCGCTGCAGGATCGCCGCCAGCGGCGCGAGTTCGATCTCGCCGCGGTCGCGCAGCGACGACAGGTCCAGCAAGGCGCGCGCGGTGGCGCGCTGGGCAACGGGCCCGAGAGCCTTCTGCCGGCACGTGTCGATGCTGCGCGCCGCCGCATCGAGCGCGGATCGGACGCGAAACACATCGGCCTGGCGGCGCAGCAGCGACAGCACGGCGTCGACATCGGCAATGCTGCGCGACATCATCAGGCCGTCGCGTCGGGAAATGGTCGTGGTGGTCATATCGTACCGTTCGTTTCTTGTGCGGAGGGGCCGCATTGGGCCGCGCTCCGAAGTGGGACTGCACGGGATGCAACCTGCCGCTCGCGGCCTCCTCGGGATTAACCGGGGGCGGCGGGGCGCGATGCGCATCTCGCTGTGAAAAGACCTCGGGTGTGAGGATCAAGACTTGCTCCGGCGCATCGGGGCGCCTTGAGCAGAGCGGAGGCTCGACATCCGGCGCCGTATCAGCGCCAGAACCGTCGATGTTGAAGCCTGTCAGCGACGGGTCGCGCCCGCCGGACCGCCCGATACGGGGCCGGTTGGCGGTGTCGGGTCGGAAAGGATCCAGACCCGCAGCGATACCCAGTTTCAGAGAGACCGAGAGAATGGTGCCCGGGGGCGGAATCGAACCACCGACACGAGGATTTTCAATCCACTGCTCTACCCCTGAGCTACCCGGGCACGGGGATGAAGGCGTTGCCTTCATCGGGTGTCGGCGTTCTAGGCGAGGCGTCCGGGGCTGTCCAGAGGCATTCGCGCGAAACCGGATGACCAAGCGTCAATGCGGTTTCCGGTCGTCCCGCGTCGCGGCCTCGGCGGCCCGCGCCGCCTGCTCGGCGGCCTCTTCGGCGTCCTCGGGATCGGTCGAGGGCACCGCGTAGCTGCCGCTCAGCCACTTCGCCAGGTCGATGTCGGCGCAGCGCTTGCAGCAGAACGGGCGATACTCCGCCAGCGTCGGCTTGGAACAGATCGGGCAGGCCATCACAGCCCCCCGAGAATCGCCGCCAGCGCCGGTCTCTCGCGCTTGCGCTGCAATTCGAACAGCCCCATCGGCGACCATCCGACCAGCGAGGTCTCGACCGGGTCGTTGCGGAACGAGCCGCGCAGCGACTGCTCGAGTTGCTTGCGATGCGCCTTCGACATCGGCGCGAAATCGACCACGATCTGGCCGCCGAGACCGCGCAGCCGCAGCGCCCGCGGCAGCGCCCGCGCCGCCGCCAGGTTGGCCTTCAGCGCCGCCGCCTGACTCGTGTCGCCGCCGGTGTTGACGTCGACCGCGACCAGCGCCCGTGTCGGCTCGACGAAGATCGACCCTTCGCCGGTCGCGACCCGCGGGCTCTTGAGATCCTCGATCTGGTCGAGCACGCCCTCGCGCTCGAAGCCGCCGGGTTCGGTGACCACGTCGGCCGCGGTCCATTCGCGCCAGGCCAGAAGATGCGGCCCGTCGCCCTCGGTCAACGCCTCGGGCTCGGCGCCCTCGGCATCGGCGGAAATCGCCTCGGCCAGCGCCCGCATCGCCGCGATGTCCTCGGCGATGTCGTCCTCGGAGGCGGCTTCGCAGGACGAGCGCAGGATCAGGCCGGTGGATTCGTCGGCGCCCTCCATCACGTCCTCGGCGATCAGCCGCAGGCGCAGCCGTTCCTCGTCCTCGGCGATGCGCCGCGAGATGTTGAGACCGGGCGCGCCCGGCGTCACGATGGCGAAGCGGCTCTTGAACAGCACCCGGTCGGTCACCGGGACCGCCTTGCCGTCCTCGGCCACGCCGGTGACCTGCACCAGCATCGCCTGGCCCGGGCGCAGCCCGCGCGCTTGGCGCAGGAAGCCGGTCAGCCCATCGGGCAGGCGCAGCATCATCCCGCCCTGCCCCTTCAGCGGCCGGTCGCAGATGCCGCGGAAGATCGCGCCGGGGCGCGGCGCGTCGCCCTCTTCGATCAGCAGATCGTCAAGCTGGCCGTCGACCAGCAGCGCCGCCGCCTCGCGGCCGGCAACGTGGTCGAGGACGATTCGGCGTCCCTTCATGTGGTCTCTCCGTGAACTGGATAGCCGGCGGCGGTCAGCAACGCTGCGGTTTCGGTCAGCGGCAGGCCGACGACGCCGGTGAAGGATCCGTTGATCCAGGGGATGAAGGCGCCGGCCGGGCCCTGGATGGCGTAACCGCCGGCCTTGCCCTGCCAATCGCCGCTGGCGAGGTAGGCGTTGACCTCGGGGTTCGACAGCCGCTTCATCTTGACCGCGGTTTCGACCTCGCGGCTCCAGACCTGGTCGCCGCGCTTCACCGCGATGGCAGTGATCACGCTGTGGCGCCGGCCCGACAGCAGGTGCAGGAACGCCGCCGCCTCGGCGGCATCGGCCGGCTTGCCGAGGATCCGGCGGCCAAGCGCCACCGTCGTGTCGGCGCACAGCACCACGTCATCGGCGCCCGCGGGCACCGCCTGCAGCTTTTCCAATGCGATGCGCCGCACGTAGTCGCGCGGCAATTCGCGCGGTGCGACGGTCTCATCGATTTCTGGGGGGTGGATCGCGTCGGCGGTGATGCCGATCTGCGCCAGCAGCTCGCGCCGGCGCGGCGAAGCGGAGCCGAGGACCAGCCTCAGGCCCGCGTCGGGGCGCAGCGCGCTCATCCCGGGCTTAGCGGAAGCGGTAGTTGATCCGACCCTTGGTCAGATCGTAGGGGGTCATCTCGACCTGCACCTTGTCGCCCGCCAAAACGCGGATCCGGTTCTTGCGAAGTTTGCCCGCCGTGTGCGCGATGATCTCATGGCCGTTTTCCAGCTCGACCCTGAACGTCGCGTTCGGCAGGAGTTCCTTCACGACGCCGGGAAATTCGAGCAGTTCTTCCTTGGCCATGGTCTCTCCGTCCTGGTGGTGCCCGCGGGGACGCGGACCTTGCGTGTAATTGCGCATTCAACCCGAGAGTTTCAAGGGGAAAGGTGATCATCTTACCGTGCCACGGCGTCGCAAGGCCGCTTGGCGGCCCTGTTGGCGCCCCGATTCGGCGCTTTGCCCCGGCAATCGGCGGAAACACGCGCGTCGGCTGCAAAACTTTGTTGGTTCGACGCGGAACGCGATTACCAAAGCTCAGTTGTAGTTACGAAACACCATCATCCAAGGGAGGCGTACCATGAAAATGCGCATGACACATCTGCTGCTGTCGACAGCGCTGGCGCTGCCGGTGGCGACCGGCGCCATGGCCCAGCAAGCCGAAGCGACCTGCGTCGATCTCGAAGAGCTGCTGACCAACGGCCTGCCGGCCGATTCGGCGGTGACCGCGGACGACATCACCGCGGTGATCGAGGTCGGCGACGACGCCGAGTGCGCCGTGATCTTCGCCGAGGTCGAAGGCGACGCGATGGCGACCGAAGAGCCCGCGGCCGAAGCCGACATGGCCGCTGAAGAGCCGGCCGCCGAGTCGGACATGACGACCGAAGAGCCGGCTGCCGAAGCCGACGCCATGGAAACCGAGGAGCCGGCCGCCGGGGCCGACACGATGGAGACCGAAGAGCCGGCGGCCGAGGCTGACGTGATGGAGACCGAAGAGCCGGCCGCCGAAGGCGACATGGCTGCTGAAGGCGACATGGCTGCTGAAGAGCCTGCCGCCGAGGCTGACGCGATGGAAACCGAGGAGCCGGCCGCCGAGGCCGACGCGATGGCGACCGAAGAACCCGCCGCCGAAGGCGACATGGCTGCTGAAGAGGCGACCACCGAGACGGACATGGCGACCGAGGAGCCTGAAGCCGAAGCAGACGCGATGGCGACTGAAGAGCCGGCCGCTGAAGCCGAAGCCATGGAGACCGGCGAAGCCGGCGCCGGCCCGATGGTCGAGCGTGAAGGCTTCGCGATGATCGAACCGAGCATGATCGTCATCTCCGAACTGACCGGTGCGACCGTCTACGGCGTCAACGACGAGAAGATCGGCGATATCGACGACGTCATCGTCTCGGCCGACGGCGTTGCCGAATCCGCGATCGTCGGGGTCGGCGGTTTCCTCGGCATCGGCGAGAAGCCGGTGTCAATCGCCTTCGACACGCTCACCGTGCTTCAGTCCGAAGCCGGCGAGATCCGGGTCTTCATCGAGGCGACCGAAGAGCAGCTCGAAGCGATGGAAGAATACGTCCCGGCCGAGTGATCGCCACCACGCCGCGACGTCGAAGGCCGCCCCTCGGGGCGGCCTTTTTCGTGGCCGCGGTCAGACCCGCGGCGGTCCCCAGCGGTGGATCAGCCGGGCGATGATCATGTCGCGCGCCTGCCGGTAGCTCGACAGCCGGTCCTCGCGGCTTTCGCCAAGACCTGTGGGATCGAGAATCGGCCAGTATTCCACCGACAGGTGGTAGCAGCCGGTCAGGTCGAGCGCCCGGCGCTGGCTTGCCGGCGACAGCGCCAGCACCAGGTCGAATGACGACAGGTCGTCGCCCCATTGCTCCATCTCGTCGAACGACCGCGACCGGTGCCGCGACAGCTCGACGCCGATCTCGGCGCAGACGGTGATCGCGAAGCCGTCGATCTCGAGATCGTTCTTCACCCCGACCGACTGGATGTAGCAATCGGTGCCGTAGAACTTCTTCATGATGCCTTCGGCCATCGGCGACCGCACCGCGTTGTGATCGCAGCAAAAGAGCACCGACTGCGGCAGTGGCTGCTGTGATGCGGCCTGGTCCACCCTCACCCCCCGAAGTGCAGCACGCAGATCAGGGTGAACAGGCGCCGCGCGGTATCGATGTCGACCTCCGCCTTGCCCTCGAGCCGCTCCTGCAGCACCCGCGCGCCTTCGTTGTGGATGCCGCGCCGGGCCATGTCGATGGTCTCGATCTGGCTGGGCGGCAGCGTCTTCACCGCGTCGAAGTAGCTTTCGCAGATCTGGAAGTAGTCCTTCACCACCTGGCGGAACGGCCCCAGCGACAGGTGGAACTCGGCCGCCTGGCCGCCACCGTTGGCGGCGACCCCGAACACCAGTCGGCGTTCGCGGATCGACAGCGTCAGGTCGTAGGGTCCCGGCGGCGCGGCGCGGCCTTCGCGCGACGGCAGCGCGAAGCTGTTGTCCTCGAGCAGGTCGAACACCGCGACCCGGCGCTCCTGCTCGATCTCGGGCGTCGGCGGCGGCAGCCCGGTGTCGTCGAGATGGATCGCGGCGATCCTGGTCATGCGCCGGGCTCGTTGATCCGGTCGAGCCGGGCCCGCAGCGACAGCGCGTGCGCCTCGAGGCTCTCGGAGCGGGCCAGCCGTTCGCCGGCCGGGCCGATCGCGGCCAGCGCCGACGGCGTCATCCTGGACAATGTGGTGCGCTTGACGAAATCCATGACCGACAGCCCCGAAGAAAACCGTGCCGAGCGCGCGGTGGGCAGCACGTGGTTCGGCCCGGAAATGTAGTCACCGATCGCCTCGGGCGTCCAGTGCCCGAGGAAAATCGCCCCGGCATGGGTGATTCTGGCCGCCAGCGCCTCGGGGTCGGCGACGCAGAGCTCCAGGTGCTCGGCGGCGACCCGGTCGGCCAGCGCCGCGGCCTCGTTCAGGTCGCGCACAGTGACGATGGCGCCGAAATCGCGCCAGCTTGCCGCGGCGATGGCGCGCCGCTCCAGCGTCTGCAGCCGTGCCTCGACCGCCCGCGCCACCGCCGCGCCGAAGTCGGCGTCGGTGGTGATCAGGATCGACTGGGCGCTTTCGTCGTGCTCGGCCTGGGCCAGCAGGTCTGCAGCGATCCAGGCCGGGTCGTTGCCGTTGTCGGCGAAGATCAGCACTTCGGATGGTCCGGCGATCATGTCGATTCCGCAGATGCCGAAGACCTGGCGCTTGGCCGAGGCGACATAGGCATTGCCCGGGCCGACGATCTTGTCGACCGGCGCGATGCTTTCGGTGCCGTGTGCGAGCGCGGCGATGGCCTGGGCGCCGCCAATACGGTAGATCTCGTCTATTCCGGCGATGCGGGCGGCAGCGAGAACTTGGGGATTGA
>JBFGEI010000172.1:0-6664 GCA_041580155.1 Limimaricola sp.
AGCGACGTTCTCGACGTTGACGCCGACATGCACGGTGCCGGACGTGGCGCGGATCGCCGCCCCGACCTTGAAGTTGGAATAGGGTGCGTAAGCTTTCTCGCGCACGGCGCGCGCGTCATCGACCAGCGACATATCGGTCTCCTCCGGATTTGCCGGAAACTGTCGCCCCGCGTCCGCGTCGATGCAAGTCCCACCCTCGCGGAACTTCGGCCGCAGGTCGCCGGTTTGGCCACATATGCCGGAGGAAAGGCGATGATCGAACCGACCAAGACCGTGTTGCCGGAGACCGAAGCCCGCACGCCGGGCGACCCGGACGCGCCGATGAACCCCAAGCAGGCGGTGCTGCTGCGCGAGCTGTGCGACAGGACCGGCGCCGAATTCGACACCGCGCTGACCGAAGCGCAGGCCGATGAGCGGATCCGCGCGTTGCAGGAGCAGGCCGAGGACTGATTGCTCTTTCACCCCGGACTCGGAAAGGTTTAATGCTGAACCATTCCGACACAGGGGGAGAAGACCATGGCCGACAGCACCGATGACACCGCCCGCAGCGCGCCTGACGGGCTGCGTCAGGCCGCGCTTGACTACCATCGGTTTCCCAAGCCCGGCAAACTCGAGATCCGCGCCACCAAGCCGCTGGCCAACGGCCGCGACCTGGCACGCGCCTATTCGCCCGGCGTCGCCGAGGCCTGTCTCGAGATCAGGGACAACCCCGATACCGCGCGCGACTACACCTCGCGCGACAACCTCGTCGCCGTGGTGACCAACGGCACCGCGGTGCTCGGTCTCGGCAACATCGGCGCGCTGGCGTCGAAGCCGGTGATGGAAGGCAAGGCGGTCCTGTTCAAGAAATTCGCCAACATCGACTGCTTCGACATCGAGTTGAACGAAAGCGACCCCGAAAAGCTGGCCGAGATCGTCTGCGCGCTCGAGCCGACCTTCGGCGCGATCAACCTCGAGGACATCAAGGCCCCCGACTGCGTCATCGTCGAGAAGATCTGCCGCGAGCGGATGAACATCCCGGTGTTCCACGACGACCAGCACGGCACCGCCATCGTGGTCGGCGCCGCCGCGACCAACGCGCTGCGGGTCGCCGGCAAGAGCTTCGCCGACCTCAAGGTGGTCTCGACCGGTGGCGGCGCTGCCGGCATCGCCTGTCTCGACATGCTGCTGAAGCTAGGGGTGAAACGCGAGAACGTGTTCCTGTGCGATCTTGCCGGGCTGGTGCACGAGGGCCGCGAGACCGAGATGACGGCGCAGAAGGCGGCCTACGCGCAGCCAGGCGGCCCCCGCAACCTCGCCGATGTGATCGAGGGCGCCGACCTGTTTCTCGGGCTTTCGGGCCCCGGCGTGCTGAAGCCCGAGATGGTCGCGCGGATGGCCGACCGGCCGATCATCTTCGCGCTGGCCAACCCCACCCCGGAGATCATGCCCGACCTCGCGCGCGAGGTGAAACCCGACGCGATCATCGCCACTGGCCGGTCGGATTTTCCGAACCCAGTCAACAACGTGCTGTGTTTCCCGTTCATCTTCCGCGGCGCGCTCGACGTCGGTGCGACGACGATCAACGACGAAATGAAGATCGCCTGCATCGAGGGCATCGCGGCGCTGGCCCGCGCCACCACCAGCGCCGAGGCCGCCGCCGCTTACCACGGCGAACAGCTGACCTTCGGCACCGACTACCTGATCCCGAAGCCGTTCGACCCGCGGCTGATGGGGGTCGTCGCCTCGGCGGTGGCCCGGGCGGCGATGCAGACCGGCGTCGCGGCGCGACCGATCGAGGACATGGCCGCCTACAAGACCGCGCTCGACGGGTCGGTGTTCAAATCGGCGCTGATCATGCGGCCGGTGTTCGAGGCGGCGCGCTCGGCCACCCGGCGCATCGTCTTCGCCGAGGGCGAGGACGAGCGGGTGTTGCGCGCGGCGCAGGCGATCATGGAGGAAACCACCGACACGCCGATCCTGATCGGCCGCCCCGAGGTGATCGAAAGCCGTTGCGAACGCGCCGGCCTGACGATCCGCCCCGGCACCGACTTCCAGATCGTGAACCCCGAGAACGACCCGCGCTACCGCGACTACTGGGGCAGCTACCACGAGATCATGGCCCGGCGCGGCGTCAGCCCCGACATCGCCCGCGCGGTGATGCGCACCAACACCACCGCGATCGGCGCGGTGATGGTGCAGCGCGACGAAGCCGACAGCCTGATCTGCGGCACCTTCGGCCAGTATCTGTGGCACCTGAACTACGTGTCGCAGGTGTTGGGCAACGGCAGCCTGCGCGCCACCGGCGCGCTGTCGCTGATGATCCTCGAGGACGGGCCGCTGTTCATCGCCGACACCCAGGTCCACGCCGAACCCAGCCCCGAGCAGATCGCCGAGACGGTGATCGGCTGCGCCAGGCACATCCGCCGCTTCGGCCTCGAGCCGCAGATCGCGCTGTGTTCGCATTCGCAATTCGGCAATCTCGACATCTCGTCGGGGCGGCGGATGCGCGACGCGCTGGCCCTGCTCGATGCGCAGCCGCGCGATTTCGGCTACGAGGGCGAAATGCACGTCGACTCGGCGCTCGACCCCGCCTTGCGCGACCGCATCTTCCCGGGCGCGCGGCTCAAGGGGGTGGCGAACTGCCTGGTGTTCGCCAACACCGACGCGGCCTCGGGGGTGCGCAACATCCTGAAGATGAAGGGCGCCGGGCTCGAGGTCGGGCCGATCCTGATGGGGCTGGGCAACCGGGCGCATATCGTGACGCCGTCGATCACCGCGCGCGGATTGCTGAACATGTCGGCGATCGCCGGCACCCCGGTGGCGCATTACGGCTGAGGCCGCACCGCGGCGGGCGTTTGCGCCCGCCGCCCGAGGCGCGCCGCCGCTTGCCGCCCGCCCCGATGCCCGCGTAACATTCCGTCCCGAGGGAGGACGGACATGACCTATCGCGATGTCTACGAAGGCTGGCGCAACGACCCCGAGGGGTTCTGGATGGCGCAGGCAAAGCGGATCGACTGGCACCGCGCCCCGACGCGGGCCGCTTCCCATGATCGGGCCGAGATCTGCGACTGGTTCGCCGACGGTTTGGTCAACACCTGCCACAACGCGGTCGACCGCCACGTCGCCGCCGGTCGCGGCCACCAGCTGGCGATCATCCACGACAGCCCGGTCACCGAGACCGTCACCACGCTGACCTACGCCGAACTGCTGGGCCGCGTCGCGCGGCTGGCGGGGGCGCTGAAGGCGCGCGGCGTGACCAAGGGCGACCGGGTGGTGATCTACATGCCGATGATCCCCGAGGCGCTCGAGGCGATGCTGGCCTGCGCCCGGATCGGCGCGATCCATTGCGTGGTGTTCGGCGGCTTTGCCGCGCACGAGCTGGCGGTGCGGATCGACGACTGTCGGCCCAAGGCGATCCTCGCGGGGTCCTGCGGCATCGAACCGGGCCGCGTCGTCGCCTACAAGCCGCTGCTCGACGCGGCGCTGCGCCAGGCCAGCCACCAGCCCGAGTTCTGCGTGATCCTGCAACGGCCGCAGGCGATGGCCGGGATCGAGCACGGCCGCGACATCGAGTGGCATGATTTCCAGGAAGAGGCCGAGCCGGCCGATTGCGTGCCGGTCGAGGCGACGCATCCGGCCTACATCCTCTACACCTCGGGCACGACCGGCAAACCCAAGGGCGTGCTGCGCCCGACCGGCGGCCACCTCGTGGCGCTCAACTGGACCATGAAGGCGATCTACGGCGTCGACCCCGGCGAGGTGTTCTGGGCCGCCTCCGACGTCGGCTGGGTCGTCGGCCACAGCTACATCTGCTACGCGCCGCTGATCCACGGCAACACCACCGTGGTCTACGAGGGCAAGCCGGTCGGCACCCCCGATGCCGGCGCGATCTGGCGGGTGATCGACCAGCACGACGTCAAGGCGTTCTTCACCGCACCGACCGCGCTGCGGGCGATCAAGCGCGAGGACCCGCAGGGCGAGATGGTCAGGGGCCACGACCTGTCGCGGCTGCGTGCGGTCTACCTTGCCGGTGAACGCGCCGATCCCGACACCGTCGACTGGGCGGCGCGGGTATCGGGCAAGCCGGTCTACGACCACTGGTGGCAGACCGAAACCGGCTGGGCGATCACCGGCAACCCGGCCGGGATCGAGCCGCTGCCGGTCAAGAGCGGATCATCGACGCTGCCGATGCCCGGCTACGAGGTGCAGGTGCTGGACGAGGCCGGGCAGCCTCAGCCCGCGGGCAAGCTCGGCGCGGTGGCGCTGCGGCTGCCGCTGCCGCCGGGCACGCTGTCGGGGCTGTGGGACGATCCGGACCGGTTCCAGCGCAGCTACCTGTCGGCCCATCCGGGCTACTACACCACCGGCGATGCCGGGCTGATCGACGCGGACGGCTACGTGTCGATCATGGCGCGCACCGACGACGTGATCAACGTCGCCGGGCATCGGCTGTCGACCGGCGGCATGGAGGAGATCCTCGCCGGCCACCCCGACGTCGCCGAATGCGCGGTGATCGGCGTCGCCGATCCGCTGAAGGGCCAGCTGCCGATGGGGTTTCTGTGCCTGAACCGGACCTGCGACCGGCCGGCGCAGGAGATCACCGCCGAGGCCATCGCCATGGTGCGCGACCGGATCGGCCCGATCGCCGCGTTCAAGCTGGCGCTGGTGGTCGAACGGCTGCCCAAGACCCGCTCGGGCAAGATCCTGCGCGCGACGATGGCGCAGCTGGCCGACGGCGCCGATTTCCGCATGCCGGCGACGATCGACGACCCGAAGATCCTCGACGAGCTGCGCGCCGCGATGCAGCCGCTGGGCTATGGCAGGATGCCGAAAGCCGAGGCCTGAGCCGGCCCCGGCCCCGGCGCCGCCCGGGGCCGGGGATCAGGCGAATTGCTCGCGGATCAGCCGCTCATCGAGCCCGTGGCCGGGGTCGAACAGGATCCGGTGCTGCACCGTCGGTTCGCTGTGCACCTCGACACTGGCGACGTTGCGCACCGACCGCCCGTCGGCATCCGCCATGACCGGGCGCTTGCCCGGTTCGAGCACGTCGAACCGCACCAGCGCCCGGGTCGGCAGCAGCGCGCCGCGCCAGCGACGGGGTCGGAACGGCGCCAGGGCGGTCAGCGCCAGCACGTCGGCGCCAATCGGCAGGATCGGCCCGAAGGCGGAATAGTTGTAGGCGGTCGACCCGGCCGGGGTCGCGATCAGCGCCCCGTCGCAGACCAGCTCTTCGAGCCGCACCTTGCCGTCGACGCTGATCCGCAGCTTGGCGGCCTGCGGCCCGGCGCGCAGCAGGCTGACCTCGTTGATCGCCAGCCCGACCTGCACCTCGCCCGACACGGTGGTCGCGGTCATCGACAGCGGGTTGATGATCGCCTCCTCGGCCGCCGCCAGCCGTGCCGGCAGGTCGTCCTCGGAAAACGCGTTCATCAGGAAACCGACGGTGCCGCGGTTCATGCCGTAGACCGGCACGCCGATGGCCTCGGTGGCGTGCAGGGTCTGCAGCATGAAGCCGTCGCCGCCAAGCGCCACGACGACGTCGGCCTCGGCCAGATCGGCGTCGCCGTAGCGCGCCACGAGCCGGTCGCGCGTGGCCTGCGCCACCGGTGCGTCGCTGGCGACGAAGGCAATACGTTGTTGGGTCAAGGGCCTCCCCCCAGAGGTTTCGCATTGGTTGTCCGCCACGCGTATCGGAAACGCAAGCCGACATGCCCTGCCCGCGCCGACGCTGGCGGTGTCCATCGGGTCGGGAATGGGGCTTTTGGCCCTGCTTCCGCTGCGGTAAGAAACCGCGACCCAACTTGTCGAAAGGCGTCCCACCGATGACCGCATCCACCCGCGACGACGGCTTCTTCTCCGAGCCGCTCGCCACCCGCGACCCCGAGATCGCCGCCGCCATCAAGGCCGAGCTTGGCCGCCAGCGTCACGAGATCGAGCTGATCGCGTCGGAGAACATCGTCTCGGCCGCGGTGCTCGAGGCGCAGGGCTCGGTGATGACCAACAAATACGCCGAAGGCTACCCGGGCCGGCGCTACTACGGCGGCTGCCAGCACGTCGACGTGGCCGAGAACCTCGCCATCGACCGCGCCAAGCAGCTGTTCGACTGCGAGTTCGTCAACGTGCAGCCGAACTCCGGCTCCCAGGCCAACCAGGGCGTGTTCCAGGCGCTGCTCGCCCCCGGCGACACCATCCTCGGGATGAGCCTCGATGCCGGCGGTCACCTGACCCACGGCGCCAAGCCGACCCAGTCCGGCAAGTGGTTCAACGCGGTGCAATACGGCGTGCGCCAGCAGGACAGCCAGATCGACTACGAACAGATCCAGGCGCTGGCGACCGAGCACCAGCCGAAGATGATCATCGCCGGCGGCTCGGCGATTCCGCGGATCATCGATTTCGTGAAGATGCGCGAGATCGCCGACAGCGTCGGTGCCTACCTGCTGGTCGACATGGCGCATTTCGCCGGGCTGGTCGCCGCCGGGCTCTACCCGTCGCCGTTCCCGCACGCGCATGTCGCCACCACCACCACCCACAAGACCCTGCGCGGCCCGCGCGGCGGCATGATCCTCACCAATGACGAGGCGATCGCCAAGAAGGTCAACTCGGCGATCTTCCCGGGCATCCAGGGCGGTCCGCTGATGCATGTCATCGCCGGCAAGGCGGTGGCCTTCGGCGAGGCGCTGCG
>JBFGEI010000173.1:0-6621 GCA_041580155.1 Limimaricola sp.
GGCGCCGCCGCCGGGCGCCTTCGACCGGCGCCGGGTCGGGGCGCGGCTCGACACCGGGATCAAGACCTTCGACGTGTTCACCCCGCTGTGCCGCGGCCAGCGGATGGGCGTGTTCGCCGGCTCCGGGGTCGGCAAGTCGACGCTGATGGCGATGCTGGCGCGCGGCGCCGAGGCCGATGTCATCGTGGTCGGGCTGGTCGGCGAACGCGGCCGCGAGGTGCAGGACTTCATCCAGTCCGATCTCGGCCCCGAGGGCATGAAGCGGACCGTGCTGGTGGTCTCGACCGGCAACGAGCCGCCGCTGATGCGGCGCCAGGCGGCCTGGACCGCCACCGCGGTGGCCGAGCATTTCCGCGACGCCGGGCTGCAGGTGCTGCTGCTGGTCGACAGCGTCACCCGCTTCGCGATGGCGCAGCGCGAGATCGGCCTTGCGGCTGGCGAACCGCCAACCGCCAAGGGCTATCCGCCGACCGTCTTCTCCGAGCTGCCGCAGCTGCTGGAACGCTCCGGCCCGGGCTCGGGTGCCGGCGGCGACATCACCGGCATCTACACCGTGCTGGTCGACGGCGACGACATGAACGAACCGGTGGCCGACGCGGTCCGCGGCATTCTCGACGGCCATGTGGTGCTCGACCGCGCGATCGCCGAGCAGGGCCGGTTCCCGGCGGTCAACATCCAGAAGAGCATCTCGCGGATGCTGCCCGATTGTCACTCCGAAGCCGAATACGCGGTGCTGCAGGCGGCGCGGCGGACGCTGGCGAAATACGCCGACATGGAAGAGTTGATCCGGATCGGCGCCTACAAGCCCGGCGCCGATCCCCTGACCGACGCGGCGATCCGCTTTGCCGCGCCTGCCGACGCCTTCCTGACCCAGCGCAAGCACCAGAGCATGCCGGTCGACCAGACCTTCGCCGAGATCTACCGGCTGCTCGGCGAGGCGGGGGTCGAGGTGGTGCTGCCAAGGTCGAAGGACGTCCCGGCGCCGGCGCCGCTGCGGCGCCAGCCGCCGGCGCGCTGATCCGCCGATACCCTCGCGGCCGGTCTTTTCGCGCCGCGCGGTTCCTGTCATGACGCGGGGCTCAATCCGCGCCCGCGGCGGCGCCCTGCGGAGACCTCCTCATGCGTGCACCGGCCTGCGGCATCGATTTCGGCACTTCCAACTCGACCGTCGGCCTGGCGGCCGCGGGCAGCGCCCGGCTGATCGCGCTGGAAGGTGATCACATGACGCTGCCGAGCGCCGCGTTCTGGGAGGTCGACGACCCGGCGCCGATCTTCGGCCGGGCCGCGATCTCGGCCTATGTCGACGGCGAGGACGGGCGGCTGCTGCGCGGACTGAAAAGCACGCTCGGGTCGTCGCTGATCCACGACCGCACGATGATCGGCCGCCGCGCCGTCACCTTCCAGGACATGCTGGGGCGGTTCTTCGGCCACCTGCGCGACCGGCTGGACCGGACCACCGGCGGCGGCGTCGACCGGGTGGTGCTGGGCCGGCCGGTGCATTTCGTCGACGGCGACGCCGCGGCCGACGCGGCGGCGCAGGACATCCTCGAAAGCATCGCCCGCAGCGTCGGCTTCCGCGAAATCGCGTTCCAGTACGAACCGGTCGCCGCGGCGCTGCAATACGAGGCGACCGCGCCGCGCGAGGAACTGGTGCTGATCGTCGACATCGGCGGCGGGACCTCGGACTTCTCGATCCTGCGGGTGGCGCCGGACCGCGCCGCGCATCCGGACCGCGCCGGCGACATCCTCGCCAATGACGGGATCAGGCTCGGCGGCACCGATTTCGACCGGCTGCTGAGCCTGGCCGAGGCGATGCCGCACCTGGGCTTCGGCGCCAGCACCGGCGGCGGCAAGGGGATCATGCCGCGGCACTACTACGTCGATCTGGCGACCTGGCACCGGATCAACCGGCTCTACGCCGGCCGCGCGCTCGCCGATCTCAAGGCGCTGAGCCGCGAGGCCGATCGCCCGGAACTGGTCGAGCGGATGGTGCGGACCGTCGAGGCCCGGCAGGGCCACGGCGTCGCGATGTCGGTCGAGGCGGTGAAGATCGCGCTGTCCGACGCGCCGGCGGCGCGGCTTGATTTGCACGCCGCCACCGGCGCGCCGAACCCGATGGTGACGCGCGACGGGCTCGAGGCGGCGATCGGCGACGCGGTGTCGCGGATCGGCAGCACGATCGCCGGTCTGCTGGCGCAGGCCGGGCTGACGCCCGACGCGATCGGCACCGTGTTCATGACCGGCGGTTCCAGCAGTCTGCCGCTGCTGCACGCCCGGATCGCGGCGCAGCTGCCCGGCGCCCGGATCGCCACCGGCGACATGCTGGGCAGCGTCGGCACCGGGCTGGCGCTCGACGCCGGGCGCAAGTTCGGCTGACCGCACGTCGGCGGAGCCCGGCGCCTTCGCGTCGCTCTCGGCACCCGGACTTTCCATCCCGGTGTCGCGCGTCTAGGACTGCGGCAACCGTTTTTCAGAGTGTATTGCCATGCCAACCAATGAGATCGCCGAGATCCTCGTGATTCTTCGGGAAGAGTTCGAAGAAACCCTCGAGGCCTGGCTGCAGACCCAGAAGCAGGAGGGCGTACGCCGCCCCGACCTGTTCACCGACCGCGAAAGCCGGCGCCAGCTGGGCGAGTTGCTGCAGGGCTTCTCCGACGGCATCGCCAAGGCCGACCTGTCCAAGAACATGAACATCGGCGACGAGGAATGGGCCAACCTGCGGCTGTCGCTGGCCGACGTGACCCATGCCCGGGTCGAGCGCGGCGTTTCGCCCTCCGAGATGACCACCTTCATCCTGGCGATGAAGCAGCCGATCTTCTCCCGGCTGAAGACCCGGCTGGCCGGCAGCCCGGACCAGCTGATCGAGGAAATCACCCTGTTCACCCGCATCGTCGACGCCTTCGCGATGCACATCAACGATCACTTCATCGCCGAGCGCGACCAGATCATCGACCGGCAGCGGGTCGAGATGATGGAGCTGTCGACCCCGGTGGTGCAGCTGTGGGAACGGGTGTTGACGATCCCGCTGATCGGCACGCTGGATTCGGTGCGGGCGCAGGAGGTGATGGAGAACCTGCTGAACGCCATCGTCGAACACAGCGCCGAGGTGGTCATCGTCGACATCACCGGGGTCCGGGTGGTCGACACCCAGGTGGCGCAGCACCTGCTGCGCACCGCCGCCGCGGTGCGGCTGATGGGCGCCGAGGCGATCATCTCGGGGATCAGCCCGAAGATCGCCCAGACCATGGTCGAGCTGGGCGTCGACGTCGGCGAAGTCACCACCCGGCCGAGCATCCGCGCGGCGCTGGCCGAGGCGTTCCGCCGGGTCGGCTTCCGGATCGAGCGCAACGGGTCCGCCGGTGTCTGAGGCGGCGTCGATCTATGTCGTCGAGAAGGTGCTGCTGGTCGCGATCCGCGATAACATCACCGACACCGACATCATCAACCTGCAGGAGGACCTCTCCGAGCAGATCGTGTCGCACCAGGCGCGCGGCGTGGTGATCGACATCGCGGCGCTCGAGATCGTCGACACCTTCGTCGGCCGGATCCTGGCGCAGCTGTCGTCGATCGCCCGTCTGCTGGCGGCGGAGACCTACATCGTCGGCATGCGCCCGGCGGTGGCGATGACCCTGGTCGAGCTGGGCATGGACCTCTCGGGCAGCCGCACCGCGCTGAGCCTGTCGCACGCGCTGCGCGCGCTCAAGGCCAAAGGCCTGGCATGACGGCGGCGCCGGGCGGCGCCGTCGAGACCGTCACGCTGCGGCAGGAGCGCGACGTCGCGGCGGCCCGCCTGTCGGTGTCGCGGGTGCTGGACCGGATGGGCGCGAAGGCGCTGCGCAAGGTGCGCTTCGTCACCGCGGTCAGCGAGATCGCCCGCAACGCGCTGGAACATGGCGGCGGCGGCGTGCTCGAGGTCTTCATCCTCGACCGGCCGGCGCGGATCCGGGTGCGCTGCGTCGACCAGGGTGCCGGCATCGCCGATATTGAGCTGGCGCTGCAAGACGGCTTCAGCACCGCCAAGAGCATGGGAAAAGGCCTCGGCGGCGCCCGCCGCCTGGTCGACAGTTTCAGCATCGAGAGCGCGCCCGGGAAGGGGACAACCATCGATATGACCTCCGGCATATGAGACATTGCATCGCCATCGCCGACCCCAGCGGCGTCGCCGAAAGCCGCAGGCTGGCGCGCGCGCTGGCCGAGGAAGCCGGGCAGTCCGACGACCGGATCGAGCGCGTCGCCATCGTCGCGACCGAGATGGCCACCAACCTGCTGCGCCACGCGCAAAGCGGGCAGATCCTGCTGCAGCGCCAGCCCGGCAGCGACTGGATCGCGCTGGCGGCGATCGACCAGGGGCCGGGGATCGCCGATCTCGGCGCCGCGATGGAGGATGGCACCACCTCGGGCAGTTCGTCCGGCACCGGGCTGGGCGCGATGCAGCGGCTGTCGGACGGCTTCGAGATCCATTCGGTGGCCGAGCGCGGCACCGTGATCGCCTGTGAATTCGGCAGCGGCTCCCGGCATCTGGCAGGGGTCGAGATCGCCGGCTTCTTGATGAACTACCCCGGCGAACGCGCCTGCGGCGACGGCTGGGCGGCGCGCGACCGCGACGGGATCCTCGACCTGTTGCTGGTCGACGGGCTGGGCCACGGGCCGCGCGCCGAGGAGGCCGCCGACCAGGCGATCGCCGGCTTCGCGGCGCGGCGCGACGACGATCCGGCGCGGCTGCTGTCGCAGCTTTCGGCCGATCTGGCCGGGACCCGCGGCTCGGTCGCCTGCCTGGCGCAGATCGAGGCCGCCGACCGCCGGCTGCGTCTGGCCGGGATCGGCAACGTCTCGGCGCTGGTAGCGTCGCGCTCGGGCAAGCTGCGCCGGCTGATCAGCCGCGAGGGCCGGCTTGGCGGCGCGGTGCGCACGCCGCCGGTCGAGACCGCCGATCTGCTGCCCGGCGACACGCTGATCCTGCATTCCGACGGGCTGGCGACGCTGCGGGTGGTGCGCGAGCTGCCGCAGCTGCTGACCCGCAGCTGCAGCTTGATCGCGGCGGTGCTGATGCGCGACCAGAACCGCGGCCGCGACGACGCCTGCGTCGTGGTGGCGCGGATCGCCGAGACGCCCGATCCCCAAGCGCCGGAGCCGATGGCATGAAGCTGACCACGCTGAAGATCGAGGACGACAAGGACATCGTCCGGCTGCGGCTGGTCGGCCAGCTGGTGGCGCAGACCTGCGGCTTCGACAAGTTCGCCGAAACCCGGATCGTCACCGCGCTGCTGGAACTGGGCCGAAACCTGGTGCAGCACGGCGGCGGTGGCCGCATGGCGCTGTCGCTCGACCGGGTCGACGGCCGGCTCGACCTGGTCGCCGAGGCGGTGGACCAGGGTCCCGGCATTGCCGGGCTCGACGCGCTTCTCGACGGCTCGGCGGTATCGCGCGGGCCGGGGCTCGGGCTGGGACTGCGCGGGGTGCGGCGGATCGCCGACCGGTTCGAGGTCGACACCGGCGTCGAAGGCAGCCGGATCATCGCCGGCTTCGGCACCGCGCTGACGCCGGACCGCCAGGCCGAACGCGCCCGCGAGGTCGGCGACCGAATGGCAAGCCTGCGCCGGGCCGATCCCGGCGCGATGCTGGCGCAGCAGAACCGCGAATTGCTCGACGCGCTGGCCGAGCGCGACATGCTGATGGCCGAGGTGCACCACCGCACCAAGAACAACCTGGCGCTGGTCACCGGGCTGATGCGGCTCAGTCGGACGAACTCGCAATCCGCGGAAACCCGGGCGGTGCTGCAGGATCTGGAACTGCGGGTGCGGGCGATCGCCACGGTCCACGACCAGCTGCAACGCAGCGCCGCCAGCGACACCGTGGCGCTGCTGCCGCTGCTGCGCGACGTCGCCGGCCAGACCCGGCGGGCGTTCAGCTCGATGGAATGCGCGGTGGCGATCGAGGTCGATGGCGAGAGCGTCGAGATGCGCGGCAGCGCCGCCACCGACCTGGCGCTGGCCGCCGGCGAGCTGATGACCAACGCCTGCAAGCACGCCTTCACCGGCCGCCGCCATGGCCGGATCACGGCGACCGTGTCGCTCGACGACGAGATGCTGACCTTGGTGGTCGAGGACGACGGCGTCGGGCTGGCCGAGGGCATGGAGCGCCCCGAACGCTCGGAATCGCTGGGCTGGCGGATGATCCGCACGATGACCCAGAAGCACGAGGGCTTCGTGCGCACCTCGAGCAATTCCGGGCTGCGGGTCGAGCTGGCGTTCCGCCGCGACAGGCTGGCGGTGGCGGCGGGCTGAACCGCGCCCCGAAGCGCTTCGGGCAGTATCCTTGATTCCAGCCGGAAATTCGCACGGCCAAGGCCGGTTCTGCCGCCGCAGGGCGGGTCGCGGTCCAGCAGCAGCGCCCGAAACCGCGATTTCGCGCGCAATTGCCGAAAACACGCGCACAAAGCTTTGTCTTGCTTTTCCGAAGCGCTTCGGGCAATCGCTGTGTAGCTTTTGACATCGGCAGCCCAGGAGAAGCTAGCATGACCAATCCCGACTGGTGGCGTGGATCCGTTACCTATCAAGTCTATCCGCGGTCCTACCAGGATTCCGACGGTGACGGCATCGGCGACCTCAAGGGAATCACCGA
>JBFGEI010000174.1:0-6620 GCA_041580155.1 Limimaricola sp.
CAGCGTTCGACCCCGACCTTCTGCACCCCGATCACCGTCTCGTAGCTGTCGATCACCTGGCGGTCCCGGGTCAGGAAGATCCGCACCGTGTAATTGCCTTCGATCAGGTTGGCGGGCAACGCCACCGAGGTGCGAAATAGCGTGTCCTCTTCCAGGTCGATGCTGGACTCGAGCATCTGGTACAGCTGTTGCTCCTCGCGGATCCGGATCAGCGCCGCAACATAGGTGCCCGAGCCTTCGATCCGGTTACCGACCGCCCGGATCGCCCGCGGGATCGAGATCGCGTGGCGCAGGTTTTCGGTCGCGGTCAGGATGTCGGTCAGCGGCGCGGTGGTGGCGACGGCGTAGAACGACGGCGCGGCGTCGACCTCGATCGCGTCGGTGTTCATCCAGATCCCGAACCGGCGTTCCTTGAACCGCACCGTCGCCGGCAGCTTCGGCCCCGACACCGCGATGATCACCTCGAGATCGGATTCGCTGGGGATCGGGGTCTCGCGCTTGATCGCGCCGAAGATCAGGATCTCGGAGCCGTCGAAGGTCGCGGTGATCGCCACCTGGTCCTGGCTTAGCCCCAGCACGATCTCTTCGGCGGCCCGGGCCGGCAACGCCAGCGCCAGCAGCAGGAGGCACAGCCGGATCATGCCGCGCGCGCCCCGGTCTGGGCCTCGATCTCGTAAAGCTCGTCGGGCCGCAGCACCAGGTCCAGCGCCAGCTGGCCGCAGACCATCAGCACCAGCGCCGCCAGCAGGATGCGCAGCTGTTCGGCCTTCATCTTGGCGCCGATCCTGGTGCCGATCTGCGCCCCGATCACCCCGCCGAGGATCAGCAGCAGCGCCAGCACCATGTCGACGGTCTGGTTGGTGGTGGCGTGCAGCATCGTGGTGAAGCCGGTGACGAAGATGATCTGGAACAGCGAGGTGCCGATCACCACCTTGGTCGGCATTCCCAGCAGGTAGATCATCGCCGGCACCATGATGAAGCCGCCGCCCACCCCCATGATCGCTGCCAGAACCCCGACCGCCAGCCCGACCAGCATCGGCGGAAACACCGAGATATACAGCCCCGAGACCCGGAACTTGATCTTCACCGGCAGCGCGTGGACCCAGTTGTGCTTGCGCCGCTTGGCGCGGGCACCGGGACGGCGGGCGTGGCGCAGCGCCCGGATGCTCTCGATCAGCATCAGCATGCCGACGATCCCGAGGAACACCACGTAGCACAGCTTGACCAGCAGATCGACCTGGCCCTGCGCCTTCAGCCAGTTGAACACGACCACCCCGAGACCGGAACCGATCAACCCGCCGGCCAGCAGCACCGTGCCCATCGTCAGGTCGACGGTGCGGCGCCGCAGGTGGCCCAGCAGCGCCGAGAACGACGAGGCGACGATCTGGTTGGTCGAGGTGGCGACCGCCACGGCCGGCGGAATGCCCGCGAAGAACAGCAGCGGCGTAATCAGGAAGCCGCCGCCGACGCCGAACATGCCCGATAGCACGCCGACCAGCCCGCCAAGCCCGAGCAGCAGGAACGCGTTGACCGAAACCTCGGCAATGGGAAGGTAGAGCTGCATGGTTCGGCGCTCATCTGGCTTGCAACCGATTAACGCAGCCTTGTCGGCAATTTGCCAGCCCCGAGGCGGCATCCGTCATGGGTTTCACGCCACCGGACCGGCGGGTTTTCAAGGCGCGGCGCCCCGCCGGGCGCCGCGGCCGGTCAGACGCTGTCGCGCAGCATCCGGCGCAGCACGGCTTCCAGCTTCTTGGCGCCGAGCGGCGCCATCGCCTTGGTGTGCTCGTGGCTGATCGCTTCGTCGGACATGCCGGCGGCCATGTTGGTGATCGCCGAGATCGCGCAGGCGCGCAGCCCGAGGAACCGCGCGAGGATCACCTCGGGGACGGTCGACATGCCGACCGCGTCGGCGCCCAGCGTGCGGATGGCGCGGATCTCGGCCGGGGTTTCGAACGACGGGCCGGAATACCAGGCGTAAACGCCGTCGTGCAGGTCGACGTTCTCGGCCAGCGCCGCGGCGTGCAGCCGGGCCCGCAGCTCGGCGTCATGGGCGCCGCCCATCGGCACGAAGCGGGCATCGGTCGGCTCGCCGATCAGCGGGTTCAGACCGGAGAAGTTGATGTGGTCCGTCAGCGCCATGATCGACCCGGTCGGCATCTCGGGGCGCAGCGATCCGGCAGCGTTGGTCAGGATCACCGCCTCGGCGCCAAGCTCCTTCAGCACCTCGAGCGGCAGCCGCATCGCCGCCGGGTTGCCGCTTTCGTAGTAATGCGCCCGGCCGCCGAACACCGCCACCCGGACGCCTTCGAGATCGCCGATCGCCAGCACCGGGTTGTGGCCCGACACCCCGGCGTGCGGGAACCCGGGCAGATCGCCGTAGGAGATGGTGACGCCGTCTACGGCGCCGGCGATGTGGCCAAGACCCGAGCCGAGGATCAGCCCGTATCTGACGGGCTCGGATCCGGCCTGGGCCCGGATCAGGCCCGCGAGTTCAACGCTCTTTGACATAGGGTTCGCCTCCGGCGCGGGGCGGGATTGCCTTGCCGACGAAGCCGGCCAGGATCACCACCGTGAGAATGTAGGGCAGGGCGTCGAGCAGCTGCACGCCGACCTTGAAGCCGAGCACGCCCTCCAGAACGTCGGGCCGCAGCGCGATCGCCTGCAGGAAGCCGAACAACAGGCAGGCACCAAGCGCATACCACGGCCGCCATTTCGCAAAGATCAGCGCCGCCAGCGCGATGTAACCGCGGCCCGCGGTCATGTCCTTGACGAAGCCGGCCTGCAGACCGGTCGACAGGTAGGCGCCGGCCAGGCCGGTGAGCACGCCGCAGATCATCACCGCGGCAAAGCGCAGCCCGACCACCGACACGCCGGCGGTATCGACCGCCGCCGGGTTTTCGCCCACCGCGCGCAGCCGCAGCCCGAAGCGGGTCCGGAACAGCAGCCACCAGCTCAGCGGCACCATCAGCAGCCCGACGTAGACCAGCAGGGTATGGCCCGAGATCAGGTCGGCGTAGATCTGCCCCAGTATCGGGATCTCGCGCATTTCGCTGGCCAGCGGCAGATCGATGCCCTCGTAGCGGGCGTTGCCCGACAGCTGCGGCGTGCGGCCGCCCTGGCCGAACCAGCTTTGCGCCACCACCACCGTCAGGCCGGCGGCGAGGAAGTTGATCGCCACGCCGGAAATCAGCTGGTTGCCGCGGAAGGTGATCGAGGCGAGCCCGTGCACCGCCGCGAGCGACAGCGCCGCGCCGATCCCGGCCAGGGTGCCGACCAGCACCGAGCCGCTGACCGCGGCCACGGCGGCGGTGAGAAAGGCCGAGGCCAGCATCTTGCCCTCGAGGCCGATGTCGAAGATCCCGGCGCGTTCCGAGAACAGACCGGCGAGGCAGGCCAGAAGCAACGGCGTCGCCAGCCGGATCGTGGTGTCGAGCACCTGGAGAAGGGTCAGAAGATCCATGTGCTTACTCCGCCGCCGGGGTTGTCTTGCGCTCGGGCAGGGGCGGCTTGCGCAGCCGCATGAACAGCCCTTCGAGCGGCATCCGCACCATGTTGTCGAGCGCGCCTGTGAACAGGATCACCAGCGCCTGGATCACCACGATCAGCTCGCGCGGGATCGAGGTCCACAGCGCCAGCTCGGCGCCGCCCTGGTACAGGAAGCCGAACAGCAGCGCCGCCACCAGAACCCCGGCCGGGTGGCTGCGGCCCATCAGCGCCACCGCGATGCCGATGAAGCCGGCGCCCTCGACCGAGTTCAGCACCAGGCGCTCGGCCTCGCCCATCACGTTGTTGATCGCCATCATCCCGGCCAGACCGCCGGAGATCAGCATGGTGACCACGACGATCTTCGTCGGGCTGATGCCGGCGTATTTCGCGGCGCCCTCGGACTGGCCGTAGGCGCGGATCTCGTAGCCAAGCCGGGTGCGCCAGACCAGCGCCCAGACCGCGACGCAGGCGGCCAGCGCCACGAAGAAGCTGACGTTCACCGGCGCGCCGCGGAACAGCGCGTTGTCGGCGGTCGAGAACATGTCCTGGAAGGTCGGCAGATGCGTGGCTTCGGGGAACCGGCCGGTTGCCGGCTCCATCGATCCTGCCGGCTTCAGCAGCCCGATCAGCAGGTAGTTCAGCAGCGCCGCCGCGATGAAGTTGAACATGATCGTGGTGATCACGATATGGCTGCCGCGCCGGGCCTGCAGCCAGGCCGGGATCGCCGCCCAGGCGGCGCCGAACAGCGCCGCGCCGACGGCGCCGCCGATCAGCGCCAGCGACCAGTGCGGCCAGGGGATGTACAGCGCCACCAGCGCCACCCCGAGCCCGCCGAGCATCGCCTGGCCTTCGCCGCCGATGTTGAACAGCCGGGCATGGCTGGCCAACGCCACGGCCAGCCCGGTGAAGATGAAGTTGGTCGCGTAGTAGAGCGTGTAGCCCCAGGCGTAGGTCGACCCGAGCGAGCCCTCGACCATCAGCTTCAGCGCGTCCCAGGGGTTTTCGCCGATCGCGAGGATCACCAGCGCCGAGAACAGCGCGGCGAGCAGCAGGCTGATCACCGGGATCAGCAGCACATCGGCCCATTGCGGCATCTTCTGCATCGGTTCAGACCTCCTTTGCCGCGCTGGCGGACCGGTGCGCCAGCTTGGCCTCGACCTCGGCCGCGCTGTGCGGCTTGTCGGTATCGGTGATGCCGGCCATCAACAGGCCAAGCTCGCGTTCGCTGGTGTCGCCGGGCAGCCGTTCGCCCATGATCTGGCCGTCGAACATCACCGCGATGCGGTCCGACAGCGACATGATCTCGTCCAGCTCGACCGACACCAGCAGGATCGCCTTGCCCATGTCGCGCAGGGCGACGATCTGCTGGTGGATGAATTCGATGGCGCCGATGTCGACGCCGCGGGTCGGCTGGCCGATCAGCAGCAGGTCGGGGTTGCGCTCGATCTCGCGCGCCACGACGATCTTCTGCTGGTTGCCGCCGGAGAAGTTCTTCGCCGCCAGATGCGGGTCGGGCGGGCGCACGTCGAAGCGCTCCATCTTGGCGGCGGCGTCGGCCTTGATCGCGACGTTGTCCATGAACATGCCGCGGTTGAACTCGGGCTGGTCGTGGTAGCCGAAGGCGACGTTCTCCCAGGCCGAGAACTCCATGATCAGCCCTTCGTGCTGCCGGTCCTCGGGAACATGCGCGATGCCGCGCTGGCGCCGGGTCCGGGCGTCGGACTTGCGGCCGGTCAGGTCAATCTCGTCGCCGTTCATCCGGATCGTGCCGCGGGCGCGGCGGTAACCGCCCAGCACCTCGAGCAGTTCGGACTGGCCGTTGCCGGCGACCCCGGCGATGCCGAGGATCTCGCCGGCGCGGATGTTGAACGACACGCCGCGCAGCCGGTCGACCTTCTTGGAATCGGTGACCTTGAGGTTCTCGACCTCGAGGATCGTCTTGCCGGGGCGGGCCGGGACCTTCTCGACCTGCAGCAGCACCTTGCGGCCGACCATCAGCTCGGCGAGCTGCGGCGGCGAGGTCTCGGCGGTCTTCACGGTGGCGGTCATCTGGCCGCGCCGCATCACGCTCACCGTGTCGGTGATCTCCATGATCTCGCGCAGCTTGTGGGTGATCAGGATGATCGTCTTGCCCTGGTCGCGCAGGTTGTGGAGGATCCGGAACAGGTGGTCGGCCTCGGCCGGGGTCAGCACGCCGGTCGGCTCGTCGAGGATCAGGATGTCGGCCTGCCGGTACAGCGCCTTCAGGATCTCGACCCGCTGCTGCATGCCGACGCCGATGTCCTCGACCATCGCGTCCGGCTTGACGTTGAGCTCGTATTCCTCGGCCAGCGCCTTCAGCTCGCGCCGGGCCTTGGCCAGCGACGGCCGCAGCATCGCGCCGTCCTCGGCGCCGAGCACCACGTTCTCGAGCACGGTGAAGTTCTGCACCAGCTTGAAATGCTGGAACACCATGCCGATGCCGGCGTTGATCGCGGCCTGGCTGTCGGGGATCTCGGTGCGCTTGCCGTTGATGAAGATCTCGCCGGCATCGGCCTTGTAGAAGCCGTAGAGGATCGACATCAGCGTCGATTTTCCGGCGCCGTTCTCGCCGATGATGCCGTGAATCGTGCCGGGCATCACCCGGATCGAGATATCCTTGTTGGCCTGCACGGGGCCGAAGGCCTTGGAAATGCCTTTCAGCTCGATCGCGGGGGTCTGGTCGGTCATCAGGTCACCGGTCCTTGGTAGCGAAGAGGGGCCGCGCTGGTGGCGCGGCCCCTGGTGTCATCATGCCACGCGGCAGATCAGAAGCTGAGCGACGGGCAGCTCTCGTCGGCCATGTAGTCATGCACCGCGATCTCGCCGGAGGCGATCTTCGCCTTGGCGTCCTCGACGGCTGCCAGCATCTCATCGGTGACCAGCGGCTCGTTGTGCTCGTCGACCGCGACGCCTACGCCGTCGTTGTTGACGCCCATGACGTTGATGCCGGCCTCGATGGTGTCACCGGCCTCGAAGGCTTCGTAGACGGCGTTGTCGACGCGCTTGACCATCGAGGTCAGCACCTTGCCGGGCTGCAGGTAGTTCTGGTTGCTGTCGACGCCGATCGACAGGGCACCTTCGTCGGCCGCCGTCTGCAGCACGCCGATGCC
>JBFGEI010000175.1:0-6534 GCA_041580155.1 Limimaricola sp.
CCTTTTCGAACATCTATGCCAGCCTGTCTGCCGATGACCGGCTAAGGTTCGACCGCGGGCTTCGCAAGGTCTTCGTCGACAACTATGCCGCCGTGCCACCGCTTTCGATGGAGCGGCTTCTCGCGCTTGCGGATGCGGGTCGCCTGCAGGTTCGGGCACTGGGTCATCGCCCCTACCGCGTTGCCGCAACTGCCGCGCCAAGGCGGTTCGTCGTCGAAACCGACGAGGAAAGTTTGACCTTCGATACCTTGATCGATGCACGCGGCCAGCGGGCGATGCGATTGAAGGATCTGCCCTATCCAACGCTGAGGCGTCAGCTTCTGGCCTCCAGCACCGACAATTCGCCGAGCGATCCGCTTGCGGACATGTTATCCCCCGGTTTCGGCCTGCAGATCGCGGAAGGCGCCCAGCCCAGAATTCATTTGGCCGCGATCAGCTTTCTGATGTCCTCGCAACCCTTCATCCAGGGCCTGCCTGGCAGCCAGGCGATCGGTCAAGCCGTGGCGCATGAAGTCTTGGAATGGTATTGATTTCTCGGTTCACGGCAGAACAGGTCTTCTGAGCGACGCCAAAATAGAACGAACTCACCTTACCCCGATGCCAATCCGTTGGTCAAAGCAATAACGTCGGGAAGTAGAGGTTCATGTCGCGTACAGCGAAATCCCGGCTTTCCGCTCCTCCCTCAAAGGACCTTGTAGACGCAATAAGACCCGAGCGCCGGAAAGAATGGCAGAAAAATTCGCATAGCCGATCCTGACCGGAAAACTGACGCCGCAAGATGGCATTACTGCTTTCACGGCCTCCGACGCCCAAGTCACGAACTTGGATGGACGCGGCGTGTCAGGTTCCGACTGAATACTCGCAAGTGCTCTGCTGGAAACCTCGCATCAAGACTGATACACGTGGATATCAGCTCAACACGGCTCACTTGCAAACGGCAGATGAGCTTGGCAAATATAAGTTTGGAATAGCAGAACCATGATTGTTCTTCATGACGCCAGAATAATATTCCTGAAAGCTGGAAAAGTGGCAGGAACATCATTCGAAATTGCATTATCGAGATTTGCCTCTGAAAGCTGCGTTATAACGCCAATTTCACCGTCCGATGAAGAAGACCGGAAACGCCTCGGTTTTCGTGGCCCCCAGAACTACGAGTATCCGGACGCCAGGCACTCGGCAGCCCGACCACAACGTCTGACTGACTTGCGGTTTTTCCACCACATGCCCGCCGCTCGCGCGAAAGAGGAATGCGGAGATGTCATCTGGAATGAATACTTGAAGGTTTCCATCATTCGAAGCCCCTTCGAAGTGGCCGTCAGCATGTATTTCTGGCACCACCGAAATAAAAACGCGAACAAAATTGATCACGTCAAGGAATTCGGAGAATTTGTTCTTGGCGCTAAGAACTCACTGATCGACAATAACAGTATCTACGAGATAGACGGGACGGATATCATCGACGTGATGATCAGGTATGACAGATTCGAGGAAGACATCAGCAATCTGGAAAGCATGCGCCCAGAGCTTTCAGGGTTGCTGGAAACGTTCCAGGGACTGACTGCAAAGAAGGGTATACGACCGAAAGAAGCGACCGTCGAAGAGTTCTTCAAGCATAATCTTTCCGCAAGAGACTACATCTATCAAACGTTTCGCGATCAGATTCAAAAATACAAATTCTATGTTCCAATTGCGCTCAGGTAGTTACAATGTTGGGAAACCCGTCGGTCCGTTTGCGTAACAGCGCCAGAATGCAGCTATATGGTATGAACTGGTGCCCCCACACGGACTCGAACCGCGGACCTACTGATTACAAATCAGTTGCTCTACCAGCTGAGCTATAGGGGCACGCGCCTGACTTACCCCGACGCCGCGTCGCAGTGCAAGCCCCTCCGGACAGCGAAACACCATGCGATGCGCTATCGGTTGGCGCGCGCCAGGAAGCCCACGGCGACGAGGCCGACGAGGGTGATCGCCAGCGCCGCCGGGGCGGCTTCGGCGATGTTTTCGAGGCTGGCCTTGGAATGCACCCGTGTCGCCAGCGTGTCGTAGTTGAACGGCCGCAGCAGCAGCGTCGCCGGCAGCTCCTTGACGCAGTCGACGAAGACCAGCAGCAGCGCCGACCCGACGCTGGCGCGGATCAGCGGCACGTGCACCGCGCGCAGCGTGCCGCCGGCGGTGCGGCCCAGCGACCGCGCCGCCATCGGCAGGCTGGGCGAGACCCGGCCAAGCGCTGCGTCGGCGGTGCCCTGCGCGATCGCGAAGAACCGCACCGAATAGGCGAAGATCAGCGCCGCCGCGCTGCCGGTCAGGATCAGCCCCGGGTCCCGGCCGGTCAGCGCCAGCACCGCGTCGGCCACCACGTGGTCGAGTCCGGCCAGCGGGATCAGGATGCCGATGCCAAGCACCGCGCCGGGCGCCGCGTAGCCGATCGCGGTGATCGGCAGCAGCAGCACCGGCAAGCGGCGGCCCGACAGCCGGGTGCCGTAGACCATGAACAGCCCGGCCAGCACGGTCAGCAGCGCCGCCGCGCCGCCGGTGGTCAGGGTGTGGATCAGCGCCTTGATCAGCCCCGGCGCCGCCCATTCGCGGGCATCGAGCGCGTGGCTGGTCAGCACGGCGACCGGCAGCACGAACCCGAGCCCGAAGGGCAGCAGGCAGGCGGCGCTGGCCCAGCCGCCCTGCCAGCCGGTCAGCCGCGTCGGCTGCACCGGCCGCGGTTGCCGCGCCGAGCCGAAGAACCGCGACCGGCGCCGGCTGAGCTTCTCGAGCGTCACCAGCAGCACGATCACCGCCAGTACCAGCGTCGCGATCTGCGCCGCGCCGCCAAGATTGCCGGCCTGCAGCCAGACGCTGAAGATGCCGGTGGTCAGGGTCTGGACCGCGAAGTAGTCGACCACGCCGAAATCGTTGACCGTCTCCATCATCACCACCGCGACCCCGGCGGCGATGGCCGGCCGCGCCAGCGGCAGCCCGACCCGCCAGAACCGGCCCCAGGGGCCGACGCCAAGCGCCCGTGCGACCTCGAACCCGGCGCCCGACTGTTCGCGGAACGCGGCCCGCGCCAGCAGGTAGACATAGGGGTAGAGCGCCGCAGACAGCACCAGCACGGCGGCGCCGCGCGACCGGATCTGCGGGAAGGCGTAGTCGCGAGCGCTCTCCCAGCCCATCAGCCCGCGCAGCCCGGTCTGCACCGGGCCAGCGTATTCCAGGAAATCGACCAGCGCGTAGGCGCCGACATAGGCCGGCACCGCCAATGGCAGCAGCAGCGCCCATTGCAACCAGCCATGGCCCGGGAACCGGTACATCACCACCAGCCAGGCGGCGCCGGCGCCGACCGCGCCGGTCAGCGCGCCCACCGCGGCCATCAGCAGCACGGTGTTGCCGAGGTAGCGCGGCAGCGTGGTCGACACCAAGTGCGGCCAGATGTTGTTGGTCGGGTGCAGCGCCAGCCAGACCACCGACAGCACCGGCAGCAGCACCAGCGCGGCGATCGCCAGTGCCCCCGCCGACCACGGGTCCGGCCGCAGCCACGCCGCGGCGCGGCGCCAGGGAAGTGCGGAAATCTGACTGCTTTGGTCGGGCATGACGAGGGGCTATCCAAAAGCGGTTTCGTTGTCCAGATTTCGACCTATACTGGCTGAAAATGGAAAAGAAACGCGCGGCGTGACCACGCCGTCGCATCGAGGGGCAGCCACCGACATGGAAATCGCAATGCATATCGGCGCCAATTGCACCGATGGCGAACGGCTTCTGAAGTCGCTGCTGAAGAACGCCGAGATGCTCGCCGGCCAGGGCGTGCAGGTGCCGACGCCGTCGCGCTATCGCCGGCTGCTGCGCGAGACGATCCAGGAGCTGGCCGGCGCCGCGCCGGAGCCGGGCACCCGCGACGTGATGCTCGACGCGATACTGGATGCCGGACAGCCGCGCCGGCTGGTGCTGAGCAACCCGGCGTTCATCTGCACCCCGGCCCGGGTGTTCGAGGCCGGCTGCTTCTACGAGATGGCGACCTTCAAGGCGCGGTCGCTGCGGGCGCTGTTTCCCGACGACCGGCTCGAGCTGTTCATGGCGATCCGCAACCCGGCCGGCTTCGTGCCGGCGGCTTGGGCGCAGACCAAGGGCCGCGGCTTCGACGAGTTTCTTTCCGGGCTCGACCCGCGCGGCATCCTGTGGTCCGACGTGGTGACGCGGCTGCGCCAGGCGGTGCCCGAGGCCGGTCTGACCGTGTGGTGCGACGAGGACACGCCGCTGATCTGGGACGAGCTGATCCGCCGGCTTGCCGGGATCGACGGCGCGGCGCCGGTCGACGGCGCACGGGACCTGCTGGCGGCGATCATGCAGCCCGCAGGCCTGGCACGGTTCGATAGCTACATGCAGGCCAATCCGCCGAAGGACCAGGCGCAGCTGCGCCGGGTGATCGCGGCGTTTCTCGACAAATACGCGATTCTCGAGGCGGTCGAGGAAGAGATCGACCTGCCCGGCTGGGACACGGCGCTGGTCGCCGAGCTGACCGCGATCTACGAAGCCGATGTCGGCCGGATCGCGGAGATGGACGGGGTGCGGCTGATCGCCGCCTGAGCGCCGGCGCGCCGCCGATCGGGCGACGCGCGGCGGCCGGCCTCAGCTCATGCCGAGCGCGGCCTTGTACATCTCCAGCACCGCCTCTTCCTCGGCGATGTCGTCGGCGTCGCGCTTGCGCAGCGCGATCACCTTGCGCAGGATCTTGGTGTCGTAGCCGCGGCCCTTGGCCTCGGCCATGACTTCCTTCTGGCCCTCGGCGATGTCCTTCTTCTCGGCCTCGAGCCGCTCGTAGCGCTCGATGAATTGCAGCAGCTCCTCGCCGGCGGCGTTGCTCTGCACGTCGATGACGGATTGATCGCTCATGGGAAGGTCTCCTGCGGTGGCCGATGATCCGGCATTCCCTAGCGATTGTGCGGCACGGCATCAAGCGCGCGCGGCACGGCACTTGTGCGGCATCGCGCCGGCGGCTAGGCCGGGGCCTGCAGCACGAGGAAAGGATATCGCGATGGAGCTTGTGGTCTGGATCGGAGCCGCGATCACCGTGGCGGGATTCGCGGCGATCATCTGGAGCATCCTGGCGGTGCTGCGGCTGCGTCGCTCGGGGCTCGAGGACAGCGCGATGCGCGACCGGCTGCAGAAGATCGTGCCGCTGAACATCGGCGCGCTGATGCTGTCGATGCTGGGGCTGATGATGGTGGTGGTCGGGGTTATCCTGTCTTGACCGCCGCCGGCGCGGCCGCGGTTGCCGGCCGCAAGGCGGCACGCGCCGCGTCGTAATCGCCGCCGCGCCGCGCCGCCTCGGCCAGAAGCGGCGGCACCGCCCAGATCGGATCGTGCTCGGCCCAGACCGGCATTGCCGCGACCAGCGTCGCAAGGCCGCGGCTGCGGGCGCAGTGCAGCGGCCCGCCGCTCAGCCGCGGCCAGCCCAGCCCGTGCACCGCCAGCGCGTCGAGATCGGCGGCCCGCACCACCTGCCCCGCCGCAAGCAGCCGCGCCCCCTGCGCCACCACCGCCGCAAGCCGGCGCTCGCGGATCGCGGCGGCGCCAGGATGGTCGGCGGCGCCGGGATCGGGGCAGCGATCGAGCGCGGCCTGCAGCGCCGCGATCACCCGGGACCCGGCCGCGGTCGGCACCCGGCGGCCCTGGGCGCGCTGCATCAGCGCCGCCGGGATCTGCCGTTCGGCCAAGTAGATGTGGCTCAGCGCGGCGAATTGCGGGTCGGCGAGGCAGTCCTTGCGCACCAGCCGCTCGAAGCGCAGCCCAGCGGCCGGCGGCAGCAGCAGCGCCGCCTCGACGCAATCGATCACCCGTCCCGCCGCGGTCAGCGGCAGCGCCGCGACGGCCAGCCGCCGCTGCCGCACCGCATCGAGCCAGGCGACGCCGTCCCTCTGCCGGTCGCGGCGCCCCAGCACCGGCCGCGGGCCGCTGCCGCCATCGGCCAGCTTGCGCGCCAGCACCCGCGCCGCCGCTTCGGGGTCGCCCTGCAGCACCGCGTCGTAGATCCCGGCCTGCTGCGCCTCGGCCGCCGACACCGGGCGACCGCGCAGCAGCAGGTCGAGCGCGGTGCTGGCGTCGCAGAGCCGCGGCAGCCGCTGCGAGCCGCCGGCGCCCGGCACCAGCCCCAGCGCGATGTCGGGCAGGCCGAACTGCGCCCCGGGCGCCGCCAGCCGGTAATGCGCCGCCAGCGCCAGCTCGGCTCCGGCGCCGAGCGCCGGCCCGTGCAGCGCCGCGACGACCGGCACCTGCAGCGCCTCGATCCGGGCGCAGATGGTGCCGAGGTCGGGAATACCCGGCACCGCGGGACGGCCGATGTCGCGCAGGTCCGACCCGGCCGAGAAGCTGGTCCCCTGCCCGGTCAGCACCAGCCCGCGCAAGCCGGGATCGCCGGTCACCCGGTCGAGCGCCTGCAGCAGCGACAGCCGCAGCGCCTGGCCCAGCGTGCTGGCGGGCGGCGCCGGCAGCCGCAGCACCGCGACGCCATCGTCGATCTCTGCCGTGACGGATCCGTCCATCGCA
>JBFGEI010000176.1:0-6528 GCA_041580155.1 Limimaricola sp.
CGCGCCGAAGGGCGCGCAGTTCGAAGCCGCGCTGACCTGGTGGAAGACGCTCTACTCGGATGACGACGCGCATTGGGACAAGGTCGTGACCCTGAAGGGCGAAGACATCGCCCCGGTGGTCACCTGGGGCACCTCGCCCGAGGACGTGCTGCCGATCACCGACGTCGTGCCCGCGCCCGAGAGCTTCAAGGGCGGCAAGGTCGACGCGGTCAAGCGCGCGCTCGACTACATGGGCCTGACCGCCGGCCAGAAGCTGAGCGAGATCAAGATCGACACCGTGTTCATCGGCTCCTGCACCAACGGCCGGATCGAGGACCTGCGCGCCGCCGCGGCGATCCTCAAGGGCAAGAAGGTCAAGGACGGGCTGCGCGCCATGGTGGTGCCGGGCTCCGGCCTGGTGCGCGCCCAGGCCGAGGAAGAGGGTCTCGCCGAGATCTTCAAGGAGGCCGGCTTCGAATGGCGGCTTGCCGGCTGCTCGATGTGCCTGGCGATGAACCCCGACCAGCTTTCGCCGGGCGAACGCTGCGCCGCCACCTCGAACCGCAACTTCGAAGGTCGCCAGGGCAAGGGCGGGCGCACCCACCTGATGAGCCCGGCGATGGCGGCGGCCGCCGCGATCACCGGACACCTGACCGACGTGCGGGAGATGATGTGATGGACAAGTTCGAAAACGTGAGCGGCATCGCCGCGCCGATGCCGCTGGTCAACATCGACACCGACATGATCATCCCCAAGCAGTTCCTGAAGACCATCAAGCGGTCCGGGCTGGGGGTGAACCTGTTCGCCGAGATGCGCTACAACGACGACGGCTCCGAGAACCCCGACTTCGTGCTGAACAAGCCGGCCTACCGCGAGACGCAGATCCTCGTCACCGGCGAGAACTTCGGCTGCGGCTCGTCGCGCGAACACGCGCCCTGGGCGATCAAGGACTTCGGCATCCGCTGCGTCATCGCCTCGAGCTTCGCCGACATCTTCTTCAACAACTGCTTCAAGAACGGCATCCTTCCGGTTGTGCTGCCGCCCGAGCAGATCGAAGTGCTGCTGAAGGACGCCGAGAAGGGCTCCAACGCCCGAGTCGAGGTCGATCTCGTGGCGCAGACCGTCACCACCTCGGACGGCGAGAGCTTCGGCTTCGAGGTCGACCCGTTCCGCAAGCACTGCCTGCTCGAGGGTCTCGACGACATCGGGCTGACGCTGGAGCGGGTCGCGGCGATCGACAGCTTCGAGGCGCAGGCCGCCGCGGCACGGCCCTGGGTGTGATCCCCGGCTGAGACCGCGAAAGCACAGGTGCAGGACAGGGGCGGCCTTCGGGTCGCCCCTTTTCACGTTTGCTTCAGGGTTTCGCGCCTGCTGCGCGCCGGGACCGGCGAATCGCTACATCTAGCGGTTGAAAAACCCACCTCCCCCACAACGGCGAAATTCGGGCGCGGCGAAGGCGGGTCTGCCCGCAGAACGCTGCAAAGCCGCACCACTAGCGTCGCAAAAGGGCCGCAGTCGGAAGGTCATGGTTAACAAGGCGTTGCCGACTGATCCGGGAGGGTGCACAAATGATGGCAAGAATGAGGCAGCCCGCCGCGGATCGGCGGAAACAAGCCGGAACAGGCTCACGGCAAAGCATCGTGGCCGGCCGGATCAGGATTGGGCGGAATATGGTCACGCGACTGTCAGGAGCAGTCCTGCGCGCGGCGCTTGTGGTGTTGCTTATCGCGACGCCCTCGGTGCTGTTGCCGGCTGCGGGTTCGGACATAACCGAAATCGTCGCTCTCGTGGCCATCTTCGCCGCGGTCTTCACCATCGTCGAATACACCGCCATCTCTCCCAGCCTCGTCGAATTCCGCGACGCGCCGCCGTTCAACCGCATCCGCTTCGTCTCGCTCGCCGCCAGCGTGTTCTCGCTCTCGGTGATCCTGCGTGGCCATTCCAGCCCGTCGACGATCACCCAGATCTTCGACATCTTCGGCTACGGCATCGGCCAGCTGCTCGACGTGCCGCTGTCGCCGGTGCGGCTGGTCCTGCTGGCGCTGCCCGACGACGCGACCCCGGAGTTGGTCGGCCAGGTCCGCACCGCGGCGGCGCTGAGCTACCTGTTCTCGCTGACCTCGCTGGCGATGTTCGCCGGGCTGCTGCGGTTCCGCGGCTGGCCGATGCGCAACGGCAACTTCAACGTCTGGATCAACCTGCCGACCTTCGACCCGACCACCGGCGCCGACGTGATCTGGCGGCTGCGCCGCGACGCGCAGATTAACCTCGGCTTAGGGTTTTTGCTGCCATTCCTGATCCCGGCGTTCTTCAAGATGGGCGTGACGGTGCTGGGGCCGCTCAGCCTGTCGAACCCGCACACGTTGATCTGGGCAATGACCGCATGGGCCTTTCTGCCGGCAAGCCTGCTGATGCGCGGCGTCGCGCTGCACCGTGTCGCCGAGATGATCGGCGCGCAGCGCCAGCGGGCCCATGCCAGGGCGATCGCCGCAGGCCTGGCCACCGCCTGACCCTAGACCCGATCGCAAGATGGGCGCGGCAATTGCCGCGCCTTTTCGCGTTTCTGGCGCTGATCGCCCTGGCCGCGCCACCCGCCATCGCCGACACCCTGCGGATCGCGACATTCTCGGCGGCGCTGAGCCGCGATGGCCCCGGGCTGCTCTTGCGCGACATGCAGCGCGATGATCCGCAGATCGCCGCGGTGGTGCAGGTGGTGGCACGGACCGCCCCCGACATCCTGTTCCTGACCGACATCGACTGGGATGCCGGCGGCGCCGCGCTGACGCAGCTGGCGGCGCTGCTGCGCCGCGCCGGCGCGCCGGACTATCCGTATCGGCTGGCGCTGCGGCCAAACTCCGGGATGCAGAGCGGCCAGGACCTTGATGGCGACGGCTGGCTCGGCGCGCCGCGCGACGCCCAGGGCTATGGCCGGTTCACCGGCGACGGCGGGCTGGCGCTTTTGTCGCGGCTGCCGCTGGCGCCGGGGCTGCGCGACCTGTCGGACATGCTCTGGCGCGACCTGCCGGGGGCGACGCTGCCGCGGCGCGATGGCATGGCCTTTCCGTCCGAAGCGGCGCAGCAGGTCTGGCGGCTGTCCAGCACCGGCCATTGGGTGGTGCCGCTGGCGCGCCCCGATGGCCCGCCGCTGACGCTGCTGCTCTGGGCCGCGACGCCGCCGGTGTTTGACGGACCCGAGGACGCCAACGGGCTGCGCAGCCGCGACGAGCTGCGGCTTTGGCAGGTGCTGCTCGATGGCGGGCTGGGGCCGGTGCCGCAGCCGCCCTTCGTGATCGCCGGCAACGCCAATCTCGACCCGGAAGACGGCGACGGCCACCGCGCCGCGATCGCGGCGCTGCTGGCCGACCCGCGGCTTACCGACCCCGCGCCGTCAAGCCCGGGCGGCGCAGCCGCCGCCGATCCCGGGCAGCGGGGCGACCCGTCGCGCGACACCGCGGACTGGCCGGCGGCACCGGACGGCCCGGGCAACCTGCGGGTCGATTACCTGCTGCCCTCGGCCGAGATCGCGGTGACCGGCGCCGGGGTCTGGTGGCCGACCGACCCCGAGGCCGCCGAGACCGCGGCACTGGCCTCGGCGCACCGGCTGGTCTGGATCGACATCGCGCTGCCCTGAGACCGTCGGGGCGGCCGAACCGCCCCGCGCCGGGGCGGGTCAGCTTGACCCTGCTTCCCCCTTTGGCTACCGAAACGCATCCCTGAACAGCCATCGGAGCGCGCCCAGTGACCAACCCCTCCCTCCTGATCCTGGCCGGCGACGGCATCGGTCCCGAAGTCATGGCCGAGGTGAAGAAGATCATCACCTGGTACGGCGACAAGCGCGACATCGCCTTCGACGTCTCCGAGGATCTGGTCGGCGGCGCCGCCTTCGACGCGCATGGCACGCCGCTGACCGATGCGACGATGGCCCGCGCGCAAGAGGTCGACGCGGTGCTGCTCGGCGCCGTCGGCGGCCCGAAATACGACAAGCTCGACTTCAGCCAGAAGCCCGAACGCGGGTTGCTGCGTCTGCGCAAGGAAATGGACCTCTTTTCGAACCTGCGCCCGGCGCAGTGCTTCGACGCGCTGGCCGATTTCTCGTCGCTCAAGCGCGACGTGGTCGCCGGCCTCGACATCATGATCGTGCGCGAACTGACCTCGGGCGTGTATTTCGGCGAGCCGCGCGGCATCTTCAAGGAAGGCAACGAGCGCGTCGGCATCAACACTCAGCGCTACACCGAAAGCGAAATCGCCCGCGTCGCCCGCTCGGCCTTCGAGCTGGCCCGGCGTCGCGGCAACAAGGTCTGCTCGATGGAGAAGGCCAACGTGATGGAGTCGGGCGTGCTCTGGCGCGAGGTGGTGCAGGAGATCCACGACGCCAAATACCCGGATGTCGAGCTGTCGCACATGTATGCCGACGCCGGCGCGATGCAGCTGTGCCGCTGGCCCAAGCAGTTCGACGTGATCGTTACCGACAACCTGTTCGGCGACCTGCTGTCGGACGCCGCGGCGATGCTGACCGGCTCGCTCGGGATGTTGCCCTCGGCCTCGCTTGGCGCGCCGATGGCCAACGGCCGCCCCAAGGCGCTCTACGAGCCGGTGCACGGGTCGGCCCCCGACATCGCCGGCCAGGGCAAGGCCAACCCGATCGCCTGCATCCTCTCGTTCGCGATGGCGCTGCGCTACAGCTTCGACCAGGGCGCCGAGGCCGAGCGGCTGGAAAAGGCCGTGGAAAAGGTGCTCGCCGACGGGCTGCGCACCGCCGATCTGCTTGGCCCCGAGGGCGGGTCGCCGATCTCGACCGCCGAGATGGGCGACGCGGTGATCGCGGCGCTCGACGCCTCGCTCTGACAGCCGGCGCGCGGGCGGGGGGAAACCCGCCCGCGCCACACCCGCCTGCCTTGCATCCCCCAGGACCCTGCTCCATTGCTGTGGCCGATTGCCGCTGCGTGAAGAAGAGGATGGCGCATGGGACAGAATGCGAAGGGCGCGCTGCTGGCGCTCCTGGCCTTCGGGATTTTCGCCACGCATGACGTGGTGATCAAGGTGCTCGGCGGGGACTACTCGCCGGTGCAGCTGATCTTCTTCTCGGTCACCCTCGCCTTCCCGCTTGCCATGGTGATGATCATCGGCGACCCGCAGCCGGGCACGCTGCGGCCGCGCCATCCCTGGTGGGTCGCGTTGCGCACCGTCGCCGGTCTGATCACCGCGATCTCGGCCTTCTACGCGTTTTCGGTGCTGCCGCTGGCGCAGGTCTACGCGCTGATCTTCGCCAGCCCGCTGCTGATCACCGTTCTTGCGATCCCGGTGCTGGGCGAGGTGGTGCGGGTGCGGCGCTGGCTCGCGGTCCTGGTCGGGCTGGTCGGGGTGATGGTGGTGCTGCGCCCCGGCGCGACCGAGCTGGGGCTTGGCCACCTGGCGGCGCTGATGGCGGCGATCGGCGGGTCGGTCGCGTCGATCGTGGTGCGCAAGATCGGCAATGACGAACGGCCGATCGTGCTGCTGCTCTACCCGATGATCGCCAACTTCGTGGTGATGGGCGTGGCGCTGCCCTTCGTCTACCAGCCGATGCCGATCGGCGACTTCGGCGCGATCGCGGTGCTGGCGGCGCTGGGCTGGGTCGCCGGCCGGATCATGGTCTCGGCCTACTCCACCGGCGAGGCCGCGATCGTGGCGCCGATGCAGTACAGCCAGATCCTCTGGGCCACCGCCTACGGCGCGCTGTTCTTCGACGAACTTCCCGACCGCCCGACCGCGATCGGCGCCGGCATCATCATCGCCTCGGGCCTCTACATCGTGCTGCGCGAAAGCCGGGGCACCGCCTCGGCCAACCGCCCGGTGCTGCAGACCCGGCTGCGCTGGGAGACCGGGTCGGCGCCGCGCGCCAGCGTGCTGGTGCGGTTCCTGCGGCCCGGACGTTTCCGCAAGGAATGATATCGCAACCCCTTGCGAATCCGCGACGCAGGGGGTAGGTCCGCCCTCACGGTCGGAGTGTAGCGCAGCCTGGTAGCGCACCTGCTTCGGGAGCAGGGGGTCGGAGGTTCGAATCCTCTCACTCCGACCATTTTCCCAGACATCACCAATGCCATGACGGACCCGCGCGGCGGGGCTGCTTTCGGCTGACGCGGCTTCCCCTTGCGGCTTGAAGCGTGTAGGGACCGCTCGAACTTTCAGGAGGCTCCTTACATGGGCTACAAGGTCGTTGTCGTCGGCGCCACGGGCAACGTGGGTCGCGAAATGCTCAACATCCTCGACGAGCGCGCGTTTCCGATCGAGGAAATCGCGGTGCTCGCCAGCCGCCGCTCGCTCGGCACCGAGGTGAGCTTCGGCGACCGAACTCTCAAGACCAAGGACCTCGCCACCTTCGACTTCACCGGCTGGGACATCGCGCTGTTCGCGGTCGGCTCCGAGGCGACGAAGGAATACGCGCCGAAGGCCGCGTCGCAGGGCTGCGTGGTGATCGACAACTCGTCGCTCTACCGGATGGACCCCGACGTGCCGCTGGTGGTGCCGGAGGTCAACGCCGACGCGGTGCTTGGCTACACCAAGAAGTAC
>JBFGEI010000177.1:0-6527 GCA_041580155.1 Limimaricola sp.
AAATGACGGCCGCCCCTCGGGGCGGCCGTTTGCGTTTGCGCGGGGTGCAATCGTGGCGTGGGTCGTGGCGCCCGCCAGCGCCGCTGCAGGGGCGACGAAGGCGGGACCCTTCGGGGTTTGCCCCGCCAAGCGCGTCAGCGCGTCAGAGCACCATGCCAGAGCGGCTGTTGGCGGCGTCGCCGCCGCTGGCCGAGGTTTCGCGGCCATTGGCGACATAGGCGTTGGACGCGCGCTCCGGGGTCGCCTGCTCGACCGGCGTGATCAACGAGCTGCCCGACGGGGCTACGATGATCGACGACATCAGCGCCTCGCGCATCAGCGTGTCGCGGACCCGCTCTGCCGCAAGCCGCGACGCGTCGAGCGCGGCGCTCTTGGCGTCGGTCTCGGCGGTGCGCGGTCGGCTGAGCTCGGACGGGGCGGCGGCATTGGCCGCGCTGTTCGACTGACGGGTCGTGGTGCCGGACCCGGCACTCGCGGACGTGGCGGTCCCGGGCTGGGCCGCGCCCTGTTCGGCGGTGGTGCCGTCCTGCTGATCGGGCGCCGCGGCAGGGCTGGCGCCGCTTGTCGCGGACCCGTCAGCCGCTTGCGCGTCGGCCTTTTCGGTTTCTTTGTCCGACGGAGCGTTCTGCTCTGCGCTCGGGGAGTTGTTTGCGTTCTGCGTGCCGAACAGCGCCGTGCCGACGTTCGAGCCGCTACCGGTAATCGTTACCATTCCAGGATTCCTTCCATGGCTACATGGGTTTGAATTGGCGGCCAAATGTGGCGCGCATGTCCTCGACCGGCGGCGTTTTGAGGCCGCTATGCCCGGATCATGGACAGTCCGGATCCGGCGCTCCGGGTTGTCGAGCAGCTCCGCCTAATCGGTCGCTGCGAGTTGCCTCCCATAGACCGGTCGCGCCTGCGGGGTCGGCCATGGAATCGGCGGCCGCAGGCAACCGCACCCCGCGGCACGGCTGACGCGCCGCAACGGGTCGCGCGGAAATCAGGACAACGGGATCGACTGCAGGCCGACGTGCCATCGGCCAGCGCAGCGCAGCCATGGCGGATCAAGCTGACACGCGTTTCGGCGGTGCAAGCGGTCCGGAAATCAAATCTGGAGGGTGATGGTGGAGCCTAGGGGGATCGAACCCCTGACCTCTTGCATGCCATGCAAGCGCTCTCCCAGCTGAGCTAAGGCCCCATCAGTGTCGGCGTTTCCGCCGTGTCCGGGAGCGTCGCTCCCGTGTGCCGCTCTCTAAGCAGCGGGCCGGGCGGGTGCAAGCAGAAAAACACACGCCCGGACCATTTTCTCGAAGCTCAGTCGTCGTCGTTGGCGGGGACGTCGGCAAGCTCGTCCAGCGACACTTCATCGCTGTCGTCATCGTCGTCCTCGAGCACGTCATCGCCCAGATCGACGTCGTCGTCATCCTCGTCGTCGTCGTCGAGCAGCAGTTCCTCGTCCTCGTCCTTGACCTTGGACTTCTTGGTCTGCGCGTCCTCGGCATCGGCAACCATGGTGCGGTTCTTGCCGACATCGAGCGTGACCGTCTGCCCGGTATAGGGGCTGATGATCGGGGTGGCGTTAAGATCGTAGAACCGCTTGCCCGTGGTCGGGCAAATACGCTTGGTTCCCCATTCTTCCTTCGGCATGGGCTGTCCTTCCAGTTCCGTCCGGCGAAATTCTGCACGCGCGGCAGGGCCGGCGCGAGCGCCGCGGCCTTGCGGCGGATCGAAGTCCCCTGCCATAAGCCTCGAAGGGTGTCAAAGCCTTTGGGCCCGAGCGAAGGGGAAGACGGCATATGGGCGAGCATCTGCTTCCCGGCAACCCCCCGGTGCGGGTTGCGCTGAAGCGATCGGACCGGGCACGGCGGTTGACCCTGCGGGTGTCGCATCGCGACGGGCGGGTGACGCTGACGCTGCCGCGCCGCACCCCCGAGCGCGAGGCGCTGGCGTTCCTGCGCGACCGCGAGAGCTGGCTGCGCGATCACCTCGGGCGAGTGACGCCGCCGCGCGGCGTGGCGCTGGGCAGCAGCCTGCCGTTCCTGGGCCGCGACCTGCTCTTGCAACCGGCCGCAGTCCGGCGCCCGGCGCTGCGCGACGGCGCGCTGCTGCTGCCCGACGACCCGGACCGGGCCGGGCCGCGGGCGATGGCGTTTCTCAAGACCGAAGCGCGCAGCCGGCTGGCCGCTGCCGTCGATCGCCACGCCGCCAGCCTCGGCCGGCCGGTCGGCAGGCTCAGCCTGCGCGACACCCGCTCGCGCTGGGGCTCGTGCAGTTCGCGCGGCGACATCATGCTGTCGTGGCGGCTGGTGATGGCGCCGCCCGAGATCGCCGATTACGTCGCCGCCCACGAGGTCGCGCATCTGGCCGAGATGAACCATTCGCCGGCGTTCTGGGCGGTCTGCGCCCGGCTCTACCCGGCGCATCGCGCGGCGCGCGACTGGCTGCGGCTGCACGGCGACGCGTTGATGCGGATCGACTTCTCGGGCAACACAGGGGCCACCGCATGATCCCCGACCTGCCGGTGCCGCGCGCCCCCGACCCGACCGGCGCGGCGCATGACCGGGTCTACCGCACCCTGCGCACCCGAATCATGCATGGCGAGCTGGAGCCCGGCACCGCGCTGACCCTGCGCGGCATCGGCAAGCAGTTCGGCGTGTCGATGACCCCGGCCCGCGAGGCGGTGCGCCGACTGGTCGCCGAGGGCGCGCTGTCGCTGTCGTCCTCGGGCCGGGTCGCCACGCCCGAGCTGAGCAACGAACGCATCGAGGAGCTGGCCAGCCTGCGCGCGATGCTCGAGCCGGAGCTGGCCTCGCGCGCCCTGCCCCGGGCGCATTTCGCGCTGATCGACCGGCTCGAGGCGATCAACGCCGGGGTCAGCCAGATGGTCGCGCGGCACGACGCGCCGGGCTACATCCGGATGAACCTCGAGTTTCACCGCACGCTGTACCTGCGCGCCCAGGCGCCGGCGATGCTGGCGATGACCGAAACCGTCTGGCTGCAGCTCGGGCCGACGATGCGGGCGCTCTATGGCCGGCTGCGGCGCACCGACCCGCCGTATCACCACAAGCTGATCCTCGCGGCGCTGAAGGCCGGCGACGAGCCGGGTTTGCGGCTGTCGGTGCGCACCGACGTCACCCAGGGGCTGCGGCTGCTGAAGGGCTGATCGGCCGTCGCCGCGTCAGTCGGGCCGGTCGATCCGCCGGCCGCTGCGGAAGTCGAACAGGCACAGCCCCTGCCGCGCCACCGACAGCTCGACCACCCGCGTCGAATCCTCGGCGATCCGGCCCGGCAGCCGCGCCGTCAGCGTGGTGTCGCCAAGCGCGAAATCGACGTAGCTCTCGGCGCCGGTGTTCTCGATCAGCAGCGGCGCCACGCTCAGGTCGGCGGCGCCGTCGGCGCGCGACAGATGCTCGGGGCGCAGCCCGAGGATCACCTGCTCGGGCAGGCTGCCGGCCGACCAGCCCGGCCCCATCTCGAGCCGGGTCCCGGCGATGTCGAGCCCGGTCTCGGTGACCCGCGCCGGCACCAGGTTCATCGGCGGCGAGCCCATGAAATCGGCGACGAAGGTGTTGGCGGGCCGGTCGTAGATCTCCTGCGGGGTGCCGATCTGCTGCACCACGCCGGCCTTCAGCACCACGATCCGGGTGGCCAGCGTCATCGCCTCGATCTGGTCATGGGTGACGTAGACGATCGAGGCGCCGGTGGTCTTGTGCAGCCGCTTGATCTCGGCCCGCATCTCGACCCGCAGCTTGGCGTCGAGATTCGACAGCGGTTCGTCGAACAAAAACAGCGCCGGGTCGCGGACCAGCGCCCGGCCCATCGCGACGCGCTGGCGCTGGCCGCCCGACAGCTGGCTTGGCTTGCGGTCCAGCAGGTGGTCGATCTGCAGCAGCTTGGCGACCTGGGCGATCTTGCGCTGCGCCTCGTCCTTGGGGACCTTGCGGATCTTCATGCCGAAGCCGATGTTCTCGCCGACGCTCATCGTCGGGTAGAGCGCGTAGGACTGGAACACCATCGCGATGTCGCGGTCCTTCGGCGGCTCCTGGGTCACCTCGCGGCCGCCGATGTGCAGGCTGCCGCCGCTGATCTCCTCGAGCCCGGCGATGCAGTTCAGCAAGGTCGACTTGCCGCAGCCCGATGGGCCGACCAGCACCAGGAACTCGCCCTGGGCCATCTCGACGTCGACCGAATGCAGCACCTCGACGGAGCCGTAGCTTTTCTTCAGCCGGTCGCAGCGCAGCGCCGGCGTGGTCAGGTGGTCCTTGGCCATGCGGCCTCCTCTCCGTTTGGTACCGGGCCGGTCGAGGCGCGGGCGATCAGCCCGGCCCGGACCACGATCTGCAGCGCCGCCGCCGCCGCCCCTTGGATGTGATCGACAAGCAGTTGCGCCAGCGGGTCGCAGGCGTCGCGCATCGGCGCCCGGGTCACCGTCAGCGCCGGGTCGAATCGGTCGGCCGGCCGGTGCGGCAGCGCGTCGTCATGCGCCACCACCGACAGGTCGCCGGGCACCGACAGCCGCAGGTCGCGCGCCGCGCGCAGCACGCCTTCGGCCAGCGGCACCGAGGCGCAGAGGATGCCGGTCGGCCGCGGTCCGGCACGGCCCGACAGCCAGCCCAGCGCCGCGGTGTAGCCGGCGCTTTCGGTCGGCAGGTCGGAGGCGATGAAGCGGGCCGGCAGCGGCAGCCCTTCACCGGCCATCGCGGCGCGGAAGCCTGCGGCGCGTTCGGCCGCGAAGGCCAGCCGCTGTTCGCCGTTGACCAGCGCGATCCGGCGGTGGCCCAGCGCCGCCAGCAGCGCCACCGCGTCGGCGCTGACCGCGCGGTTGTCGATGCCGTAGAACGCGTAATCCGGGGTCGCGCGGTCCTGGCCGTGCATCACGAAGGGCACGCCGCGCTTGCGCAGGTAACCGGGCCGCGGATCGTTCGGGACCGGCGCGTTCAGGATGAAGCCGTCGAGCAGGTCGCGCTCCAGCATCCGGGCGTAGGGCGCGATCGGGTCGTCGCCTTGGTCGACCGCCAGCACCAGGTCGATGTCGCGCGCCGACAGCGCCGCGGTCAGCCCGGTCAGCACGTCGAAGAAGGTCTGGTCGGCGCTCATGTCGGCGCGCAGCTTGACGATCATCCCGATCAGCCCCGAACGCCCGGTCGCCAGCCGCTGGGCGCTGCGGTTCGGCCGGTAGCCCAGCCGCTTGGCGACAAGACGAACCCGGTCGCGGGTCTTGGCGCTGACCTCGGGAAACCCGTTCAGCGCGCGGCTGACCGTCGCCGCCGACAGCCCGAGCTCCGCACCGATGTCCTTGAGCGTCGCCACGGCTGGCCCTCCCCGGCCATTTCAAAGCGCTTTGAACCATACCCTATACGGCGAAGCCTCCTCCTGACAATTCACATTTGAACGCTGCATTATCCGCTTCCAAAGCGTTTTGAATATTCGGGCCGCGTTGCTATGCTGCCGCGAATCGCCGCGCGATCTGCGCGCGCGCGGGAGAGAAAGACTGCCCGGCAGGGCAGCGTCATCTGGGAGGACGACATGACGACCACCACACGCATCCTGGGCAGCACCGCCCTGCTGCTGCTGACCGCCGCACCGGCGCTGGCCTTCGAAGAGGGCAAGCTGGTCATCTGGGTCGGCGACAACCGCGGCGCCGAGCTGATCCGCGAGATCGGCACCCGGTTCGAGGCCGATTTCGGCATCGCCGTCGACGTCGCGGTGGTCGAGCCGCTGCCCGAGAAATACCAGCAGGCCGCCGCCACCGGCGACGGCCCCGACATGCTGATGTTCGCGCATGACCGGCTTGGCGAATGGTCGGCCGGCGGCATCATCGCCCCGGTCAGCCTCGGCGCCGGCTGGAGCGACGGCGTGCTGCCGGCGGCGATGGAAGCGGTCAGCTTCGACGGCGCGACCTGGGGCTACCCGGTGTCGGTCGAGGCGGCGCACCTGATCTACAACAAGAAATTCGTCGAAACTCCGCCGACCGATTTCGCCGACATCGGCGCGACCGAGCTGCCGGAGGGCGTCGCGCCGATCCTGTGGGACTACAACAACACCTACTTCACCTTCCCGCTGCTCGCCGCCAACGGCGGCTTCGCCTTCAACAAGATCGACGGCAGCTACGACGGCAGCACCACCGGGGTGAACACCGAGGGCGCCGTCGAGGGGGCGCAGGTGCTGGCCTCGCTGATCGCCGACAAGGTGATGCCCGCCGGCGTCGATTACGGGGTGATGGAAGGCGCGATGAACAACGGCGAAGTCGCGATGATGATCAACGGCCCCTGGGCCTGGGCCAACCTCGAAAGCTCGGGCATCGACTTCGGCGTCGCACCGTTGCCGACGGTCGACGGCAAGCTGACACCGCCGTTCCTCGGCGTGCAGGCGATCGCCTTCAACGCCGCCTCGCCGAACACCGACCTGGCGCAGGAGTTCGTCGAGAACTACCTGACGACCGACGAGGGCCTGGCCGAATGGAACGCCGAGGGCGCGCTCGGCGCGCTGGCCGACACCTCGGCCGCCGCGGCGCAGGACGATCCGCATGTCAGCGCCATGCTCGA
>JBFGEI010000178.1:0-6498 GCA_041580155.1 Limimaricola sp.
GCACCCGGATCGCGACGCCGCATGGCGCCCGCCCGGTCGAGGATCTGCGGATCGGCGACAGGGTGCTGACCCGTGACCACGGTCTGCAGCCGCTGCGCTGGATCGGCCGCCGCACCGTGCCGGCGCAGGGCAGCTTCGCGCCGATCCGGCTGCGCCCCGGGGTGCTGATCGGGCTCGATTCGGACCTGGTGGTCTCGCCGCAGCACCGGATGCTGTTCCGCGGCTACCGCGCCGAGCTGCTGTTCGGCGACAGCGAGGTGCTGGTGGCCGCGGCGCATCTGGTCGATGGCCGGGCGGTGACACGCGATCCCGGCGGCCTAGTGACCTACATCCACCTGATGTTCGACGATCACCAGGTGATCTACGCCGAGGGCGCCGCCACCGAGAGCTTCCATCCCGGCGCGATGGGGCTGTCGGCGCTCGACGCCGGCGCGCGCGAGGAACTGTTCGCACTGTTCCCGGAATTGCGCGCGATGCCGGCCAGCTACGGCCCGACGGCGCGGCGTTGCCTGAAGCGGCACGAGGCAAGCTTGATCCGGGCCTGACCCGGGCCTTTATCAGCGCCGCGGCACCGGCAGCCCGCTCGGCACCGTCTCGGGCACCCCGAGCCGGCCGGTGATCGCCACCGGATCGGTCAGCGCGTGCAGGAAGGCGGTCAGCGCCGCGATCTCCTCGGCCGCCAGCAGCTGCGCCGGGGTGGTGACCGCGGCGGCGATCGCGGCGACCTCGTCGGGCGCATCCAGAATCCGCCAATCCTCGACCGGCATGTCCGGCAGCAGCGCTTCGTCGCGGCGATAGGCGGCCAGCGCCGTCACCGGGTCGGCATGGCCGGCGATGAAGCGCTCGAGGCTGCGATACGCCCCTGCGTGGCCGTAAGGCGCGGTCAGCGCCACGTTGCGCAGCGACGGGGTGCGGAAGGCATAGAGATCGGCCGGATCGCCGGTCACCCGGTAGCGGCCCTCGTCGCGGGCGTTGCTCTCGAATCGCGCCGCCTTGCCGGGGCCCAGCTGCGGCTCGGCCATGGCGTGAAAGCCGTGATCGGTCTGGAACGGGCCGGAATGGCAGTCGGCGCAGCCGGCCTCGCCGTAGAACAGCGCCAGCCCGGTCTCGGCCAGCGGCTCCAGCGCGGTGCCGTCGCGCAGCCGGGCGTCGAACGGGCTGGTGTCCGAGCGGAACTCGAAGCCGATGAAACCGGCGATCGCGTTGGAAATGTCGGTGAAGCCGATCTGCTCGGGCGCAAGCCCGTAGACCGTCTCGAAGCGCGCGGCATAGTCCGGCAGCGCCGCCACCCGGCGCGCGATCAGGTCCCAGGCGCCGCCCGGCCCGGTCAGCACCCCCTGCCGCACCGCGCGGGCGACCTCGTTCTCGCTGTAATGCCCGGCCATCTCGTCGGGGCTCAGCACCGGGAACATGGTCTGCGCCGACAGCATCGAGGCGAAGCCTTCGGTCATGTCGGCGTCGAGCGGGGTTCGCATGCCGCCCGGCGCCAGGTCGTCAAGCTCGACCCGGCCGTCGTGGAACATCGACACGTAGCTTTGCGCCGCGATGTTCCACAGCGCCTGGCTGTTGCGCGGCACCCGCTGCTCGGGCGGATTCTGCGGGTCGATGCGGCGCGCCGGGCCAAGCCCGATGCCGCCGTCGCCCAGCGGCAGAGACACCCCGTCCGAGGTGCCGAAATCCGGATGGTGGCAGGTGGCGCAGGCGACTTCCCGGTTGCCCGACAGGATCGGGTCGTAGAACAGCAGCCGGCCAAGTTCGGCCTCGGCCGGATTCGGCGCCGGCCAGTCGCTGTCGATCGGCGGCGCCGGCAGGTCCGGCGCGGCGGCTGCCGGCAGTGCCAAGCCGCCCAGCAGCGCCACGATCGCGTGGACTGGTGATATCATGACCGGCTCTCCCGCTGCGGCTCTGGCATCGCAGGATGCCGCAGCGCGTGACGCGTCGCAATGCCGCATCCGGGGTTTGACGAAACGCCCGGGGTGGAGTAGAACAAAATGAGAACATAAACCTGGTGAGAGTTTCCGTGACGTGCGCTTCGTCCGCCCCCCCCGCCCCGTTTTCCATCTCCGTGCCGAGTTCGTGCGCGGCGCCGGAACCGCGCCAGCCGACGCTGGCCGAGGTCTTCGCCGACACCGCGGTGGACGCGGCGGCGCCGGGCTTCGTGCTGGCACATCTGCGGGGGCTGACCGGGCCGGTGCTGTGGATACAGGACCGGCTGTCGTGCCGCGAGACCGGGCGTCCGTTCCCGCCCGGGATGGGCGGCTGCGAGTTGCTGCACCTGCAGGTGTCGCGCCCGGTGGACGTGCTCTGGGCGATGGAACAGGGGCTGTCCTGCTCCGGCCTCTCGGCGGTGATCGGCGAGATCTGGGGCGATGCTCCGGCGGTGGATTTCACCGCGACCAAGCGGCTGGCGCTGCGCTCCGAAGCGCAGGGCGTCCCGGCCTGGCTGATCCGGCGCGCCGCCTCGGCCGATCTCAGCGCCGCGCGCGAACGCTGGCGCATCGGGTCGCTGCCGTCGCGGCCCGATCCGGACGACCGGCGGGCGCCCGGGGCGCCGCTGTGGCAGGCCGCGCTGTTTCGCGCCCGATGGCGCGCGCCGGCCGACTGGGTGGCCGGCCATGATCCGGCGACGGGCAACCTCGTCTTCGGCCATAGCGTCGAGATGGCCGAACCGGCGGACACCCGTCTCTCGGCCTGACCCGGAGCGTGACCGGCCGATGCGACACCCCTTGCAGTTCAGACCATATCTGGTGCGCCATGCCGGCCGCCGGACGGCGTCTTGGGGGACGCCGGCGGGGACCGCATGGCGCACCGCGCCGCGCGCTGGCTGCGGAACCGGACGACGACGATGACGGGCGAGGACAAGCTGCCCGTCCTCGCCCGATTCCGCGCCGCCACCCCGATCCAGCCTGTCGCCGCGGCCGCGTTTGGCCTTGATCCGCGCATCGCGCCGCCGGCGGCTGCGCGGCAGCCGCTGCGGACCGGACCCGACTCCGCCCCGCCCGCAAGGGCGACGGGCGCGGGGTCCGGGCGGGCGGGCGTCGCCGCAGGCGCGGCTGTCCCGCACGGGACCAAGGCCGGCCGCGACGCCATGGCGCGACGGATCCTGTCGCTTCACCTGCCGCGCTTCGCGGTCGAGCGCTGGTCGACGCTGCAGGCGCGTCGCCCCGCGACCGGGGCTGATGCGCAACCTGACGACCGGCCGCTGGCGCTGGTTCTCGAAGGGCCGCACGGGCCAGTGGTGCACGCCGTCAGCGCCGCCGCCGAACGGGCCGGGGTGCGGTGCGGCAGCCGGGTGGTCGACATGCGCGCGCTATGCCCCGATCTGCGGGTGGCGCATGCCGATCCCGGCGCCGACTTGCTGGCGCTGCGCCGGCTGATGCTCTGGGTCCGGCGCTGGTGCCCCTGGACTGCGGTCGACGGCACCGACGCGCTGGTGCTGGACATCACCGGCTCGGACCACCTCTGGGGTGGCGAAGCGGCGCTGCTGCACGAGATCGAGACCCGGCTGGCCGGGCTTGGCCTGACCGCGGCGCTGGCGATCGCGCCGACCCGGGGCGCGGCCTGGGCGCTGGCCCGGTTCGGCACCGGCCAGGAGATCTGCAGCGCCGAGGCGTTGACCGCCCGCATCGCGCCGCTGCCGGTGCGGGCGCTGCGGCTCGATGCGACCACGGTGCTGGCGCTGGATCGGCTCGGGCTGAGCCGGGTGGCGACCCTGGCGCAGGTGCCGCGGCTGTCGTTGGCCCGACGGTTCGGACGCGGCGCGCCCTGGTCCGATCCGCTACTGCGGCTCGACCAGATCACCGGGCAGGTCGCAGAGCCGATCGACAGCCCCGACGACCCGCCGCGCTTCGCGGTGACCGCTCGGCTCGCCGAGCCGGTGATCGACCCGCTGCCGCATCTTCCGGCGCTCGCGGCCGAACTCTGCGCCGCGCTGGAAGCGGCCGGCTTCGGCGCGCGCCGGGTGACACTGACGCTCTATCGCACCGATGGCGAGGTGGCGGCGACCGAAGCCGCGACCTCACAACCCAGCCGCGACGCCGGGCATCTGCTGCGGCTGTTCGACGGCAGGCTGGAGCGACTCGATCCGGGGTTCGGCTTCGACCTGATCGCCTTGGCGGCCAGCGTCGCCGAGGCGCTGCCCGGGCTGCAGCGTCGGCTCGACGGCGGCGCCGAGACCGCGGCCGACCTGGCGCGGCTGGTCGACCGACTGTCGGCCCGGTTCGGCGCGCAGGCGCTGACCCGGCCGATGCCGCGCGGCAGCCACATCCCCGAACGCCAGACCGGCTGGATCCCGGCGCTGTCGGCCACGGCTCCCGGCGCCGCGTCGCCGCCGCGCCGCGACCGGCCGCTGCGGCTGTTCGCGTCACCCGAAGAGGTGCGGGTGCTCTATGCCGTGCCCGAAGGCCCGCCGGCGCAATTCGTCTGGCGCAGGCAGACGCTGCGCGTCGCCCGTTTCGCGGGCCCCGAGCGGATCGCTCCGGAATGGTGGAGCGACCGCCCCGGCAGCCGGTTGCGCGACTACTACCGTGTGGAAGACCAGAGCGGCCGCCGGTTCTGGCTCTACCGCGAAGGCGTGCTGCAGGACGGTCGTGGCGGGGTGCCACGCTGGTTCGTGCATGGTGCCTTCGGATGAGCCGGGCAAAAATCCTTGCCAAGGATTTTGGCAGAACGTCCTGCGGACGTTCTGCGCGGCAGCGCCATGCCTGAGGTCGAGAAACCGCCACGCCGCAGCCTGCCCGAGGGCGGCGCCTTCACCGGCAACCCGACCGCGCCCTATGTCGAGCTTGGCTTGGCCTCGTGCTTTTCCTTCCTGCACGGCGCCTCGGATGCGGTCGATCTCGCCAGCCGCGCCTCGAGCCTCGGCTACGACGCGCTCGGCATCGCCGATCTCAACACGCTGGCCGGGGTGGTGCGGCTGCATCTCGAGGCCCGTAAGGCCCGGATCCGGCCGCTGATCGGCTGCCGGCTGGCCCTGGTCTCCGGCGAGGTTTTCCTTGCCTACCCGTCCGACCGCGCCGCCTACGGCCGGCTGTCGCGCCTGCTGTCGCGCGGCAAGCGCCACGATCCCGACGGCCGCTGGCAGCGCAAGGGCGTCTGCGAGCTGACGCTGGACGACCTGGCCGCCGGCGCCGACGGCGTGCAGTTGATCGCGATCCCGCCCGAGGACATCACCGGCTTCGACGTCGCCCTGTCACAGCTCGCGCGGCGGCTGCCCGGTCTGCGCCACCTCGCGGCCTCGTTCCTCTACCGCGGCCACGACCGGGCCCGGATCAACGCGCTCGACCGGCTCGCCGAGGCCTGCGGGCTGCGGCTGCTGGCGACCAATGACGTGCTGTACCACGCCCCCGACCGGCGCCCGCTGCAGGACGTGATGACCTGCATCCGGCTCAAGACCACGCTGGCGCAGGCCGGGCAGAGCCTTGGCGCCAATGCCGAGAGGCACCTGAAATCTCCGGCCGAGATGTGCCGGCTGTTCGCCGAATGGCCGCACGCGATCCGCGCCACCCGCGAGGTCGCCGAGGCCTGCCGCTTCGACCTGCGCGAACTGGCCTATGAATACCCGCGCGAGGTGGTCCCCGAAGGCCGCAGCCCGCAGGCGCATCTCGCGGCGCTGACCTGGGAGGGCGCCGCCCGGCGCTGGCCCGACGGCATCCCGCCGGCGACCCGTGCCACGCTGCACAAGGAGCTGGCGATGATCGAGAAGCTCGACATCGCCCGGTATTTCCTGACGATCCACGACATCATCCGCTTCGCCCGCGAACGGGCCAGCCCGCCGATCCTGTGCCAGGGCCGCGGTTCGGCCGCCAATTCGGCGGTGTGCTACGTGCTCGGCATCACCGCGGTCGACCCGGCGCAGCACCAGCTGCTGTTCGAGCGGTTCATCTCGGAAGAACGCCGCGAGCCGCCCGACATCGACGTCGACTTCGAACACGAGCGCCGCGAGGAGGTGATCCAGCACATCTACGCAAAATACGGCCGCGACCGCGCCGGGCTTTGCGCCACGGTGATCCACTACCGCCCGCGCTCGGCGATCCGCGAGGTCGGCAAGGTGATGGGGCTGAGCGAGGACGTCACCGGCGCGCTGGCCAAGACCGTCTGGGGCCACTGGGGCACCGGCATCGAAGAGGACAACGTCCGCGAGGCCGGGCTCGACCCGCACGACCCGCTGCTGCGCCGGGCGCTGCTGCTGGCGGGCCAGATGATCGGCATGCCGCGCCACCTGTCACAGCATGTCGGTGGCTTCATCCTGACCGAACGGCCGCTGACCGAAACCGTGCCGATCGGCAATGGCGCGATGGCCGACCGCAGCTTCATCGAATGGGACAAGGACGACATCGACGCGCTCGGCATCCTCAAGGTCGATATCATCGCGCTGCGGATGCTGACCTGCATCCGCAAGTGCTTCGATCTCGTGGACGCGCATTGGCATCGGCGCGAGGATCTGGCCTCGGTCCCGCGCGAGGACCCTCGGGTGTTCGACATGCTGTGCCGGGCCGA
>JBFGEI010000179.1:0-6498 GCA_041580155.1 Limimaricola sp.
AACCCGTCCTCCAGCGCGCGGCGGCGGCGGTCGAGCGCGGCGCGCCCAGGGGCGGCCGCGGCCGGCGCCAGGCCAAGCGTCACCCGGCGCGGGTTGTCGATCAGCTCGTGGCGCAGCATCCGCTCAAACACCTTCTCGCCGGACAGGACTTGGCCCCGCAGCGCCCCGCAATCGGCGGCAAAGCCCAGCTCGCGCAGCGGCGACGCCCCGCGCTGCCAGCCGCGCGCGGCGCGCAGGCCGTGGACGATGCCGGCCGGGCGCAGCGGGTCGTCGTGCAGGCTGCGCCGGGTTTCGACCCGCGCGATCGCGGCCAGCGCAAGTTCCCGGTCGACGCCGTCGCGCGCGATCCGTTTCAGCGTCTCGAGCACGCAGGTCTCGACCGCCATCGCCCGGCCCGGGTCGAGCGGCGCCAGCGCGACCCCGAAATACGGCGGATCGGCATCGCTTCCGAGACCGGGCAGCACCAGGTCGATGCCCACAAAAGCGCGTGCCAGCGCCGCCCGCAGCGGCGCGCTCGGGGAACCGAGCAGCAGCTCGGCCAGGATCTCGGCATCGGTGCCGCGCAGATCGCGCAAGCCCCAGGTCAGCGCGACCTGGCCGCCACTCACCCCGGCGTCGGCCAGCTGCCGTCTCGGGGTGTCAAATCGGCTCGGCCGCGGCGCCGCAACCGCCGTCGCGCCGCCATCGCCGGCCCGCTCAAGCACCGCGCCGAGCATCTCCAGTCGGTCGTTCGGGCCGCCCGGGCCGCAGAACACCGCCAGCGCGTTGCCCGGCCGGTAGTGCCGTGCGTGGAACCGGCGCATCGCCGGCGCGTCGAGATCGGGGATATGCGCCGGGTCGCCGCCGTGACAGGCCCCGAAAGATGTGTCGGGAAACAGCGTGCGGCGGCGCAGATCCTCGAGCACCGCGACCGGCGACGAGACCGCACCCAGCATCTCGTTCAGCACCACCCCGGTAAGCGTCACCGCGCCATCCGCCCGCGGCAGGGCGGCGCGCCAGCCCTCCTGGCGGAACGCGTCGTCGGTCAGCAGCGGGAAGAACACCGCGTCGAGATAGACCGCCACGAGGTTGCGGAAATCGGCCTCGTGCGGGCTGGCCACCGGGTAGATCGTCAGCCCGGGCTCGGTCGAGGCGTTGAGATAGCACTGCAGCGACCCCTTGAGCAGCTCCACGAACGGCTTGCGCAGCGGGTAGCGGCGCGAGCCCGACAGCACGCAATGTTCCAGGATATGCGCGACACCGGTGTCGTCGGGCGGCGGTGTGCGGAACGCGATGGAAAAGCTGTGCACCGGATCGTCGTGGCGCAGCATCAGCGCCTCGGCGCCGGTGTCGCGGTGCCTGTAATGTTGCGCGTCGCAGCCGATCTCGGGGATCGGTGCGGCGTCGATCAGCTCGAACCCGTGTGTCACCCGGCGGCCCCGGCGACCAGCCCGGCGATCGCCTCGCGCAGCGCCGCCGCGGTGTCGCCATCGTCCAGCGCATGGCCGGCGGCGGCGACCTCGATCACCTCGGCGCCGCTCCAGGCTGTGGCCAGAGCATGCGACGTGGCCGGCGGGCACAGCAGGTCGTAGCGCGCCTGCACGATCCGCCCCGGAATGCCGCGCAGCTTCGAGGCCCCCGCAAGCAGCGGCGTCCCAAGAAAGCAGCCGGCGCTGAAGTAATGCGCCTCCATGAACGGGGTGGCGGGCAGGCCGCGCGCCGGGTCGTCCAGCCGGGTCGGATCAAGCCGGGTGGCGCCGGGGCACAGCTGCGACAGGACCCGTTCTGTGTCGTGCCAAGCCCAAGCCGCGGCCCGGTGCCGCGCCGGATCGGGGTCGAGGATCCGCGCCCAGTAGGCCGCCAGCGGGTCGCCGCGCTCGTCGCGGTCGAGCAGTGCCAGGAAATCCTCGTGCAGCGCCGGGTGGAACCGCGGCAGGGTCTGCAGGAACGCCGCCTCGAGCTCGGCCCTGGTGCCAAGAAACACCGACCGCAGCGCGATCCCCAGCACCGCCTGCGGATGCGCCTGCGCATAGGCCAGCGCCAGCGTCGCCCCCCAGGACCCGCCGACCACGATCCAGGCGTCGAAGCCGAAATGCCGGCGCAGCATCTCGAGATCGGCGATCAGGTGACCGGTGGTGTTGGCGTCGCGCGATCGCGCCGGCCGCGACAGCCCGGCGCCGCGCTGGTCGACCATCAGCAGCCGCACCCGCGCGGCATCGAACAGCCGCCGCTGGCCGGGGTTGCAGCCGCTGCCCGGACCGCCGTGCAGGAACACCGCCGGTACCCCGTCCGGGTTGCCCGACAGCTCGACGTAAAGCTCGTGGCCGTCGCCGGTCGCGACATGGCCGGCGAAATCGACGGCCCCGGAGTCAGGCCTCCGCGTCATCGCGGACCGGCTCCGGCGTGCCGCCGGCGAAGTTGCGATAGACGAAGCGGTCCGGACCGGCGCTTTCGCGCAGCGCCGCGGCGAAGATCTCCCGGTGCCGGGGCGACAGGGCGCAGGCCGGATCGGTCGCCGCCGCGTCGCCGGTCAGCGCGAAGGCCTGGCAACGGCAGCCGCCGAAGTCGTCCTCCTTGTGGGCGCAGCTGCGGCAGGGCTCCGGCATCCAGCCGGTGCCGCGATAGAGGTTGAGCGCCTGCGAATGCTCCCAGATCCAGGCCAGCGGATGGTCGCGCACGCTGTCGAACCCGAGACCGGTGATGGTCTCGGCGGCGTGGCACGGCAGCACCTTGCCCGAGGGTGAGATGTTGAAGAACTGCCGGCCCCAGCCGCCCATGCATTTCTTCGGTCGCGCGGCGTAGTAATCCGGCTCGACATAGTCGATCGCCAGCCGCCCGCCCAGCCGGGCGCGCGCCGCCGCGACCACCGCGCTCGCGGTCTCGATCTGCGCCTCGGTCGGCATCAGTGCGGCGCGGTTCTTCAGCGCCCAGCCGTAATACTGCACGTTCGCCACCTCGAGCCGCGCCGCGCCGAGCTCGACCGCCATGTCGATGATCTCGTGCAGCTGGTGCAGGTTCTGGCGGTGCATCACCGCGTTGACGGTCAGCGGCAGGTCGAGCGCGCGGGTCCAGCCGGCGGCCTCGAGCTTTTTCGCGTGGCCTTTGCGGTAGCCGCCGATCCGGTTGCCCAGATCCTCGTCGCTGGCCTGGAAGCTGATCTGCACATGGCTGAGCCCGGCCTCGGCCAGCGCCGCGAGCCGGGGTTCGGTCAGTGTCACCGCCGATGTGATCAGGTTGGAATAGAGCCCGACCTCGGTGGCGCGGGCCACCAGCTGTTCCAGATCGCGCCGGGCCAGCGGCTCGCCACCCGAGAAATGCACCTGCAGCACGCCGAGGTCGGCCAGCTCGCCCAGCACCCGGTGCCAGTCCTGCGTCGACAGCTCGGCGTTGGCGCGCTCCATCTCGATCGGGTTCGAACAATACGGGCATTGCAGCGGGCAGCGGTGGGTGATCTCGGCCAGCACCGCGACCGGAATGCCGAAGCGGGCGGCAGCAGAAGGCGACAGCCCGCCGGCGGTGCCGGCCGCGGTCATCTCCGGTCCTCGGCGAGATCGCGCAGAAACCCCTTGGCGGCCAGCGCGTCGAGCATCGTCGCGACGTCGCTGGCGATCCGGTCCTGTGGCGCGTCGTATTTGCGCGCCAGCGCTTCGGCGATCGCGGCCAGCGTGGTGGCGCCGTCGCACAATTGCAGCACCTCGACCGCGGTGGCGTCGGGTACCAGCACCCGTTCCGGTGCCAGCAGCACCCAGATGTCGCGGGTCCGGTCGAACTTCAGCTTCACGAAGCGCGGCAGCGCCGGGCGGCTGTCGGGCGACAGCGCCGCCGTCGCGGCGGTCACGCTGCCATCTCGGGGCAGAACGCGCCGGGCGGCGGGAAGCCCGAGACATAGGCGTGGTAGAGCGCGTCGAGCTGGACCCAGAGCACCTCGGTCTTGAACACCAGCGCGTCGCAGACCAGCGCCCGGAGTTCGGGGGTGGTGGCATGGGCCTTGACGTAATCGAGTGCGAAACCCGCGTCGCGCGGCGCCTGGGTCAGCCGGCGCTTGAAATAGACCATCACCTCGGGGTTGATGAAATCGTAGTGCTCCAGCATGCCGCTGATCCGCTGCTCGTGCAGCGTCGGCGCGAACAACTCGGTCAGCGACGAGGCGATGGCTTCGAGCGGGCTGCGGCTGCCGACGAAGGTCACGTAGGCGTCCACCGCAAAGCGGGTTGCCGGCAGGATGCCGCGGGCCGAGGTCACGTAGTCCTCGTCGAGCCCGAGGCCGGTGGTCAGCTTCAGCCAGCGGGCGATGCCGCCCTCGCTGCCGGGGTCGCCGTCGTGGTCCTCGATCCGGTGGCGCCATTCCATCCGGGTCTCGCGGTCGCGGAACCGGGACAGCACCACCGCGTCCTTGATCGGAATCGAGCTCTGGTAATAGTAGCGGTTCAGCGCCCAGGCCTGGACCTGGCCGCGGTCGAGCCTGCCGCCGTGCAGCATGTCGTGGAACGGGTGCAGGTTGTGGTAGCGCGCGGCGCCGATGGCGCGCAGCCGCCGCTCCAGCGCCGCGGCGCTGTCGAGCGGCTCTTGGGTAAAACCGGTGTCGATGACGGTCACGGGCTGATCTCCTCTCCGGCCTCGGGCACCCGCCAGCCGGCGGCCTCGATGCTGCGCCGCTCGGCGCTGTCGGGGCGCAGGATCGGGTTCGAATTGTTGATATGGACGAACAGCTTGCGGTCGATGCCGAGATCGGCCAGCCGGGCAATCGCGCCGTCCGGCCCGGACACCGAGACATGGCCCATGCGCTGCCCGGTCTTGTGATGCAGCCCGGCCGCGATCAGCTCGTCGTCGCGCCACAGCGTGCCGTCGAACAGCACCAGCGCCGCGCCGCGCAACCGATCGGCCAGCGCCTCGGTCACCCGGCCGCAGGCGGCGATCACGAAGACCTCCGGGCCGCCCTCGGCCAGGCGGATCGACAGCCCCAGCGTGTCGCCGGGCAGGTCGTCGTCGGCGCGCGCCGTGCCCTCGAGATACCAGGCCGGCTTGCCCGGCACCTCGAAGGCTTCGACCCGCAGCCCCGAGCCGCGCCCGTCCGGCAGCAGCGGCTCGAAACTGGTGCTGATCGCGATCTCGCGGCGCGGCACCAAATCGGGGTTCAGCACGTTGAAGATGCTGTTCTCGGCCAGCACCCCGAGCACGCGAGGGTGGCCGTAGATCGAAAATGGCGAGCCTTCGCGCAGCGACAGCAATCCGGCGATGGCGTCGACCTCGCCGTTGGTCAGGATGACGCCGGCGATCGGGCTGTCGCGCAGCCGGCCCGCGCGCGGGTGCAGCTGCGGCGTCGCGTTGATCTGCTGGCGGATGTCGGGCGAGGCGTTGATCAGGAACCAGTGGTCACCATCGGCGCTGACCGCGACCGAGGCCTGGCCCTGCTGCAGCGCCGGATCGGCGCGGGCGGCGCCGCAGCCGTCGCAGTTGCAGTTCCATTGCGGCACGCCCCCGCCCGCCGCGCAGCCGAGCACGACGATCTTCAGCATCGCGAAGCTCCGGTGTCGGATGGCGGGCGGGGGGAAGGGGGCATCAGCGCTTGGCGCAGGCGTACATGTTGATTTCCATGCCGACTTCGACTTCGACGATTTCGGGGGCATTCCAGACCATGGGTCTCTCCGTGGGTTGCGATCCGCCAGCTGTCCTGGCTGGTGAAAGCTGGCCATGGCCGCGCCCGGTGGTCTACCTATCGGCCTGATAGGCGGTGCCTATGATGCAGTGATATCAGTCGCTTGACTTGCCCGGTATTGCCGGAAAGTCGTAGATCTCGGGCAGGCGATAGTCCCGCCCGGCCGCTTGAAGCGCCTCGATCAACGCCGCCTGCGACGCGATCCGCAGCGCCTGGGTCGGCAGCGCCGCGACGATGCGGCGCGGCGCCAGGCCGGCGTGATAGAGCCGGATGCCGGGAAGCGCGGAGCCCTGCGCCAGCGTCGCCATCGCCGGCACCAGGCAGACCCCGAGACCGCGCTGCACCATCGCCAGCCCGGTCTCGTAGGAGCGCACTCGGGCGAAGCTGCGGTGCCGCGGCAGTATCTCGTCGAACCAGGCCTGGTCGGGCGCGTCGAAGTCGAACCGGATCACGCTTTCAAGCACCGCCGCCCGGTCGCGCGGCAGCGCCGCAAGGTCGCGCAGCGCCGAAAGGTCAAGCCGTTCGGGCGCCGCCAGCACGTAGGGATCCTCGGCCACCGGCACTTGGGTGAAGCCGGTGCCGGCCTCGGGGATCACGGTGCCTGCCAGCAGCCCGACCGAGATCCGCCGGGTCTGCAGCAGCTCCAGCACCTCGGCCGGCGGCGCTTCACGCAGGTCGAACTCGGCGCCGGGCAGGGCGCCGCGACAGGCCTCGATCGCCGGCGGCAGCAACACCCGCAGCACCGGACCCGGCCCGGCGATTCGCAGCGTCCGCCGGTCCGGCCGGCCAAAGGTTGCGACGCCGTCCTCGAGCGCCTGCATCCCGACCAGCACCCGTTCGGCAAGCCGCAGCAGGGTCTCGCC
>JBFGEI010000180.1:0-6492 GCA_041580155.1 Limimaricola sp.
CCCCGCCACCGCACTGTCGGAACCCGGGAAATGGCATTGGTATGACGGCGCAATTCGGACTCCGCGCGATGATGCGATACCTCGCTCGCGTATCGGTGCTGTGCCTCGGCCTATTGGCCCTGCCGCTTCCGGCGATGGCGCAGCCCGTCCAGGACGCCATCGTGAGTCAGCTGCAGTCGCAGGGTTTCACCGACATGGAGATTTCACGCACGCTGCTCGGTCGCACCCGTATCGCGGCTCGGCGCGGCAGCACCTACCGCGAAATCGTCTTCAACGTCGCCACAGGCGAAATTCTTCGCGATTATTGGGAAGACAGAGATCGATCCGGTACGCGAAGCGTTCCTCGGCTGATCAACCCGGGCGGTGCACGATCCGGCGGCGAGGGTGACGGCAGGGATCGCGATGACGACGGCGGCGATGATGACGCGGTAGACGACCGTGACGAACGGGATGATGCTTCCGGCCGTGGGCGAGGCCGCGGACGCGGCGGCGATGACAATGACGATAACGAGATCGAGGACCGCAGCGACGACGATTCCGGGCGCGGGCGTGGTCGAGGCGGAGACGACGATGAGGACAAGGACGAGGACGAGGACTGATCAAACTTGGGGCTTCCGCCTCCTACCGGGGAGTTTCTACCGCGATGATTCATCGATGGGCCATCCTCTGGATCCTCTCGATCCAAGCCGTCTGCGGGCTGTTCTTCATCGGAAATATCGTCATCTCGGTCCTCGGCACGACCACGATCGCCTGGCTCGCGCACGAGCTGATCGAGATCGGCGCCGCGATCGGTCTGCTCCTGGGTAGCCTGCTCGGCGGCTTGGCACTGCGACGCAGCCAGCAGCGCAACGCGCGCGTCGAAGCCCAGCTTCGAGCGGCGTCGGGTGCCTTCATGGACCTGCTGGACCAGAGGTTTCGGGAATGGGCCCTGACACCGGCCGAGCGCGACGTCGCCCTGTTCGCGATCAAGGGCTTGTCAATCCAAGATATCGCGGCCATGCGCCGAACCAGCGAGGGCACTGTGAAGGCGCAGACCGCCGCGATCTACCGCAAGGCCGCCGTGTCCGGACGGCCACAGCTGCTGAGCCTGTTCATCGAGGACCTGATGGATGGCGCGGTTCTGCCGCGCCGTTCGGGCGAACCGTCCCGGACCGCTGGCGGGAACTCGGTCGCCGAAACTGATGCGAAGGATGCGATTGCCAGCAAGTCGTCGGAGGCGCGGGTCGCCCCGCGCTCCGGTGTGCGCTGAACCGAGACCACACCCCCCGGAATTTCCAAGGTGGACCCGGCGTAGGCGTCGAACCGAGGCGCAAACTATGCCGCCGCAAAGAAGCGAAGGCCGCCATCGCGATGATGGCGGCCCTGCTTCGTGCTGTAACGTGGTGGGATCATAGCGCCGATCCGGCCAGCGGGGGACTACAGCCTGAAGTCTTCGGCGGTCAGGTCGTACAAGCCGAGAAGTCGGATGCGCGCTTCGGCGCCAGTGTCGAGATCGGTATCGAGCAGCACGATGGTGTTCTCGCCTTCGTGCACAAAGCGGACCTGGTTAGTGCTTCCGGCGGTGAAGGCGGCGGAACCAACGAAGTCGAACGGCATGGCAACGAGACCATTGAGATCGATCACATCGCCACCGGCGACGCCCGCCCCCTCGAAATCGAGGATCGTGTCGCTGGCGCTCAGGCTGCTGTGGTTCAGCGCGACGAAGATGAACACGTCGCTGCCTTCGCCCCCCGTCAGCTGGTCGGCTCCGACGCCGCCGATCAGCTCGTCGTCGCCCGCCCCACCGTCGAGGATGTCGTTGCCGCTGTTCCCGAAGAGCCGGTCGTCGCCCGCGCCGCCAGACAGGTCGTTCACCGCTCTGCTGCCGAAGAACAGGTCGTTCCCGGCGCCACCGATCAGGTTCTCGACACCGATGACGGTGTCCGAGGTTTCGGCGTCGATCCCGCTGCCGGTCACGACCGCCTGAGACAGCCCGAGATCGATCAGGAGGTTGGAGGTATAGGCGCCGTAATCGACCGTATCGAGGCCGGAGCCGCCGTTGAAGACGTCGCGGGCCGCGTCGACCGTGGCGACTAGCAGATCGGACCCTGACCCGCCGGACAGCAGGTTCGCCAGCGCATTGCCGGTGATGCTGTCGTCGCCCGATCCGCCGGTGACGTTCTCGATGTTCAGGATCGAGCTGAAGCCGGTCGCGGTGCCGGCGCCGAGGTCCACCTCCACATCCTCGGAGCTCTTGGCGTAGGACAGCAGGTCGGTGCCGTCCGCGAGATCGAGATCGATCGCCTCGACGTTCAGGATGCTGGAGAACCCGGTCATCGCAGTGATGTTGACGCCGTTCCAGAACGCGCTGACCGAGTTGTTGCCTGAGCTGCCGGCCATGCGGATCGTGTCGGCATCGCTGCCGCCGTCCACGCTGTCGGTGCCGTCGCCCCAGTTGTAGTAGATCAGGTCGGATCCCGCTCCGCCGGTGATCAGGTCGGTGCCGGTGCCGCCCGCGATACGGTCATTGCCGTGGCCGCCGTGGATCGTGTCGTTGCCCGACTGGCCGTAGAGCACGTCGTCCCCCCCGAGCCCGGAGAGGCTGTCGTCGCCGCTCGAGGCAAAGATGACCTCGTCCATCGCCTCTCCGGCGAAGACGTTGACGCCGGTGCTGCCGCTGCGCAGCACCATCGTCTCGTCCTGCGTCGCGCCGTTCAGGTCCAGACGCAGGTTCATGACGTGGTTCTGGTTGCTTCGAAGCGCCCCGGTGAGCGAAAGCTGCCCGTCGGCGGCGACCGAGATCAACGAGCTGCTGTTGTCTCGCAGGCTGAAAGACCCTCCGCCGATGTCGCTGGTGAGGAGGCCGAGCGTCGCCCCCTGGCCGGGGAAGGAGGTGTTGCCGGGCAGGACCAGCGCCCGAAGGCTGATATTGGCATCGAGCACGGTGCCGATCGGACGGGTCAGGTCGACGATCTGGTCGGCGAACTGCAAACGCTCGATGTTCTTCAGGAAATCGGTGTCGTCGACCCGTCCGCCGCGGGCGGCCAGCGTGTCGGTGATCGCGATGAAACCGTCACCGTTCATGTCGTAGGCGGCCTGCAGGATGTTCTCGCCGCTGTCCCTAACGTCGCCATCGCCGTTCAGGTCGATCCGCTCGCCGCGGCCCTCGATGAGATATTCGTTCAGGTTGCCGGAGAACAACGCGGTGTCGACATCACCCGCCGCTTCGGAGCTGCGGATTTCTCGGACGATCGACATGTTGCCCGGGTTGATGGTCCGGTCGAGCAGGAGCGAGGTCAGCGAGCGGCCGCCGAAGGCCGGTTTGGTGAAGTCCGGGTCGCCGTTGTCGTGGGTGTGGAAAACCCGGCCCGCGAAGGGCCCGGCCGCGGCCGTCGAGCTGTTGAGCGACTCGGCCGAATAGGTCTCGGTGCCGACCACGATCCTGATGCGAACGTTGAGCCAGGCGTCGCCGTCGATGACGTCGAAGCCACGCCGGCCCACCAGCAGGGCCGAGCCCGCGCCGCCGAGCAGGATATTGACGTCGCGATACATCACCGTTTCATCGTCGAAGGAGCCGGGCGCGAGCTCGGCGAGCGTGGCGCGCAGGTCGCCGAACCAATCCGTCATGCCCGTAATCCGGGCCAGGCCCTCGCGGTTCAACGCGTGGTCCGCGAAATCCAGCCCCGCATCGAGTCCCCCCACGGCGCCCAGCGAACCGCGGTTGTCGCCGCGGATCACGTCGTCATGCCTCCACCCGGAGAAGGCCTCCATCGCGTCGAAGCGGTCGCGGAGGATATCCGACGGGACCGACGTGAAGATCCTGAGATTGGCGTCCCAGTTCACGCCTGCGATGTCGTACTTGCCGATCGCCCAGTCGAAACCGAACATGCCCTCGAAGCGCTGCACGCCGACCCCCGAAAAGGCGATGTCGTCGCCGGATTCCAGGTCATAGTCCTGGTCGTTGCCCTGACCCCAGGCCACGTCGTGGCCGATGATCGAGGAGTTGAAGAACAGCTCCGAGTTCTCCCCCGAGATCGTGTCAAAGCCCTCGCCGCCCTCGATCCAGTCGTCGCCCTCGTTGCCCAGCAGGTTGTCGGGACCCGAACCGCCGAGGATGAAGTCGTCGCCCTCGCCGCCGAAGCCCTCGCTTCCATCCTGGCCGATGATCAGCACGTCCCGGCCCTGTCCCCCGAACAGCAGGTTCACGCCGCGCGCCGCGGCGATCACGTCGTTGCCGCGCTCGCCGCGCAGGAAGTCGTCGCCGAACGGGTTCTCGATGACATCGTCGCCGGCGCCGCCGAACACCTGATCCGCGCCTTGACCGCTGTTGATGTCATCGTCGCCCCCGTCGCCCCAGATGGTGTCGTCGCCGATGTCGGAGATCAACGTGTCGGCACCCTCGGTCCCGCCGAGCACGACATGCTCGCCGCCGCGGAAAACCAGCTTGCCGCCGTGGTCATGACCGCCGTCGGTCTTCGTGGAGCCCTCGTAGTCGCGACGCACTTTGGGATCGATGGTCTGCAACTTCGGGTCGTCCCAGATCGGATCGAGGCCAAGACCATCCGGGTTGTAATCGCGCTGCGCGATTCCACGGTCCAGCTCGAGGATCATGTCGGGCGTCAGGAAGGCGCTGCCGCTCATGTGCGGCGCGTGGACCGACCCAAGGGCCGAATTCCGCATCATGATATCGGTGAAGGTGTTGGCCTCGAGCGCATCGAGCAGATTCAGCCCCTGGGTCCGGGACAGGTAATAGAACCGGTCTCCGTTCTGCAGCTGCTTCATCTGGTATTCGAAGATGAAGTTGAAGGTCGAGCCCAGCATACCACCGAATTCATTTATCTTTTCGGCAAGCCCGCCGACCCAGAGATCGACCCGGTCGAGACCGCCACGCTGGCCCGGCCCGGTGGCCCCGGCAGCATAGGCGCCCCTGCCGTCGAGAAAGTCGCGCCGGTCGAGCGGCACGTCGTCGTCGATCCCGTCGCCGTCCACGTCGAGGGGGGTTCCCAGCACGAGAAGCGTCGCCGCCGCGCGCTTCTCCTCCAGGGTCGCCGCCTGTTCGATCAGCTCGTGGTTGCCGTAGGCGGACACGAAGTTGATCAGGGACAGCGGGTTCTTGAGATGCTGCGCGAAATCGTTCCAGCTCGCGTAGGGCTTGAGATCCGCCACGCCGAAGTCGTTGTAGAGCTCGGCGCGCACCTTGTTCAGCGAGGCGACGCCGGTCTCGCGCGCCCGGGCGATGTTGAGCGCCGCGAGATCGAGCGGCAGGCCGAGCAGGTTGCTTCGCAGGGCCGGCACGATGAACTCGTCGATCTCGGCCCCGACGTCCATGCTCAGGCCGCGCAGGATCGCGCCCTGAATGTCGGCGATGTCGGTCGCGGTGGCGGTATAGGCCTGCGGGTTGAGAAAGGCCTCGATCAGCGAAAGCTGCGAGCCGTCCCCGCTGGTCGGCTGCAGATCGTTGCCGATCCGGTCTACCGTGTCGGTCAGCATCGAGTGACCGAAACGGTAGACCGCGTGCGCGAACTCGGCGAGGATCGACGGGTCGATGTCGGCAGTGTTGGTGAAGACGAAGGGATCGACGGCCGGCTGGATCCGGCGCGCGAATTCCTCGAACACCATGTGCTGGTACTGCATCTCGGTCGAGAAGCGGGCCGCCTGGAACAGGCGTTCGCCGTTCCAGTGCAGCATTTCCGCGAATTGCTCGAGCGCCCCGCGGTCAGTCGGCAGCGCATCGAGCTGAGCCTGCGTCATCTCCTTGAGCAGCCACTCGTTGATCACCGCGAGATCGCGGCTTTCGAGGATGGTCAGCTTGTTCTCCTCGAAGATGCGGTTGTGCTCGGCATGGAACACTGCATGGACCGCCGTCAGGCCGATGTTCTCGTTGCCGCGTCCGTCGCCGGTGATGAAATGCGCGTCCAGCATTTCGTCGTCATAGGTTCTGGGGTCGAGATCGTCGTCGACACCGGGGTCCACGTCCGGGCGCATCGGCGTATCCGGGATCCGGTCGAAGTTCGAGTCGTACTGGCCGGGGTTGGCGTGGTGGGCGATGTCGTCGAGGAACGCGGCGCCGGCCGCAAGGCTGCCCTCAGTCGTGATGCCTTCGGCCGTGCCCGACTTGAGCGTGCCATCCTGCATCACCAGCTGCGCGTAACCGGTGTCGCTGAGGGTCAGGTTGCCATAGGCGTCGGTGGCCAGAAGTGGCACGCGGTGCACGTCGAAATCGGTGAGCCTGATGCCAAGCACGTCGAGCGCCTGCTTCTTCACATCCGCCCAGGTGCCGATGGTGCCGTGCATCTGGCCGTCGAGAAGCCGTCCGGTGGAGTAGGCCCTGGGGCCGTCGCCGATATCCATCCGGACCTGCTCGCGCAGGAACACCTGATGCGAGGCATGCGAGGTATAGGTCTGGTTCTGATCGACGTAGGGCGTCGTCGTGTTGGTGTGCTGCGGCACCCCGTTGGCGTCCACGGGGGTGGCCCGCGTCAGCGCCATGAAGCGCAGCATCGGCGGCAGGTC
>JBFGEI010000181.1:0-6414 GCA_041580155.1 Limimaricola sp.
AAGCGGTCGTCGAAGGTCAGCGGCACCAGCGCCGGCCGGGTCTCGGTGACCGGCAGGCCGAACTGGCCGGCGATCCGGTAGGCCAGCCCGGTGGCGCCCATCTTCGGGATCGACTTGCCGCCGGTCGCCACCACGAGGTTGCGCGCCGCCACCGCTTCGACCCGGCCCTCGCGGGTCAGCGTGGTGCGGAACCGGTCGCCGTCATGGCTGATCTCGCCGATCTCGGTCGACAGCTGGATCTGCGCCCCGGCGCGGGCCGCCTCGTCGCGCAGCATCGCGACGATCTGCGTCGCCTTGCCGTCGCAGAACAGCTGGCCAAGGGTCTTTTCGTGCCAGGCGATTCCATGCCGCTCGACCAGCGCCAGGAAATCCTGCGGCGTGTAGCGCGCCAGCGCGGATTTGTGGAAATGCCGGTTGCCGCCAAGGAAGTTCGCCGGGGCGCTGCGCAGGTTGGTGAAGTTGCAGCGGCCGCCACCCGAGATCCGGATCTTCTCGCCGGGCGCGCGGGCGTGATCGACCACCAGCGTGTCGGGGCCGGCATGGGCTGCGGCGAACAGGCCGGCGGCGCCGGCGCCGAGGATCAATGTCTCGATTTGCATTGCGCCGGGGTGCCGCAGATCGGCGCCGGGCTCAAGCCCCGACCGGTGGCAAGCGCCACGTCATTTCTGTGGCAAAGCCGCGGCGTTCGCGTTAGTCTTTGATCGCAGACCCGGAAAACGGGCAGGGCAGACAAATCAGGCAGCACGTCCATGACCGAAATGGTACATGGGGCGGTCCCGATCAGGACCATAGACCCCGTTCTCCCGCGCTGGTGGCGCACCATCGATCGCTGGACCATGTCCTGCATCCTGATGCTGTTCGGAATCGGGCTGCTGCTCGGTCTGGCCTCGTCGCCGCCGCTGGCCTCGCGCAACGGGCTCGACCCGTTCTACTACGTGACCCGGCAGGCCTTCTTCGGCGTGGTGTCGCTGGCGGTGATGTTCGGCGTGTCGATGCTGACGCCGCAGCTGGTGCGACGCCTGGCGATCGTCGGCTTCGGCGGTGCCTTCCTGGCGCTGGTCCTGCTGCCGATCTTCGGCACCGATTTCGGCAAGGGCGCGGTGCGCTGGTATTCCTTCGGCTTCGCCTCGGTGCAGCCGTCCGAGTTCCTCAAGCCCGGCTTCGTGGTGGTGTCGGCCTGGTTCATGGCCGCGGGACTCGAGCCCGGCGGCCCTCCGGGCCGGCTGTGGTCCTTCGCGCTAGCGGTGACCATCGTGCTGTTCTTGGCGCTGCAGCCGGACTTCGGCCAGGCGGCGCTGGTGCTGTTCTCCTGGGGCGTGATGTATTTCGTCGCCGGCGCCCCGATGCTGGTGCTGGTGGTGCTGGCCGGGGCGGTGTTCGCCGTCGGCACCTTCGCCTACAACAGCTCCGAGCACTTCGCCCGCCGGATCGACGGCTTCCTGTCGCCCGATCTCGATCCGACCACCCAGCTGGGCTACGCCACCAACGCGATCCGCGAAGGCGGTTTCTTCGGTGTCGGCGTCGGCGAGGGCCAGGTGAAATGGTCGCTGCCCGACGCGCATACCGACTTCATCATCGCCGTCGCCGCCGAGGAATACGGGCTGATCTGCGTGCTGGTGATCATCGTGCTTTATACCACCATCGTGGTGCGGTCGCTGCTGCGGCTGATGAAGGAACGCGATCCGTTCATCCGGCTTGCCGGGACCGGCTTGGCCTGCGCCTTCGGGGTGCAGGCGATGATCAACATGGGCGTCGCGGTGCGGCTGCTGCCGGCCAAGGGCATGACGCTGCCCTTCGTCAGCTACGGCGGCTCTTCGGTGATCGCCAGCGGCCTGGCGCTGGGGATGCTGCTGGCCTTCACCCGCAGCCGGCCGCAGGGCGGCATCGGCGACATCCTGCTGCGGCGGGGGCGTTAGGCCGATGTCGGACGGGCGGCTTCTCGTGATCGCGGCCGGCGGCACCGGCGGGCACATGTTCCCGGCGCAGTCGCTGGCCGAGCTGATGCTGACCCGCGGCTGGCGGGTCAAGCTGTCGACCGACGCCCGCGGCGCCCGCTACACCCACGGCTTCCCGCGCGAGGTCGAGATCGAGCAGGTCGGCTCCGCCACCTTCGCGCGCGGCGGCATCACCGGCAAGCTGGCGGCGCCGTTCCGGATCAGCGGCGGCATCGCGGCGGCGATGGCGCGGATGGTGCGTGACCGGCCGGCGGTGGTGATCGGCTTCGGCGGCTACCCGTCGATCCCGGCGCTGGCGGCGGCGACCGCGCTGCGGCTGCCACGGATGATCCACGAACAGAACGGCGTGCTGGGCAAGGTGAACCGGGTCTTCGCGCGCCGGGTCGACGCGGTCGCCTGCGGCACCTGGCCCACCGACCTGCCGCAGGGCGTCGAGGGCATCCACACCGGCAACCCGGTGCGGCGCGCGGTTCTCGACCGTGCCGGCGCCGCCTACATCGCGCCCGGCGACTACCCGATGTCGCTGCTGGTGATGGGCGGCAGCCAGGGCGCGCGGATCCTGTCCGACGTGGTGCCGCCAGCGATCTCGGCACTGCCGCAGCAGATGCGCGGCCGGATCCGGGTCAGCCACCAGGCCCGCGAAGAGGACGTGCAGCGCGTCGCCACCTATTACGCCGACGAAGGCATCGACGCCGACGTGCAGACCTTCTTCACCGACCTGCCGACCCGGATGTCGGAAGCGCAACTGGTGATCTGCCGCGCCGGCGCCTCGTCGATCGCCGATCTGAGCGTGATCGGCCGGCCGTCGATCCTGGTGCCCTACGCCGCCGCCGCCGCCGACCACCAGACCGCCAACGCCCGCGGCCTGGCCGAAGCCGGCGCCGCGGTGGTGATGCCCGAGCGCAAGTTCCACGTCGACGTGCTCTCGGAACATATCGCGATGGTGCTGAACGACCCCGACGGCGCGCTGCAGATGGCGCTGGCGGCGGGCCGGGTCGGCGTTCCCGACGCGGCGGAGCGGCTCGCGGGGGTTGTGGAACGGCTCGCCGATGGACAAAAGGGCGCCAAACATTGATGGACGGAAGCCACCCGATGAACGCTGCGACGAAACTGCCCCTCGATGTCGGTCCGATTCACTTCGTCGGGATCGGTGGAATCGGCATGTCGGGCATCGCCGAGGTGCTGATCAACCTCGGCTACGTGGTGCAGGGGTCGGATCTGAAGGCCTCGAAGATCACCGACCGGCTCGAGAGCCTCGGCGCCCGGGTGTTCATCGGCCAGCGCTCCGACAATCTCGACGGCTCCGAGGTCATCGTGGTGTCGTCGGCGATCAAGCCGGGCAACCCTGAACTGGACGAGGCGCGCCGTCGTGGCCTGCCGATCGTGCGCCGCGCCGAAATGCTGGCCGAGCTGATGCGCCTGCGCTCCAACGTCGCGGTCGGCGGCACCCATGGCAAGACCACCACGACGACGATGGTGGCGACGCTGCTGGACGCCGGCAAGTTCGACCCGACCGTGGTCAACGGCGGCATCATCCACGCCTACGGATCCAACGCCCGGATGGGGCAGGGCGAATGGATGGTGGTCGAGGCCGACGAGAGCGACGGCACCTTCAACCGGCTGCCGGCGACCATCGCCATCGTCACCAACATCGACCCCGAGCACATGGAGCACTGGGGCAGCATCGAGAACCTGCGGAAGGGCTTTCTCGACTTCGTGTCGAACGTGCCGTTCTACGGGCTCGCGGTGTGCTGCACCGACCATCCCGAGGTCCAGTCGCTGGTCGGCAAGGTCACCGACCGTCGCGTCGTGACCTTCGGCTTCAACGCGCAGGCCGACGTCCGCGCCACCAACCTGACCTACAAGGCCGGGATCGCGCATTTCGACATCGTGCTGCGGGCCGAGGATGCGGTGATCGAGGGCTGCACCCTGCCGATGCCGGGCGATCACAACGTCTCCAACGCGCTGGCCGCGGTCGCCGTGGCGCGGCATCTCGGGATGAAGCGCGCCGAGATCCGCACCGCGCTTGCGGCCTTCGGCGGCGTCAACCGGCGCTTTACCAAGGTCGGCGAATGGAACGGCGTGTCGATCATCGACGATTACGGCCATCATCCGGTGGAAATCGCCGCGGTGCTGCGCGCCGCGCGCCAGGCCAGCGACGGCCGGGTGATCGCGGTGCACCAGCCGCACCGCTTTTCGCGGCTGTCGACGCTGTTCGAGGATTTCTGCACCTGCTTCAACGACGCCGACGTGGTCGGGATCTCGGATGTCTACGCTGCCGGCGAGGACCCGATTCCCGGCGCCGGGCGTGATGACCTGGTGGCCGGTCTGATCCGCCACGGCCATCGCCATGCCGGTGCGGTGACCTCGGAAGAAGAGCTCGAGCAGCTGGTGCGCGCCGAAGCCAGGCCCGGCGACATCGTGGTCTGCCTTGGCGCCGGCACGATCAGCGCCTGGGCCAACGCGCTTCCGGCCCGGCTGGAGCGGGCCGGTTGAGGCTTCTCGAGAGCCTGCCGCAGGGCCTGCCTCTGGTCCTTGCCTGCCTTTGGTTGATCGCCGCCAATCTGCTGGCGCTGCTGCCGTCGCGCGACAACCACTGGACCTGCGCCTATATTCTGATCGCGCTCGGCGTGCCGCTGCTGGGCTGGGTCACCTGGGCGATGGGCCCGGTGGTCGGGCTGCTGGTGCTGGCCGCCGGCGCGTCGATCCTGCGCTGGCCGCTGCTGTTTCTCGGCCGCTGGCTGCGCCGCCGGATCGGCCCGTCTTGACGTCTGGAGCCGCGGTCGCGGCGGGGGAGGGCATGATGATCGATCTGCCGCAGGTCCGGGGCACGCTGACCGCCGGAAAATCGCTGGCCGAGCTGACCTGGATGCGGGTCGGCGGTCCGGCCGACTGGCTGTTCCAGCCCGCCGATCGCGACGATCTCGCGGCGTTCCTGCGTCATCTCGACCCGAGCGTGCCGGTGTTCCCGATGGGCGTGGGGTCGAACCTGATCGTGCGCGACGGCGGGGTGCGCGGCGTGGTGATCCGGCTCGGCCGCGGCTTCAACGGCATCGACATCGACGGCGCGACGGTCACCGCCGGCGCCGCGGCGCTCGACGCGCATGTGGCGCGCAAGGCGGCGCAGGCCGGCCGCGACCTGACCTTCCTGCGCACCATCCCCGGGGCGATCGGCGGCGCGGTGCGGATGAACGCCGGATGCTACGGCGGCTACGTGGCCGACGTGCTGCGCGAGATCACGGTGATCCACCGCGACGGCCGCGCCGAGGTGATCGCGGCGGCCGACCTGCAGCTTGGCTACCGGAGCAGCACGCTGCCCGAGGGCGCGGTGATCGTCGAGGCGGTGCTCGAGACCGCCGGCGGCGATCCGGCGGCGCTCGAGGCGCGGATGGCCGACCAGATCGCCCGGCGCGACGCCAGCCAGCCGACCCGCGACCGCACCGCCGGGTCGACCTTCCGCAACCCTGCCGGGTTTTCCTCGACCGGCCGGGCCGACGACAGCCACGATCTCAAGGCCTGGAAGGTGATCGACGATGCCGGGCTGCGCGGCGCCAGGCTCGGCGGCGCGGTGATGAACGACAAGCACCCGAATTTCCTGACGAATTCCGGAAACGCCACGGCAGCCGACCTGGAGGCGCTGGGCGAGCAGGTTCGGAAAAGGGTTTACGATCGATCCGGCATAACGCTAGAGTGGGAAATCATGCGCGTCGGAACCCCGGCCGCCTGATAATCGTTGATTACTCCCTCTTAAGGGGTTCGGCCCGGGCAAGGGGCCTAATATAATGACGGACCATCCAGTGGTCCGCGAATGGGACAATCGGGAATGTCGAGCAGGGCAAACCCCAAGGTCGTCGTCGTGATGGGCGGGCCCTCGGCCGAACGCGAGGTGTCGCTGTCGTCCGGGCGCGAATGCGCAGCGGCCTTGGTACGGGCAGGTTACGAAGTGGTCGCGCTTGACGCCGGCAACGATCTTGCCGCGCAGTTGGCCGTTCATGCTCCCGATGTGGTGTTCAACGCGCTGCACGGCCGGATGGGCGAGGACGGCTGCGTCCAGGGCCTGCTCGAATGGCTGCGGATTCCCTACACCCATTCGGGCGTGCTGGCCTCGGCGCTGGCGATGGACAAGGAAGCCTCGAAAGCCGCGTTCCGCGCCGCCGGGCTGCCGGTGGCCGAAAGCCGTCTGGCCAGCAAGGCCGAGGTGATGGCCGCGCATGTGCTGCCGCCGCCCTACGTGGTCAAGCCGAACAACGAAGGCTCCAGCGTCGGCGTCTACATCGTCACCGAGGGCGCCAACGCGCCGCCGCAGCTTTCCGCGTCGATGCCCGAGACGGTGATGGTCGAGACCTACCTGCCGGGCCGCGAGCTGACGACGGCGGTGATGGGCGACCGGGCGCTGAGCGTGACCGACATCATCACCGACGGCTGGTACGATTACGACGCCAAATACAAGACCGGTGGC